>JAAEZN010000099.1 GCA_018222835.1 Algicola sp. | reverse complement strand
ACATTCAATAAATGTATAGCAAAGAGTCATTGCAATTACTTTTAAAAAGACTTAAAGAATCATCTGGAAAGAAGAAAGATGTTGATGATCTTTTAGAATCCGATCAGGAAATTATAGATCAGATCGTGGAAGAGGATTTGGTGGATGATGCTTTGGAGCTTCTCTATAATTTGGATGTAGATGGAGATTGGGAGGTGATTAAAGCAAGATTGGACGAAAAATCACCAAAGAGGTTCGAAATCCAGAGTGTTTTAAAATATGCAGCGATTTTTATAGGCCTTATTGCGTTAGGTGCAGCAGTTGTTCATTTTAACAAAAATCAAACCAAGGCCATGCAAGCTGATATTGATGGGGATTTTGTTTCATTGGATACAGGAAACGGTATAAAAATAATAGATGAAAAAGTAGAACACTCCATAAAGTTACCTTCTGGAAATACTGTTCTCCATTCTGGGGATACTTTAATTTATGATGCCGGGTCTGAGGGCGAAAGTCCTATATACAACGAGTTGCACATACCCAACGGTCTAATGTTTACACTTGTACTCTCTGATGGTACCCGGGTCAACCTGAACTCAGGTACAAGAATTAAGTTTCCGGTTATGTTTCCCGAAAAAGGAAATAGAGAGGTTTTTATACATGGTGAAGCTTATTTTGACGTAACCAAGGACAACGAACGTCCGTTCATCGTAAACTCGGGAGATGTAAGAGTCAGTGTCCTGGGGACCGAGTTCAATTTTTCTTCTTATGATAGCCAAAATGAGGTAGCCACTGTTTTGGTGGAAGGGTCTGTAAGGCTTAACCCCAACAGCAATTTAAATGAATCTACTTTGCTGGTTCCAGGAGACAAAGGGGCATGGAGTAGATCAAAAGGAGAGATGGAGGTGGAACAAGTAAATACGAGCCTTTATACGGGTTGGAAAAACGGGGAAGTGGTATTTAGGAATACTTCGTTCCCTGAATTGCTCGAAACTCTAGAACGTGTTTATGACGTGGATATTAAAAATGCCAACGATAATATTATAAACCAAACATTTAATGCCAGGTTTAATAGAAATGTTGAGCGTATTGAGGATGTGCTGAATGGACTCCAAGTAATTGCACCATTTGAATATACAATTCAGCAAAAAGACAAGGCCAAGGACAAAGAAATAATTATAAAATAACCTAAACCAACTAGAATATACATAACTAACTTAAAAACATAACAGCCAATGAAATAGGTCTAACTAGAAAACACAAAAAGAGGGAATGTTGGCCCATTCCCCCTTTTAACTGTGTAATAAATATCGATTCAAACTAATTAAATCAACTCAAAATTATGAAAAAAAAACCATCTAGAATTTTTTTGATAGAGAGATTCTTGAATATTGGGATTACCTCCAAGCTCACCATTTTCTTATTAATCGCTTTTATAGTACAGGTGAAGGCAGACCCGGGATATCAGGGTGAAAAACTGACACTGGATTTGAAAGAGGTTACCCTGGAGAATGCTTTAGGAAAAATAGAATCTATTTCAGAGTACCGTTTTATGTACGAGTACAGTAAGATTCCTCTAAACAAGAAGATTAGCCTAAAAACAAAGAGCCAAAATTTAGAGAAGGTACTTTCACTTTTGTTCAGTGATACCAATATTACGTATCAAATTAGGGGTAGGCAGGTCATTCTCATGAGAACTATGGCAAAGCCCAAATTGAGCGAATCTCCAAATGCTTCAATAATACAGCCCGTTATGCAAACTACTATTAGTGGGACTGTTGTGGATTTTACAGGAATACCATTGTTGGGGGCAAATATTATGGTAAAAGGAACATCCGTTGGTGCCCAAACCGATTTTGATGGAAATTTTAGCATAGAGGCCAGTATGGGAGATGTATTGGTGGTTTCCTATATTGGATTTAAAACAAAGGAAGTTGAGGTTACTGGAAGCGACTCGATTACCATTCAGCTTCAGGAAGATTCTGCCCAGTTAGACGAAGTTGTTGTAACCGCACTAGGTATATCCAGAGAGAAAAAATCACTAGGATATGCCACTCAAGAAGTGGATGGCGAAGACGTAAACAGAACCCCTACGGATAATGTTGTAAATGCGTTATCAGGTAAGATTGCTGGTGTTCAGATAAAGAACAACACCAATATGGGAGGATCCAGTAATGTTGTAATAAGGGGAAGCACCTCGTTAACAGGAAATAACCAAGCACTTTTTGTAGTGGACGGTGTACCTGTGAGCAACTCCAATTTCAATACCTCCGATCAGCAGAGTGGTACCGGTGGGTTCGATTATGGTAATATGGCTTCTGATATTAACCCTAATGACATTAAATCTATAAATGTATTGAAAGGGGCTGCAGCTACAGCTCTTTACGGATCTAGAGCTACCAATGGTGCAGTTATTATCACTACAAAATCCGGTGCAGGTTCAAAAAAGAAACCTACCATAACCATTAATTCCAATGTAACCGTAGGATGGATAGATAAATCTACTTGGCCAGATTTTCAATACGAATATGGTACAGGATATGGTCCCGTTTATGGGAGTAGCGGTGATAGTTTCTTTGTAGATACCGATGTTGATGGAGATGGGGAATTGGATTTGGTAACTCCTTCCACTGCTTATGGTTCCTACGGAGCGCCTTTTAATCCCAATCTTTTAGTATATCAATGGGATTCTTTTTACGAAGGTTCACCTTTTTATTTACAGCCAACGCCTTGGGAAGCTCCAAAAAGTAGGTTAATAGATTTTTTTGAAACACCTATCACAACAACAAACAGCGTTGCTATTGCAGGAGGAAGCGACAAAGCTAATTATAGGATAGCCTATACACGTTTTGATCAAGATGGGATTATGCCCAATAGTAACTTGACTCGTGACAATATTTCTATAAATACCTCTTTTGATATCACCGATAAATTTTCTGTGTCGGGAAGTGCCAACTATATTTTGACCGATGCATTGGGAAGGAACAGGACAGGAAACGAAACCGGAGGGAACGCACAAAATGTAATTTCTTCCATGAGAAAGTACTGGGCTATGAACGTTGGTATCGATGAATTGAAAGATGCTTACTTCAACACCGATCTTAATGTGGATCCTTTTATGGGAGGAACTATTGATAACCCATATTGGGTTGTTTACGAAAACTATCAGAACGATTCACGTAGCAGAATCTTCGGAAACGTTTCTTTGAAATACAAATTCACGGATTGGTTGAATATTGAAGGTAGAGTTTCTTTGGACACCTATTCTTTTATTCAGGAAGAGAGAAACAATAAAGGAACGGCAGGAGCTGTAGGAAGGTATTCCAGAAGAAATATCAATTTTAGTGAGGAAAACTACGACCTTATGCTGAACTTTAACAAATACGTTACTGATAAGCTTAACATAAGCGGGGTTTTAGGTACCAATATCCGGAGAACGGACCTTAGTTCAATTTATGCCGAAACCAATGGAGGTTTGGTTTTGAAAGATCTTTTCTCCTTGTCCAATTCGTTGAACTTGCCACCAGCGCCCATTGAAAACGTTGAAAAGGTTGGAGTCGATGGATTTTATGGACTAGCTTCTTTCGGGTACGATAATCTTATTTATGTGGATTTAACCGGTAGATTTGACCACTCTTCAACTTTACCAGAGGAAAATAGCACCTACTTTTACCCGTCCGTTTCATCAAGTTTTGTTTTCTCCAATTTGTTGGATAAAAGTTGGTTGAGCTTTGGTAAGCTTCGTCTTAATTATGCCGAGGTGGGAAGTTCAGCTCCAGCCAATAGTTTGGTGGATGTGTTGAACAAACCAACACCCTTTGGAGCCGTACCTTTATATGGCACCAACGATACAAAGAACAATGAGAATCTGTTGCCAGAAACCACCATTAGCTACGAGGCGGGTCTTGAGTTGAAATTTTTAAACAATAGGCTTGGTTTGGACCTATCGTTATATCAAACCAACTCAAAAGACCAGATTATACCTGTAGCCGTTTCTACCACTACAGGTTACTCTTCCAAGTTTGTCAATGCAGGGGAAATTCAGAACAAGGGTGTAGAGATCGCTTTGAACTGGGATATTATTCCTACAGGGGACTTTCAATGGAGAGCAAATGTAAACTGGGCAAAAAACCAAAGTGAGGTATTGTCTTTGTTCGAAGGAGGTAGTAACCTTCAATTGGGGTCAGTAAACGGAGTGTCCATTAATGCCACTGTGGGAGAACCATATGGTACCATTCAGGGAACGGATTACATTTATGTGGATGGTAAACGATTGATAAATCAGGAAACTGGAGCTTATGAGAGAACCACAACTTCCAATAATGTAATTGGAAATATAACTCCAGACTGGACTGCAGGGGTCACCAATTCTTTACGATACAAAAACTTTGACCTTAGCTTTTTGATTGATATCCAAAGTGGAGGAGACGTATTTTCCAATGATATCAATACAGGTAATAGATCGGGATTGTACACATGGTCAACAGGTTTGAACGACCTGGGCAACCCGATTCGTAACTCCTTGGCAGATGGAGGAGGTATTATATTGGACGGTGTTGCTCCAGATGGTTCTAAAAACACGGTTAGGACTGCAATGGATACTTACAGAAATGCAACAGGAAGTATTTTGGCACCAAGAGCTCATTTTATTTATGATGCATCTTATGTAAAGCTTCGAGAGGTTGCCCTGAACTATAACTTTCCTAAAATGCCCTTTATGGAGAAGTTGAGCATCCAGTCCCTAAGATTGGGAATTGTAGGTTCCAACCTTTGGATCATACATAAAAACTTGCCCTTTGCAGATCCGGAAGCAGGTTTGAGCTCTGGAAATTTACAGGGCTCTGAGAATGGGGTTATGCCAACGGTAAAAAATATTGGGGTAAACCTTCAAGTTCAATTCTAAACCATAAAAAACAGAAAATGAAAAACTATTATATCATAATTTTAATAGCGGTTTTTTTCTCATGTTCCGGTGATTTGGAAGACATGAACGTAGATGTTAAGAATGCAACCGAAGCACCTGCGGAAACCTTTTTCAACAATGCGGTGAAAAACCTTTCGGATACTATGAGCGGTATTACATATGGAGCCAATGGTAATCCTTTCAACACTACAAGGTTGTTGGTCCAACAAATATCATCCGTAACGTACAATGAAGGGACTACATACTATTCCAATTTTACTTGGAATGAAGTTTACATGGATATTTTGAACAATCTTGCTCAAAGTACCCAAATCATCGAAAGTTTAGAAAACAGTACTCCTGCAAATGCCAATCAATTGGCAATTATTGAAATAGTGGAGGTTTATACTTTTTCAAAACTAGTAGAGGCATTTGGCGATATTCCTTATTCCCAAGCATTGGATGTGGAAAACATTTCCCCTGAATATGACGATCAACAAGAAATCTATGAGGATCTAATAAGTAGGTTGACCGTAGCAATCAATAACTTGGACGAAAGCCAAGGTTCTTGGGCCCAAGACATTTTGTACAATGGCAATGTTTCCAATTGGAAGCGATTTGGAAGCTCACTTTTATTGCAAATGGGAATGCGGATTATTGATGCAGATCCAACATTGGGGTCACAGGCCGTTACTACGGCACTTCCAAATGTATTCACCTCAAATGCGGATATCGCCCAAATAGAGCATTTGGAATCCCAGCCCAATACTGCTGAACTTTGGACGGATTTGGCAGTTGGAAATCGTAGAGATTTTGTTGGTTGCGATGTATTTGTGGACTATATGAACGAGGTGGAAGATGAGCGAATAGCAGTATTCTTTCAAGAAGTTGAGGGTACGGACGGAGTTTATCTCGGAGCACCATCAGGACTGGCAGTAGCTTATAACGATTATTCCAAGTTTGGGACATTGTTCTATCAACCATCAACACCAGTAATTCTCTTGGACTATTCAACCGTTGAGTTTTTGTTGGCAGAAGCGGCAGAACGATCAATTGCAGGAGTCACCAATGCAGAAGAGCACTATAACAAAGCAATCAGAGCTTCTTTTGAATACTATGGTCTAGGGGGTGATGCAGATGACTATTTGTTGAATCCGATGGTAGCTTATGGTACTGCTGCAGGAACATGGCAACAAAAAATAGGTATGCAAAAATGGTTGGCATTGTTTAATCAAGGTTTAGAGGCATGGACCGAATTTAGACGCTTGGATTATCCAACTCTTGAAGCTCCTCCAGAATCATTTGTTCCCACAGTACCGGTACGATTGACTTATCCGATTTCGGAACAAACATTGAATAAGTCAAATTATGAAAATGCAGATGCAGCCATAGGAGGTGATTTACTTACCACCAAACTATTTTGGGACGTAAACTAGACTTTTTTCAAATTGTTGGTAGCCAAAAGTACCAATGATTGACAATGATTTTGTGATTCTTTTAAGTGTTTGATTATCTAAAGGGGGTGGTTGATGGCTTTTTTATTGTTGCTATCTTGATGCGGTAGAAACCTGCCCCCTTTTCAAACTGAAATTGTTTCCGAAATTATTTATCTCGATTCACATACGAGCTTAATCTTTAATAAATAAAACATGTTCAAAAAAAATAACATTTGGATAGCCTTGTTTCTATGTGTTGGTTTTGTCCATTCCCAGCAAATCAATACGGCGATGGATTCTACTGTCATTACCTATGGAAAGGTGAATGTGAAAGGAAAGGAGGTGAAATATAGCGCCACGACCGGAAAACAGCCTGTATGGGATGATAAGGGCAATATAATTGCCGGGCTTTTTTATACGTATTACCAACGAACAGATATCAAAGATGTTTCTAAAAGGCCCCTTGTAATTTCATTTAATGGAGGGCCGGGGTCCGCTTCTGTATGGATGCATATTGCGTACACGGGACCCAAAATTTTAAAAATTGATGACGAGGGTTACCCGGTACAGCCCTATGGTATAAAAGATAATCCCAATACAATATTGGATGTTGCGGATATTGTATTTGTTAACCCGGTCAATACAGGATATTCAAGGGCAATTGATGAAATGGATGATAAGACAAAATCCGAAACCTTTTTTGGGGTAAATCAAGATATTGAGTATTTGGCAGCTTGGATAAACAGTTTTGTTACAAGGAGCAACCGTTGGGCATCACCTAAATTCCTGATAGGCGAAAGCTATGGAACCCCTAGGGTGTCTGGACTATCGTTGGAATTGCAGAATTCACATTGGATGTACCTAAACGGGGTTATACTGGTTTCTCCAACAACATTAGGTATAGAACGGGGCACGGTACCCGGAGCAGCAAATTTCTTGCCCTATTATGCCGCAGCCGCATGGTTTCATAAAAAATTGCCATCGGACCTTCAGTCAAAGGATTTGGTAGAAGTGCTACCAGAGGTTGAGGAATATACCATTAATGAACTTACACCGGCTTTGTCCAAAGGAGGATTCTTGTCGGACTCGGAAAGAAAGCAAGTAGCATCCAAAATATCAAGATACTCAGGACTTTCGGAAAAAGTGATATTGGAACATAATTTACGCATTCCCAAAGCCTTTTTTTGGAAAGAATTATTGAGGGATGAAGGATATAATATCGGTAGGCTTGATTCAAGATACTTGGGAATAGATAAAGAAGCTGCCGGTACTCGACCCGATTATTCGGCAGAACTTACCAGTTGGTTACATTCCTTTACACCTGCCATAAATTATTACTTTAAAAATCATTTAAACTACGTAACCGATTTAAAGTATAATATGTTCGGCCCGGTACGACCATGGGATAGGAGCAATAACACTACAGGTTACGATTTAAGACAGGCCATGGCCCAGAATCCATATCTCAATGTTCTTGTGCAAGCGGGTTACTACGATGGGGGTACGGATTACTTTAATTCAAAATACAATATGTGGCAAATGGATCCCAGTGGAAAACTAAAAGATAGAATGGATTGGAAGGGGTATAGGAGCGGCCATATGATGTATCTCAGAAACGAAGACCTTAAAGCGGCCAACGATGATTTAAGGGATTTTATAGCTAAGTCCATTCCCGCAGAAGGAATGCCTGCAAAATATAATAGAACCAATTAATAAGGTGCATTATTATTTTGGGCATTACGGAATTAATAATCAAATACTAAAAAATGAAAAAAATAAAAATGATTCTAGCATTGGTTGCACTGTGTTCGGTGCAATATACAGCCAATGCTCAAGACGATCAATCCAAAATTAAAAGTGAGCGAGGCGGCCCAAAAGCTGAATCCATTGTCGCAAAATTTAGAAAGAATCGAGCTGGAGTGGAGAAAGCGCCGGATAGGGCAGAAGGGGAAGGTCCATGGAGTCAACTCATAATTAGAGGAGCAACAATGATCAATGGAACATTGTCTCCGCCCCAAGGTCCAGTGGATATTGTGGTAGAAAACAATGTTATAACAGAGGTTAGGGTCGTAGGCTACCCAGGAGTTCCTATAGATCCTAATAAAAGACCGGTTTTAAGGCCGGGCGGAAAAGAATTGAATGCCGAAGGGATGTATATTTTGCCCGGCTTTGTAGATTCACATGCACACATCGGAGGAAGTGCACAAGGAACATCTGCTGAATATGTCTTTAAATTATGGCTTGGACACGGAATAACTACCATTGCCGACCCAGCGAGCGGAAATGGCCTAGACTGGGTTCTAGAGCATAAGGAGAAAAGTAATAAAAACAAGATTACAGCTCCACGAATATTGGCCTATACCCGCTTTGGGATGGGGGCCAAGAATATAATCACAACCCCTGAACAAGCAAGGGAGTGGGTGCGTCAGAATGCAAAAAATGGAGCTGATGGAATCAAGTTCTTTGGAGCTCCTCCAGCAATTATGGAAGCAGCACTGACTGAAAACAAAAAATTGGGGCTTAGATCCAAAATGCACCATTCACAAACCTATGTAGGTCAATGGAATGTTTTGCATAGTGCACGTGCAGGGCTAACCGCAATGGAGCATTGGTACGGCCTTCCTGAAGCTTTGTTCGATGATAGGACGGTGCAAAATTATTCGTTGGACTACAACTACCAGAATGAGCAAGATCGTTTTGGTGAGGCTGGACAGTTATGGAACCAAGCTGCTAAACCGTATTCAGAAAAATGGAACGCTGTGATGCAGGAATTACTTGATTTGGATTTTACCTTATCACCCACTATGGTCATATATGAAGCGAATAGAGACTTAGCTAGGGCTAGAAGAGCCGAATGGCACGAAGAATATACCTTGCCGAGCTTATGGGAGTTTTACTCACCCAGCCGTGAATCCCATGGATCATATTGGCATTATTGGGGAACAGAACAAGAAATTGACTGGAAAAGGAATTACAAGTTATGGATGAGTTTCATAAATGAATATAAAAACCGAGGAGGTCGTGTTACCGTTGGTACGGATGCCGGCTTTATCTATGAACTTTATGGTTTCTCCTATCCAAGAGAAATGGAACTTTTAAGAGAAGCAGGGTTTCATCCCTTGGAAGTGATCAAAGCAGCTACATTGAATGGAGCGGAATCTTTGGGAATGGATGACAAGATTGGAACAATTACAGCAGGGAAGTTGGCAGATTTTGTGATCTTGGAAGAAAACCCGTTGGTAAATCTAAAAGTGCTTTATGGCACAGGAGCTATAAAATTGATGGACGATAATACCATACAAAGGGTCGGAGGGGTCAAATATACCGTCAAAGATGGTATTATCTATGATGCCAAAAAGCTGTTGGAAGATGTAAAGCGTATGGTAAAACAGCAAAAAGAGGAGAGAAACTATAAAATATTGCAACCAGGAATAAAGGGTTAAGAATAGTTAATTGTAATAGGTTAGTGCCTTTCTTGGTTCATTGTGGTGGTCGTTAGTTCGACCACCACATTTTACTATCTTCTTTAAGGTATTGTAATTACACTGTTAATCAGTTGATTAAATAAATGTTTAGTGTTTGTCAACAATTGTTATCATGTCGGAGATATTAAACTTTAATAATACGGAATTTGCCTTTTCCACAAAATCCAATGTAGAGCTTAAAAAAGCTAAATTTTTATTTGGAATACTTCGGTACGGTCCACTTACAAAGCTTGGAAAGCCCATACTGGAACTAGCTTTCAATATGAGGTTGCCTGTTCAAGGATTATTGAGGCAAACCATTTTTTCACAGTTTTGTGGAGGAGAAAACCTTTTGGATTGTAAATCTGAAATTGATAAGCTATATGCCAAAGGCAAGGTAATGTCCATTTTGGATTATTCAGTTGAAGGTATTGAGAGCGAAACTAGTTTTGATAACACATTGGATACCCTTTTAAAAGTCTGCCAATTTTCTGAAAGCCAGGAGCAGATTCCTTTTTTAGTGTTTAAACCAACAGGTATTGGAAGACTGGATATTTTTCGGAAAATATCTGAAGATGCCGCTTTGAGTATTTCAGAATCTGAGGAATGGGGACGGATAAGAAAAAGATTTGAAACCATTTGTGAAGCTGTTTCAAAAACGGATAGTTTAAAGATAATGGTAGATGCCGAAGAATCATGGAGCCATATCGCAGTTGATAGGCTCACCGAGGAAATGATGATAAAGTACAATAAAAGTAGAACCGTAGTTTTTACTACTGTTCAGCTTTATTTAGATCATAAGTTGAATTATCTTAAAACCCTGAAGGGTCTTGGCGATAAAAATCATGTAAAAGTAGGGGTTAAATTGGTGAGGGGCGCTTATATGGAAAAGGAACGGAACAGAGCTCTACGAATGGGATATAAGAGTCCAGTCTGTCAAGATAAAGCAACAACCGATAAAAACTTTAACGATGGTCTGGATTATGTTCTAGAGAACCTCGATTTTTTTGACTTGTTCTTGGGGACTCATAATGAATTTAGCTGTGAACAATTGGTGCATAAATTAACTGCTCACAACATCACCAGTACAGATGATCGTGTTTGGTTTGGGCAATTATTTGGCATGAGTGACAATATAAGCTTCAACTTGGCCAAGGCGGGTTACAATGTGGTAAAATATGTTCCGTTTGGTCCAATAAAGGACGTTTTACCTTACTTGATTAGGAGGGCAGAGGAAAATTCCTCTGTTGGTTCCCAATCTTCAAGGGAAATAGAGTTGATTAAAAGCGAGCTTCTTCGACGAAAGGAATTATCAATAAAAGCAAACACATAGCTTAAGATTATTGTTGTAAAAATTAAAAAAGGCCGCCATTACTGTAATGGCGGCCTTTTTTTTTGGTGATGTATGGTGTTCGTTATCCCAAGAAGGGGTACCTGTAATCCTCTGGGGTCAC
>JAAEZN010000098.1 GCA_018222835.1 Algicola sp. | reverse complement strand
GTGAAGGGTTCATCCGTGCGAAGCAACACTTAAAAAAGATAACCAAAGAGACCAAAGAAAATATTCTGGCTGCTAAGAAAGCAGCCAAAAAAAGAAAATCGGAACGTGACAGATTAAGACGAGAGTCCATTCACCTTACTGAAAAAGAATGCTACCAGCTTTTGGAAGATTTGGCAAAACAAGGTGCCAATGAAGGAATGGACCTTAGACGATTCACCCGTTCCGAGAACCTGCGGTTGGAAAATGCAATAGTAGCCCATGCGGAGTTCGAAAAACGAATCGAATCGCTCAAAGCACTGCGTAAAGCCAAGTCCAACGAGTTGCAGGAATCCATTTTTAAATCATTCATTTTTTTGAACGGGGAAGGAGAAGGCAAATCCGTTAAATCTGTATTCACCGATTTCGGGATCGATGTGCCACCGGCCGGAGCTGGGGAATGTGCTGCTCCAAAACTGTTTCAATATGCTTTTAAGCAGGAAATGAAGCCAGTTGCACTAGCTGAGTTTTGGTGGGGACCTTCTCCCAATTCGGAAATACGGGAACATGGCAAGTTTTACCCCGCTTGTAAAGGTAAATGCCAACCTATTCTTGCACATATGCTTGTAGGAATCCCTGTAAAACCAAACCCCTTGTTGGAAAATTTTGCAGCAGAAAAGAAACTGGAAATTCTCTTTGAAGACGAGCACTTGGTGGTGGTAAATAAACCTACGGGCATGTTGTCCGTTCCAGGCAGGTATATAAAGGATTCGGTAAAATCGCGCATTTTGGAGCAATATCCCCAAGCGAACGGCCCTATGATCGTACATCGGCTGGATCAAGATACCTCCGGAATCATGATCGTTACCCTTTCCAAAAAAGCGAACAAGCTATTGCAACAACAATTTTTAGAGCGTACCATTCACAAAACCTATTTTGCGCTACTAGAAAAACCTATTGCAGCAACCACTGGAGAGATATCTCTTCCCCTTATCTTGGATATCAATAACAGGCCCATGCAAATGGTAAACTACGAACATGGCAAACCAGCTTTGACTCGTTTCGAGGTCATTGAAGGGACAGCCACCCAAGCTTTGATCAAATTGAACCCCATAACGGGTCGTTCGCATCAACTGCGGGTACATTGTGCCCATAAATTGGGACTACACGCGCCAATTGTTGGAGACAATTTATATGGCACCCCTTCGGAGCGACTTTGTCTGCATGCTCAGCAAATAGAATTTACACATCCTATTTCCAAGGAAGTAATGAAGATCAGTACAGAAGTGCCTTTTGATATTTGACAATCTGTAGTATTCACCAACTAAGAAAACTTGGTTGATTGATTTCGATTGATTGAAGAAAAGTAGCCCCGGCAAGAATCGAACTTTTCTTTCGGACCCCCAGTTTTATTGGGGTTTTCACTTTTTGATTTCAAAATGTTGACGATTTGTGAACTTTTGTGATTGATTCGTCTTTCATCATTTCAAATATACCTAAACAATTACAAAATTATCAATTAAGTAAAACTGATTAATATGATATGCATGTTGAAAATAAGATAATACTATCCTAAAAATATACTTGGGATTGTTTAACCATTGAGATGATTCTATTCTACTACACCCCGTGATTAGTAGATAACGCCTTATAAAAATTAAATTATTTACGCGTTTACAATATGAATAGGCCACTTACCTACTCTAGATTTATCAAAACGAGCATGTTAGAGCTAAAATGGGCTTGAGAATCAAGAAAAGGGTTATCTTGTAAAAACAAACCTCAACCATTAACGGTATTGCAAAAAAAAAGTAGCCATAACGGCCTTGTCTTTTTATACCCGTGCACCATACTGGTCTTATTATTGTGCATTGGAAAGTCTTCATTGGGTCAAGCTCAAGGTTCACCCAAAGCTCACAATCGATTTTCGTTTAACAACCTTACAGTCAATGACGGCCTTTCCCAGAACAGTGTGGTGGGCATCGCTCAAGACACCACCGGATATCTTTGGTTTGCCACACAGGATGGGTTGAACAAATACGATGGAAGAGAATTTAACATCTATAAAGAACAGTTTGAAGATGTTACCAGGCCCACTTACAGTAAACTTGGCAAGGTATTCATTGACTCCGATAACACATTATGGGTCATTACCAATCCCGGGACCTTAAAATTCTATGATAGAAAAAAGGGGGAATTTCAAAGAATAAAGCCCATAGATAGTGCCAGTGTTGTGTACGAAGATTCGCGAAGGAACATTTATGTTGGCACTTATAAAAAGGGGCTCTTTCGAATCAAGGCCAATGAGAAAGACACTATCCAGGTGCTGGGTGCTCAAAACAAGTCACTGGAGATATACGATTTAATCGATTGGGGTGACCATCTTTGGATAGCCGCCTCGGGAGGAATCTATAAGCTGACCAATGATAAACAGGCCTTGGATACCATCTACCGATCGTCTGACACAAATTTTAGTTCTTTTACCGCAAATGGTGAAAATATGTATGCGGGCTCTTATCAAAAAGGACTATTTATAAAATCGGTCTCGTCAGAAACCTTTGCTCAATTCAAGGGGTTTGGAAATGAAAAATTCCCAACGGATTTGGTCATACAAGACCTTTTGTTGGACAAATATGGCCGATTATGGGTTGCAACGTACGGACAAGGTTTGTATATCATTGATTTCTCTACCAAGAGCTTTAGGCATTTTTTGGCCGATAGAAACAACCCCGATGCCATTCATTATGATGACATTTTATTTCTATTCGAGGATTTCACAGGAACTATTTGGCTAGGTACGGACGGAGCCGGGGTCAGCTATTATGATGAGTACTTGGCCAAGTTCAATATTCTCACCAACAAAAATGTGCCCAAAGAGGCCCATGTGGATGTTATAAGGGCCATTGCCAAGGATGGCCAAAGCCTTTGGCTAGGAACCTCGGGCAAAGGGTTGACCAAAATTAATTTGGATACCCAACAGGCCTTCACCATCAAAATCGGGGAATCCAATTTGATCGGGGACAGGATCATGTCCCTATATCACGATGGCAATACCTTATGGATCGGACATCAAGAGCATGGTCTTCAAAAATTGCGGGGCAACAATCAAATTGAAACCATTGAAGAATTACGGAACCATACGATTTGGAAGATTTATGAAGCTTCCAATAATCAACTATGGCTGTGCACAAGAAACAAGGGTCTCATCTTATTCGATAAGAAAAATGGAATTGTAGCCCAATTCAATTCAGGAAACTCCAATTTGACCACGGACAATATTAGAACCATTGAACATTTCAAAGACAATATTTTTTGGGTGGGGACTGAACAAAGTGGCCTCTTTTCCCTTAACATGGATACCCGAAGGGTAGTAAAAATTGACTCAATCGCCGATGATATAAAATCCTTGCTCCATAAAAATGATAGACTTTGGATAGGTACAAACGGAAATGGACTGAAATCCTATGAACCATCCACAGGAGAAATTCTACATTTTACGGTTAAAACTGGATTGCCCAACAATGTTGTCTATGGCATCCTACCTGACGAACAAGGGAACCTTTGGTTGAGCTCCAATCGAGGTATCTCCAGGTTCTCATATCATAATGGGAAACATGCCGTGGAAAATTATGGAAACTACGACGGTCTACAATCCTACGAATTCAATACCGGGGCCTATTTCAAAGATGAAGATGGAACGCTTTACTTTGGTGGTTTGGAAGGTCTCAATTGGTTTCGGCCGGAACAATTGGAGACCAACCCCTTTAAACCCAAAACCGTGATCACCAATGTAAAGGTTTTTAACGATACCAGGAATCTTTCGGAAAACGTTCCTTTAAAGCATACCCAGAACACCATTACATTCGCGTTCTCGTCCTTGCAATTCTCTCAACCCAGCTTAAATCAATATAAATACAGATTAATAGGCAATGATGAAAATTGGATCAATGCAGGCAACAACAATACGGCCCGATATACAAATTTGTCTCCCGGCGAGTATACCTTTCAGGTACTCTCCAGCAATTATGATGGCATTTGGGGCGATGTTCCGGCTACATACAATTTTGAAATAGAACAGCCTTGGCATTTTACAAATATGGCCATTGCCGTGTTTACCACTTTTATATTCCAAGGCTGTTTTATTGCCATAGGAGTGTTCATGCTCTTGCTCTATTTTAGGCTCAGAAAACAAGACTATCTATTGTACGGTGTTTATATTTTGATATTTGCTACCTATTTCTTTTTAAGAATAGACCTTGAACTGGAATTGCAGCTTTTTTTTAAGAGTTATGACACTTCATATTATTTTTTAGCCCCATTGGTGTTTTTACTATCAGGCGTTTTCATTGCTTTTGTTGACTCGTTTGCAGAAATCCGGGACCATCATGCCAAATTTTCACGTGAACTCAAATGGTTTTCCATCGCCACCTATTTGGCCGCAATTTCCATATTCTTTTATGTTCTTCTCACTAAGGATTTTTTACTGGTAAAAAGGCATTTGAACCTGCTTTTATTACCCTTACATTTATATGGCATCTATGCAGTGATCAGGGCCTTTCTTGTGGTAAAATCCCCTTTACGGTATTATATTCTTCTCGGAAATTTTTTCCTGATCGGGTTTAGCATGGTGGGATTGAACTTGGGCAATCAGCATTCATTTTCTGGGGGCGTGGAATCCAATAATGTCTTTGGCTTTTACAGTTTCAATATTACCCAACTGGGTGTTTTCTTGGAACTACTTGTATTTTCACTGGGACTGGGCCACAAATTTTACCTTATTGAAATTGAAAAAAATAGATTTCAAAAACTTGACGAGCTAAAAACCAAACTCTATACGGATATTTCCCACGAGATCAGAACTCCACTTTCCCTAATTGCTGGCCCCGTAGAACAGCAATTATCAAAAACTGACCTCAGCGAAAAAGACAAAAAAGAACTATCCCTTATCAAAAACAACACCCAAAGACTTTTGGGCCTTGTAAATCAAATGTTGGATTTATCCATGATAGATTCCGGTCAATTCAAGCCCAATGTTGCCAAAGGCGACCTAAAAGGATTGTTGATCCAATTGATCGAGGCATTTTCTTATGTTGCCAAGGACAAAAGCATGGATATACAGCACAACATTAAAAAACTGGGCAACGCATGGTTTGATGCGGACGTTGTGGAAAAAATTATTTCCAACCTGTTGTCCAATGCCATAAAGTACGCCCCTAAGAACAGTACCATAATGGTAACTGCCGAAGAAGAACAGCAAAACCTTGTGTTTTCCATTCTAAATTCCACCGATGGATTAAAAATAGAGGACCTAAGCAAACTGTTTAAACGTTTTCATCAAAATAGTGAAAAATCCGAAGGTGTTGGCGTAGGACTGGCTCTTGTACGGGAACTTGTATCCTTATCAAAAGGAAGCATTATCGCACACAATATTGGAGAGGGCAAAATCCAGTTCACGCTCACCTTGCCTATAGGCCAACCTGTAAAGATACCCCAAAGCACCCCGGAACCTTCCTCCTATGGCAAATTGATTCCTACAGAAGGGACAATATCGGGCAAAAGTAAAAAGCCGACCTTACTCATTGTGGAGGACGACAACGACATCCTTTCCTATGTGGTTTCCATTTTTAAACATGAATATATCATCCTCAAGGCCCCAAACGGAAAGAAAGGTATAGAAGTGGCCCAAGAAAAACTTCCCGATTTGATCATAAGCGATATTATGATGCCCATTTGTAGTGGGATTGAGCTTTGCCATATCATTAAGGAGAACGAAACCTCCAGCCATATCCCTATTATATTGCTCACTGCCAAAGCCGACCAAGAAAGTCAATTATCAGGATTGGAAACAGGTGCCGATGCCTATGTAACCAAACCGTTCAGCCCACAAATATTAAAAGTAAGGGTAGAGAAACTCTTGGAAAATCGAGTCCGTCTGCGAGAACATTACTCCAAAACATTTAAGGTCGATCCAGGGCTTGTCCCCACAAAAACGGAGCAAGAATTTTTACAACGGTTGCAGAGGGTATTGGACAAACACATTACCTCCACAGAGTTTACAAGTGAGAAATTTGCCAAGCTTATGCTCATGAGCCGTTCCCAATTGCACAAAAAATTACATGCGGTCACTGGAATGTCCACAACGGAGTTCGTGCGCACACAGCGCATCAATCTGGCCAAGGAACTACTTTGCCATTCCGACGCTACTATCTCAGAAATTGCATACCAAGTTGGATTTAACACCCCTTCCTATTTTAACAAGGTCTTCAAGGAAATTGTGGGTTGCACCCCTAACGAATATCTCTCCAAACAGGTATAAAACAAGGTTTTTTTACAGTCGGAAACATATCTTCCATCATTGGAAACATATCTTCCATCCATTCTTTCCCCTCCAAGATACCTTTATCACAAGTTTCAACTAGCAGGTTTTACACCTCTTCCGAACAGTATGAAAAAAGGTACGGGACACGATAAAATATATATGAGTATCGACCACTTAAAAAGCGGGAAATACCAGTTGAACATTTTATTGGAAAACAAGGTGGTCCAAACTTTGGAAATCAAGAAGGAAGAAACCAAGAGATTAAAAAAGTAACGAGAAAGGCGAATGCCCCCCTCCCCTTTTCATTACCTCAATTAAATATAAAACATGATCGACATGAAAAGAAAAGTAGTTGTTATGCTTATGTGCTTTCTAGCCATATCATACTCCGCAGAAGCCCAATTTTTGAAAAAATTGAAGAAAAAAGCAGAAAACGCCGTTGAACGGACCATCTTGAACCGTACGGACGAAGAAGTGTCAAAAGGAACCGATAATGCCATAGATTCCATAACCAAAGGAGGTAAAGGAAAAAAGAAGAAAAAGAGTGTCCCAAAGAATATCGGGGAAACCGAAAAGAACCTTGATTCCACAAAACAACAAAACAAGGCCAAGGAAGCTGCCATGCAGAAAAAAATGGCCGGACTTCTGGGCGGCGGAGGTCTGAAGGGGATTCCGGATATCTATAAATTCTCGTACAGGGCCACCATGAAGATCACCTCCCAAAAAGAGGATACCGAAATCCATTATTGGATGGAACCCGGCCAACGCTATTTTGGCAACAAGTACGATCAGGGGCAGACCAATAGCATTACCGTTATGGACATGGAAAACCAAGCCATGGTCATGTTCAACGATGATGGTGAACGCAAAACTGCCATGAAAATTCCTTCCAGTAAAAAAATGATGGAGAAACTCACCAAAAAAATGGAGGAAAAGAACCAAAAAGCTATGGAAGACATTAAAATCACCCCCATTGCTGACAAGACCATTTTGGGGTACCGATGCAAAGGGTATCAGATTACCAGTAAGGACGGTATTTCCAAAGTATGGATCACCAACGAGACCCCAGTGGGGTACTTGGGCGGCATAGCCAATGCCGAGAACCTTCCCTCCAGCATATTGCCCCTTGGTGAGAATACCATGTTCATGGAAATGCAGTTTGAGTCTGCAAAGAAGAAAAAAGACAATTTTAGCATGGTCTGCACCGAGCTCAAGGAAGAAGAAATGATCATACGAAAAGAAGAATATTCCACCATGGGTGGGTTTTAATAGGATTAAATCAAAATGTACCACATGAAAAAAATATTGGGATACGCCGCACTCTTTTTATTGATAAGTACGGGAGCTAGGGCACAGGAATTTGACCTTGGGGACATTATGGACGAAGCACAGGATTTTTTTGGGGAGGCACAGGAAAAGGCCGCGAATGAAGCAGACATTGAGGCCACTTTTGAGAAAATATTTGAACAACTTAATTATGAAGAAGATGGAGTTTCATACAAAAACATTTTTTTAGGTTCAATGAAAGTATTCCTTGGTGATTTTCTTGAAGAATCCTTTACTGGCAAATGCTTGACAATAATGGGTGAATACGCTTATTTACTAGCATATTGTGACATGATGGCTGAACAGCAAACCGACCCCTGTAAAAAGAAAGACTGGCTGGGAATAGAAACCATGGTACTTTTTCTTGGAACAGCCATTAATTACTGTCCCGAAACATTTTATACTGAAGAAATTGGACACAATGAAAATGAAACTTACTTAATACAAATAGCAACATATTTTTTTGGCCGCGAGGATTATGCAGAAAATTACTCTTTATTGTCTAAACACTATGCCAGTTTACAGGATAAATATTTTAAAAATGATTACGATTATTATGATAAGATTCAGGAAATGGAAGTGGATATAAGTAATACAATTATAGGTCTTGATCGGCACAAAAAAGAACATGAAGATACACACCTTAAGCTTTTTATGAAATTTGAATTCGCAAATCAACAGTTAAAATTGAACCCTGCATTATCGCAAGAAATTGTGCCAGTAAGATATCTAAAAAGCGGAGGTCAATCAAGAGTTATTGGGCAGGAATATGATCCAGTAAACTATATAGAGTTTGTAGGTAAAATGTTTACTCCTGAGTATCAATTAAAAAAGACCTTGGAAATAGCCGCAGAAAGCTCAGCTATAAAGTGTACACATTAACTTTTTCCCATGAAAATCTATACATCACACCTCATTCCGTTGATTTCACTCCTGCTAATTTCATGTGGGGGCAAAGAAGGGAATAAAACAGAACCGGAAACCTCCAGCACCATTGATCTGGTCGAAACAGTGAAGGACATGCAGGAAAACAGGGGGACACTGGTCAACGAAACACCATTGACCAAGGAAGAATTTGCCGCATGGTTGCCGGAAACACTTTTAGGGATGCCCCTTTCTTCATCTACCATCAATATGGTTCCCGGACTTGGTTCCTGTGGCGCCACATATAGCATAAATAACAGGAGAGTCAGGGTAATGGTCATTGATGGCGCTGGTGAAAAAGGAAACAATGCCGTTGGTTCTTATCGAATGGCCAGCACCATGGAATACGATGAAAAAGGTTCCTGGGGCAGTACCAAGACCACAACCCTCAATGGACTCAAAGTAAAGGAATCCGCCCTGACGAATGGTAAATATAACCTCTCCATGTTCTATGACAACCGATTTGCCGTTGATGTGGAAACCTATGAGGTAGGCCATGAGGAATTGGAACAAATAATAAAAGAATTGAATTTGGAACAACTTAAATAAATGAAATCATGAAAATAAAAGCAATTATCCCAGCGATTGTATGTATGAGTATCTTCACACTCACTCAAGCGCAATCAAAATCGACACCACTTAAAAATGGTAAAAAAATCATTGTGGCCATTGACAATGAAACAAAAACGGTTGTGGATATCCTTCCAGCAGAGGCCTTGCCGGACAAAACCACCGCAGCAAAAAAATATCCAGGAAGCACTTTTTTTGCCGGCATGCTTTATGGAGAATCCAGTCGTTCGGTAAGGCCACATGAATATTCGGATATTAAAAAAAGACAATTTGCAAGCAACGGCTCCAAAACAGGTTCCAGATCTGTACGGCCAATTGAGTTCTCGGATATTGAAAAAAGGACGTTCCTATCCATAAAAAACACCAAAAACTTTTCAGTGGTACCTCAAAAAAATGCCATACTGACCTTTGATCTGTCACAAACCTATATCCCTGGTGGTAAATTTCTTCCTGGTGACCAATTTCTCTCCGGTGATCAATTTCTTCCTGGTGATCAGTTCCTACCTGGCGATCAATTTCTTGTCATGTTCGACGAGAAGAAAGAAATGGTCGTATTAAAATCAAAGTAGCATATTCTTAAAATTTAAATGATGCATTTTAGAAAAGTAAATCTGCACAATTTTCTCTTTTCCATTTTCGTGGGCGGAATCCTATTGTTTTCATGTAAAAATGCTCAAAAAAAAGAAGTCGCAGACTCTACCGGCTCTCTTGCTGGCAACCATGCAGTTGAAGTCACTATGGAAAACCAGGTGTTCCATATTGAACAAGAAAACTTGCTACCCATAAAACAAACCTTTACAAAGGACAGCATTTTGTTTTTGTTCAGGGCGGATGAAAACCCATTCCAACTCAATCTAAACCTTACCAATACCAACATTCTGGACGACCAAAAGGCAGAATACAAAGTTCCGGACGTGAATTCGGGCAACATTAAGGTAGATCTGAACTTCTTCAATGCTGATAGGGACGCTAGCAGGATAAACAAACGGGTAGTCTTCAAAAAAGGTACCATCAAAATCAAAAAATTAACTGAAAATAATCTGGAAATGACCTTTACGGGCGAAGGTAGTGGAATGACAGAGCGTGGTGGTAATTTCCCGATTTCGGGCCAAATAAATGTCTCCTATTAAAAAAAGATCCATAATCGATTGTAATCACATGAAAACAACTTTAAAAATACTCGGGCTGATAGTACTGATGATTTCGTGCAACCCCAAGAACAAAAAGAACGACAATGTTGACCAAACTGTGAAAATCGGCAAAACCGTACAAGATCTGGCCGAGCAGTCTCAAGACCTAAAAGAAACCGAGCCTGTGTCCGAGGAAATGTTAAACAATTGGTTTCCAAAAACCCTTCAGGGCATGGAACTCCAAAAAATAGTCAAAGGTACGTTGTCGGGCTATGGAATTAGTGGTGCCACTGCCACATACGAAGGTTCCGATAAAAGCAGATTGGTGGTGAATGTGAACGATGGTGCCGGGGAAAAGGGTATGATGCTAACCTCCCAGTACATTACCTTCAAAAACCTGAATACTGGTTCTGAAACCGATACCAAATCGGAAAAGATCCTGAACAACAACACCATGGTGGGCGTGGAAACGGTTTATAAAACAGAAAAAAAGGTTTTGATCAACTTTCTGTA
The DNA here is from genome assembly GCA_018222835.1 of Algicola sp. Lineage (GTDB taxonomy): Bacteria > Bacteroidota > Bacteroidia > Flavobacteriales > Flavobacteriaceae > Flagellimonas. Next base: position 562 of record JAAEZN010000098.1, on the reverse strand, counting down.
CAAAGACCGATTCGCAATTAACATGCAAGCGGACAATATTGAAAAACAAGTTGTTTGGGATGCTTTCGAAAAGCTTAAAGTAGATAATCTATTTAAATAGTGTCTCAAACATAACATAGCGAAGAGGGAATATCCATTAAGTTTCAATCTTGGAAAAACGAAATATGGAAGCGAAATTTAACAGAAGAGAATTTATGGAATTGGTCGGTATTGGTTCGGCAGGGTTTTCCTTTTCACCGCTGTTGCTTATGGGGTGTGAAAGTAACGATCCATCTGTTCCATTTGGTGTTTGGAAAGAAATGATTGCAGCGTTGGAACAAAGCCCAGACCATCTTCCCGGCAGAAAGAAGGCATTGGTTGCGGCCAAAGACCCCAAAGCCATGATTGAATTTGTGCGCGATAGCCTGCAAATGATCCCTGAAATCGGGCAGTTTCTTCACCAAGCAAACCGTTTGTCCATTTATGGAACCGATGTTGCCTTACGATGCGGATTGGCCACACCCCGTGAAAAAGCTGAAATATTGAAGGATATGCTGGTCGAGGCCGGTTTTGAGGCAAAAGT
>JAAEZN010000097.1 GCA_018222835.1 Algicola sp. | reverse complement strand
ATACGATTACCGCATCGATTTCATCCCCCATTTCTTCCAACATCACACGATAATCAAAAAAAACACGTGCGTCGGGGTGCATTTTGTGCGCAGCCGATAGGTTGATGGCATCCACATCGCAAAGGGCAACTACTTCTACAGCGGCATGCGAAGAAATAGCTTTAAGGTCTTCCATACCCATATTACCCACACCAATATGTGCAGTTCTTAGCTTTTCTTTGGCAAACCCTTTTTCCAAAAAGGAAGGAGCCAGCATAATGCCCAAGGCCCCAACACTGCTCTTTTTAATAAACTCTCTTTTGTTCATGGTTGATTCTGGTTATTTTAACCCTTACGCATCCATTCATTTTTCGGTAAAAACAATTTCCCTTTAAAAAAAGTGAACGGAAACACTAAGAAATAAATATGGTTTTGTTTTTTGTAAGGATGGTTAAAGTACAAAATAAAGTGTAATTTTTTTGCGGGTTTTTCACTACATTTAAAGCTGACTAACTCAACACTTTAAAAATGAAGATTTGCTTTTTTAAAACCGGCTTGCTCTTGCTTGCCGTATCATTATTTGCTACACCCATGCATTCCCAGCGCAGGAATAAAAAACAAAGCGCAGCGGAATACCCCGAAGAATTATACTCAAGTTTGGATTACCGATTGATCGGTCCTTTTCGCGGAGGTCGTTCGGCAACAGTAACAGGAGTGCCCGGAGAACCTAACCTATTTTATTTTGGCGCTACTGGAGGAGGTGTTTGGAGAACTACTGATGGTGGTCGTTCCTGGGAAAATATTTCCGATGGTTATTTTGGAGGGAGTATTGGTGCCGTATCTGTGGCGCAAAGCGACCACAACGTAATTTATGTTGGTGGCGGAGAAAAGACCGTTCGTGGAAATGTTTCTTCAGGATATGGAATTTGGAAAACGGAGGATGCAGGGAAGAGCTGGAAATCTTTGGGCTTGGAAAAAAGCAGACATATTTCCCGTATCAGAATTCACCCTACGGACCATAATTTGGTCTATGCGGCCGTAATGGGCAATTTGTACAAACCATCCACAGAAAGAGGTGTTTACAAAAGTACGGATGGAGGACAATCATGGAAAAAAGTGTTGTACGCGAACGATATGGCCGGGGCTGTAGATCTTATTGTTGACCCTAACAATCCTAGAATACTTTATGCTTCCACATGGCGGGTACAGCGTACACCGTACAGTTTAAGTAGTGGAGGGGAAGGCTCGGCTCTTTGGAAAAGTACCGATAGTGGTGAAACTTGGACCGAAATTTCCAAAAACGATGGATTCCCATCGGATACTTTGGGTATTATTGGAGTAACCGTATCCCCTCAGAACAGTAATAGGGTATGGGCCATTGTGGAGAATAAAGACAAAGGTGGATTGTACCGTTCTGAAAATGGAGGAAAGACATGGGCGCTTGTAAATAGCGATAGAAGCTTAAGACAACGGGCTTGGTATTATACTAGGGTTTATGCCGATACCAACGATGAGGATGTGGTGTATGTGTTGAATGTAAGCTATCATAAAAGTACCGATGGGGGAAAAACATTTGAATCTTCGAATGCGCCCCATGGTGATCACCACGATCTATGGATAGCACCAGAAAATTCCAATCGAATGATAATTGCCGATGATGGTGGTGCCCAAGTAAGTTATGATGGAGGTACGACATGGAGTACATATCATAATCAGCCAACCGCACAATTTTATAGGGTTACTACGGACAATGCTTTCCCATATAGGATTTATGTAGCACAACAGGACAACTCTACTTTGAGAGTAAACTATAGAAGTGACGATGGTTCCATTGGGGAAGATGATTGGGAATCTACCGCAGGTGGTGAATCCGCTCATATTGCAGTGGACCCAACCAATAATGATATTGTTTATGGAGGGAGTTACGGAGGTTTTTTAACCCGAGTGAACCACGCCAACAAAACAGCGAGAGCCGTTAATGTATGGCCAGATAACCCTATGGGTTATGGCGCAGAAGGGATGAAATATCGTTTTCAGTGGAACTTTCCAATTATGTTCAGTAAACATGATCCAAAAAAACTATACACTTTCTCCAACCATGTGCACATGAGCACCAACGAAGGTCAAAGCTGGGAGGTGTTGAGTGATGACCTTACACGTAATGATCCCGACAAATTGGTGTCCAGTGGAGGTCCTATTACTCAAGATAATACAGGTGTGGAGTATTATTGTACAATTTTTGCAGCTAACGAAAGCCCGTTGACCGAGGGATTGATTTGGGTAGGTAGTGATGATGGGTTGATCCATGTTACCAAAAATAGCGGGCAAACATGGGAAAACGTAACACCTCCCAATATGCCAGAGTGGAATATGGTCAACAGTATAGAACCTTCTGCTTTTAATGAAGGTACTTGCTACGTAGCTGCCACCCGGTACAAGCTGGGCGATTTTACGCCTTATTTGTACAAGACTACCGATTATGGTAAAACGTGGACCAAGATTACCAATGGAATAGATGATGAGCACTTTACCCGAGTGGTTAGGGAAGACCCGAAAAGAAAAGGGTTGTTGTATGCCGGAACCGAAACAGGGATGTATATTTCCTTTAACGATGGTCAAAACTGGGAAAAGTTCCAGTTGAACTTGCCCATTGTTCCCGTTACCGATTTAACCATTAAGGACGATAACTTGATCGTAGCCACCCAAGGTAGAAGTGTGTGGGTGATAGACGACCTGACCGTTTTGCATCAATTGGACAATGCCAAGAAGTCTGCGAGTTCCATTTTGTACAAACCAAGGGATAGCTACAGAACCAAGGGAAGAAAAGCCAGAAGACCATCAAAAACCGAAGGTGAAAACTTGGCCAATGGCGTGATTACCCATTTTTATCTGAAGGATTTCTCCGAAAAGGACAGCGTTTCGTTGACCTACACCAAAATGAACGGTGATACTTTGGCCACTTATAGCACTTTCGCTACAGAAAAGGATAAAAAACTTGAGGCCAAAAAAGGAGGAAATAACTTTGTATGGGATACCCGAGGAAAAGGGGCCGAAAGATTAAAAGGGATGATTCTTTGGTGGGCCAATTTGAGCGGTCCAAAAGCCGTTCCCGGAACTTACAGAGTAAGTTTAAACGTTAATGGTAACGATCAAACCGAGGAATTCACCATTCTTCCAGACCCTAGAGCAGAAGTTTCGGTGGCTGATATGCAAAAACAGTACGATTTTATCACTGAGGTAAACGAAACTGTGGATAGGGCACATCAATCCATTAAAAAGATCAGGGCAATAAATGGGAAGTTGGATGAGTTCATCAAAAAATACAAAAATGATGAAGCTACCAAAGCATTGGTGGAGAAAGCTAAAAAAATGAAGGAAGAGTTCGGGTCCATTGAAAAAGAGCTGTATCAAACCAAAAACAGAAGTAATCAGGACCCATTGAACTTCCCGATAAAACTGACCAACAAATTGGCACACTTGAACAGCTTGGTATCCATAGACGATTTCCCTCCAACAAATCAGGATATCGCTGTTAAAAATGAACTATCTGCGGAGATTAAAAAGCAGTTGGAAGCTTTTGATAAACTCGTGGACCAAGAAATTGGAGCATTCAATAATGAATTCAATCAACTCAAATTGGATTATTTGAGCATCGAAGAGTAATTTACCAAAGCCCCTGTGTTATGCATAGGGGCTTTTTTTATACCATACCTCTTAAACAAACCAACCTTTCACCATGAAAAAAGGACTTCTTTTTTTGCTATGCGGAGTTTTTGGAACTCTAGCATTTGCACAGACCGCCAACGATTATTTTGAACCCATGAAATTCAGGAACATCGGTCCGTTTAGGGGAGGGCGTTCTGTAGCCGCTAGCGGTGTAGTGGGAGATCCGCTCACCTATTATATGGGAACTACTGGTGGAGGATTGTGGAAAACCAGTAATGCAGGTGGCAAATGGGAAAACATTTCCGATGGTTATTTTGAAATGGGCTCCGTGGGAGCAGTTTCGGTTTCCCGATCCAATCCCAATATTGTGTACTGTGGGATGGGAGAACATGCTCCACGAGGTGTAATGACATCTTATGGAGATGGGGTCTATAGATCTAATGATGCCGGGAAAACATGGGTAAAACTCGGTTTGGAAAAAACACAACATATTTCGCGTATTATAATCCACCCAACAAACCCCGATATTGTTTATGTTGCCGCACAAGGGGCCTTGTATGCCCCGAACCCGGAAAGAGGAGTTTACCGTACTTTGGATGGTGGAAAAACATGGGAGAAGATCTTATATGTGGACGAAGGAACAGGTGCCTCGGAACTTTCGATGGATGCCAATAATCCATTGGTGCTGTATGCTGCCATGTGGGAGCATCAACGCAAGCCCAACATTGTAATAAGTGGTGGCCCAGGTAGCGGTCTGTATAAAAGTACCGATGGTGGGGATACTTGGAAAGAAATGACCAAAGGCCTACCAGAGGAAAAAGGCAAAATGGCCATAAGTGTTAGTCCTGCAAATTCTGATAAGGTATATGCCTTGATCGAAAGTGATTCCAACCAAGATAAAGGCGGTCTATTTGTTTCCAATAATGCAGGGAAAAGCTGGCAGATGGTGAGCGGGGATAACAGATTGGTACAACGCGCCTGGTATTATATTGAAGTGTTTGCCGACCCCAACAACGAAAACACCGTATATGTGTTAAGTGCACCCATGCTTCGTTCTGAAGATGGTGGCAAAACCTGGGAAAACATTTCAGTGCCCCATAGCGACACCCATGATCTGTGGTTCAATCCCGACAATTCCAAAAACATGGTGATGGCCAACGATGGGGGTGCTGCCATAACCTTTAATTACGGAAAGGACTGGTCCACTTTGGATAATATGCCCACGGCTCAGTTTTATCGCATTAATACGGACAATCTATTCCCTTATAACATTTATGGAGGACAACAGGACAATACTTCCGTTAAAATTGCAAGTCTTTCTTTAGGTAGATGGAGCATCAACCAAGAAGATTGGCATTATTCGGCAGGAGGTGAGAGTGCATTTTTGGCCTTTGATCCCGACGACCCGAGGTATGTGATGGGAGGAAGTTATTTAGGGACCATTGAGTTGTTGGATATGGAGACAAAAATGTCCAGCAAGGTGATGGCGGCTCCAATTCAATATTTGGGACGCGATGCCCGCGACATGAAATATCTGTACAATTGGAATGCTCCCGTAATATGGTCCAAGCACGAGCCCGGAACATTTTACCATGCCGCACAATTGGTGCTTAGGACCAAGGACAATGGAGTTACTTGGAAAGAAATTTCACCAGACCTTACAAGAGACCAAGACGCACTCCAAGGAAAAGGGGGAGGCCCATATACCAACGAAGCAGTAGGCGCTGAAAACTACGGGACCTTGGCCTATATTATTGAATCGCCACATGAAAAGGGCGTATTAATTACAGGTAGTGACGACGGTTTGGTGCATATTACAAAAAATGGGGGAGAGACTTGGCAAAATATAACCCCAAAGGGGTTAAAGGAGAGTTTGGTAAACGCTATTGAGGTTTCGCCCCACAGCCCAAGTACTATTTACATAGCCACAACGCGATACAAATTCAACGATTACACCCCGGCTTTGTATAAGAGCACCGATTACGGAAAAAGCTGGACAAACATTAGCGATGGCATTCCTTATGGCGCATTTACCCGAGTGGTTCGTGAGGATCAAGAACAAAAAGGACTCTTGTATGCCGGTACCGAAAAAGGGTTGTATGTTTCTTGGAACGATGGTAAAAAATGGGAGCCTTTACAATTGAATCTGCCCAAAACACCAATCACCGATTTAAAAGTGCACCAAGGGGACTTGATCGTGGCCACATCTGGAAGGAGTTTTTGGATCTTGGACAATATCACTACCCTGTCGCAATACAAGGGTAATCCACAAAACCTGAAGCTATACCAGCCGGAAGGGGCCATCTTTGGGTCTTGGGGCAGTCCCATGAACAGTAATTCGAAAAGTTTGAGCGGTACCAATCCTTTTGAGGGGGTAAACCCAGCTAATGGAATGGTGATTTATTATCATCTTCCAAAACAGATGGATTCATCCGAAGTAACCATGGAAATTATGGACAGCCAAGGGAAAGTGGTTCGTAGTTTTACGTCTAAAAAAGACCCCAACTATATTCCCCATAATGGTGGAGGAGCGCCCCCTGCCCCGGTTTTGGCAACGGATAAAGGGTTGAACCGATTTGTGTGGGATTTAAAAACGCCAATAGTTCCGGGTGTCCCTGGCGTTTATATCGAAGCCAATTTTACCGGTCATAAAGTGCCGCCAGGAGAGTACACCATCAAACTAAAGGCAGAAGGTGAAGTAGTTGCTGCGCAAGGAACGGTAATCCCATCACCGGGCACCAACGTTGGTAAAGAACGTTTTGCGGAATACGATGCGATCATGTCCGACTTTGAGGCCAAGGTAACCGATATGCACAACAAAGTGAACAAGCTCAAAAAAGTACAGGGTCAATTGGAAACTCTAATCAAGGATATGGAAAATGATGGGCTAAAGCAAGAAGGACAATCCTTGTTGGATAAATTAAAATTGTGGGACGAGGATATGGTGCAACGCAAATCCCAAGCGTATGATGATGTAGAGAATTTCCCCAATAAGTTCACGGCAGAGTATCTTTTTGTAATGAACCACAGTAACAGTGATTTACCACAGATCAATCAACCATCAAAGGATAGGAAAGCCGAGTTGGATGCACAATGGATTGTATTAAAACAGCGAGCAGAAACCTTATTACAAACAGAAATACCTAATTTTAACACCAAACTTTGGGAGAATGGCATTGGTGCCATTCAGATGTAACTTTAAAACGTTGATCCATTGCTGTATCCTTATATAAAATCGTTGCACCTCATATTTGTGGTGACTTGGTTTGCAGGACTTTTCTATATCCCCAGGCTTTTTATTTATCATATTGAAGCTTGGCAAAAGCCTTCGCCGGACAAGGAAATTCTATCGGAACAGTTAAAATTGATGACCAAAAGATTGTGGTATATCATCACATGGCCCTCTGCAGTTATTTGCACGCTTACGGCCGTTTGGCTCTTAATTTTAATGCCGGCATGGCTACAACAACCTTGGATGCATGTAAAACTTGCTTTTGTGGCCTTGCTTTTTGTGTATCACTTTAAGTGTCATCAAATTTTTAAACAGTTGCAACGTGATGAGGTAAAATACACATCGAAGTTTATGCGGATTTGGAACGAAGTGGCGACCCTTATTCTTTTTGCGGTTGTATTTTTGGTAGTCTTAAAAAGCGCTTTCAATTGGATTTACGGTATTGTTGGCATGTTTTCGCTGATGATATTGTTGATGTTGGGAATACGATGGTACAAAAAAGTACGGGAAAGAAATCCCAACGCTTGATAACAAAAGCACTTTGGGCAAATCTCGACTTGGCTCGATAATTGCTTAAATTTAACATCAAATCAAGCGAGCTTGTTTAGAAAACTATCCTTACGATCACGTATTTTCTTTGCCATGATCACCTTGGTAGTGGTCGCCTCTGTACTTATAGCCGGAGTTACGGTGTACCAGTACAAAGAACAAGGGGAAGATTACCATAACGAAAGATTGGAGCGGAAAGAGGAGCAATTGATAAAAAGTATCGATTACACCTTAAAGGAGACCACATATCCGGTGACCACCGAAAACCTTCACCTTATTTTTAGTGAGGAAATCTATAAGATAGCCAATATCCAAAATGTCAATTTCAATATTTATGATCTTGAAGGCAATCTGGTCAAAAACTCAAGACCCAGTTTTGATTCGAATACCTTTGCGACCTGTTTGGATGCAGAAATACTCAATTTTTTAAGGGGAAGTGGTGAAACTCGATTTGTTGAGGAGAAAAGAGCGGCAGGAGACAACTATCAGTCTACCTACACCTATATTTATGACCTTAAGTTTAAGCCTATAGGTATTTTGCACTTGCCTTATTTTGAGGATAACACCTTCAATAATATGGAGTTGAGGGAATTTCTTTTTAGGTTGGGGATGGTGTATGTGGTAATGTTGATAGCTGCCATTATTCTTGCTTATTTTATATCAAAATATATTACAAGGTCCTTGCAGGCGATATCCGATAAAATGAACCGGACCAATCTGACCCGCGAGAACGAGAAAATCTATTTGGATAGTCCGGGCGAGGAAATAGAAAAGCTAGTGGATTCGTACAACCGAATGATCGACGAGTTGGAGGAAAGTGCAGTAAAATTGGCGCGGAGCGAGAGAGAACAAGCGTGGAGGGAAATGGCCAAACAGGTGGCGCACGAGATTAAAAACCCATTAACTCCCTTGCGCCTTACCGTACAAAGTTTTGAGCGCAAGTTTGACCCGAACGACCCAGACATCCATGAAAAACTGAAGGAGTTTTCCAAGACTTTGATTCAGCAAATAGACACCATGAGCAATATTGCCACGGCATTCTCCAGCTTTGCAGATATGCCGGCACAACAGAACGAGACACTGAATGTGGTTAAAGTGGTGAAACTGGCCTTGGAAATTTTTAACGAGGATTATATTCACTTTATAGCGGACGAAGAGGAAATCGTTGCCAAACTGGATAGAACACAGTTGATCAGGGTAATCACTAATTTGGTAAAGAATGCCATACAAGCGGTTCCCGGAGTAGAATCCCCACGAATATTGGTTACGGTTGCCAGCGATGGTCCTGAGGTAAAGATTTCGGTAGCGGATAACGGTATAGGGATCTCGGACGAATTTAGGCATAGGATTTATGAGCCGAAGTTCACTACAAAGTCAAGTGGAACCGGATTAGGGTTGGGAATGGTAAAGAACATTGTGGAAAACTATGGCGGAACCATTACCTTTACTTCTAAAGTAGGCAAGGGGACTGTTTTTTGTGTGAAATTCCCTAAAGAGCAAAGTACAGAACAGAAAAATTAATAGACCATTTCAAACATATAGCATACATGGACTTCGAGAACATATATATTGAAGAAGAAAATAATTTGGCTACAATTACCATAAACAGGCCTAAAAAATTGAACGCGCTCAACAAAAGGACTATAGAGGAGCTGCATGTTGCGTTCAAGGAACTGGACGAGGACAAGGATATCAAAGCTATTATAATTACCGGTAGTGGAGAAAAAGCCTTTGTGGCCGGAGCGGATATTTCGGAATTTGCTGAGTTTTCGGTCAAAGAAGGACGTCAGCTTGCTGCGGCAGGTCAGCGTAACCTGTTCGACTTTGTGGAGAGTCTATCAACTCCCGTAATAGCCGCCGTTAATGGCTTTGCCCTTGGCGGAGGATTGGAGCTGGCCATGGCGTGTCATTTTAGAGTTGCCAGTAGCAATGCCAGAATGGGATTGCCAGAAGTTTCTCTAGGACTGATCCCTGGATATGGAGGCACACAACGCTTGCCACAATTGATCGGTAAAGGAAGGGCCATGGAAATGATCATGACAGCAGGTATGATCGATTCGGACAAGGCTTTTGGCTACGGATTGGTAAATCATGTGGTTTCTTCGGAAGAATTGCTGCCCTTTTGTACAAAAATTGCAAGCAGGATATCGAATAATTCTCCAGTGGCCATAAAACACGCAATAAAAGCGGTAAATGCTGGTTTTAAGTATGACACCGATGGCTATTCGGTGGAAATCGATGCTTTTGGCAATTGCTTTGGAACCGAGGATTTTAAGGAAGGAACATCCGCATTTTTGGAAAAACGCAAAGCTGATTTCCCCGGATCATGACCATTGGCATAACCAAGCCAGATCATGAGAAAAACTTTCTTACTACTTTTTTGTGCAGTTATGGGCATGGCAATGTATGCCCAAAAAATGCCAGTATCCTACGATTTTGGAGAAAAATATAAGGATCGTTATCGTTATTCCAATCTTGTGGCCATTGAGGAGGATGACTCGGGCGGGTACATTTTAGTGCGTGCCTATTACCAAGGGTTGATCCTTAAACCAAAGGGTTATTTGATCGAAAAGTATAATAGCGATCTAGAACTGGTTTCCGAATATAACTACAAGCTCAAGGGGCTGGATTTTGTAAACGGCTTCCTTAAAAATGGACAGCTACATCTCTTGTTTCTAAATTATAACCCGTTACAAGGGGAATATGAATATTGGGTGCATAGTAGTCCAATAATCGCCTTTAATTTTAATGAAAAGAAGTTGCTTTCCATTGCATCGACAGAGGTAGGCGACCCTGTGGGAAAAAATTACTACAATCGTGATTTTACACGCGGATTTACAACAGCTATTCTTTTTGATGAGGATAAAACCGGTTTTGTGATCAGTACACATCATAAAAAAGGAAAGAGTAATAAGCATATGATCCATATGTTCGACACAGCCCTCAACAAAAAATTCGAATATGATTTTTCCGATGAGATCGAAGAGAAAAATTATGCTTTCGAAAACGTAGCTTTCTCTCCCGATTTACAAACAGCCTATATAGTCGGGAAAGCCTACTTTAAAAAACGACGCTTTAGGGTTGACGAAAGAAAGTTCCAATACGAGTTGATCAAAGTGTCGCAATATGGAAACCAAACACAATCCTTTGTGGACCCAGGTAAGTATCCAGAAGCCTTATACCCTGTTTTTAACAAAGGAAAATTGATTTGCGTTGGCTTTTATGCAGACAGAAAGGATAATAGGTACAACGGGATCGCATATTTTGATATTGACCCAAATACCATGGCTATCCAATCGCAGAAATACAATCCGTTTTCACAGCAGTTTATGGACGATAAGTTTGGTCGCGAAGAAGATAAGGATATCAAAAACCTTGTTTTTAAAGGGGTTGAAGTTACCGATAGCCAAGAAATCTTCTTTAATGCCGAAGAGTATTTTGTTACATCCGGATTGGAAACAACTGGAGCAGGTCAGCGAATCAAGATAGAGCGCTACCACCACAACGATATTGTGAGCGTTAAACTGGACTCCAATGGCAATATGGCATGGGCACGGAACATTAATAAAACCGAGGTTACCCAAGGTGATGGTGCCTATGCATCGTACAGTTCGTACTGTAAAAATGGAAACACTTATTTCTTTATCTGCACTGCGGCAGAAAACCCACAATTGATCAATAACGAACGCTTGATCTTTAAACAAGGGTTTAGTAGAAACCGGAACGTGTTCATGATCTCTTTAGATCAAAACGGGGTAATGGATTATGAGAAAATAATCGATCAACAAGAAGCAAGATTGCCGCTCATGGTCTCCAAACCACTAAAGGACGAAATGGAGGATAAAATGCTTTTCTATGCAAAACGAGGGGGTAGAAAACAATTGGTAAAGGTGGATTTTAAATAAAAGCACCCTTTAATATAGATAAAACAATGGCCCCGTTTCGGGGCTTTTTT
>JAAEZN010000167.1 GCA_018222835.1 Algicola sp. | reverse complement strand
TGAACCCGATCAACTATGCAATAATCAAAGGAGAATTGCTTGGCCTTAGAGTGTTTGTCCACCTAGATCTTATGCGTTTGTATGGTTATGGAAATTTGGAAGAACGTCAAAACTTGATGGGAGAATATACCATACCCTATGTGGTAAATTTTGATAAGGATTTGGTAGCACCGATGACCTATGCCCAAACTTTCGACCGTATGCAGGAAGATATAGATATGGCCTTGGAACTACTAAAAGAAGACCCTATTTATCAAGACGAAAATCGTCCGGCGGATTATTATATGGAAGTTAATAGGACAGGGTTTTACGAAAATCGCGAGCAGCGCATGAATTATTATGCGGTAAAAGCATTGGAAGCAAGAAAACTACTCTGGGAGGGCAATACCAGTGATGCTGCAGTGGCGGCGGAAGCAGTGATCGCCAATTCGGGGGCAACGCTTATACAATCGGACTCTTATCCTATTGCGGGCGATCCAATTCTTTATCAGGAAGTACTGTTCTGTTTGGATATCAATGGCTTTGCCGATATTGTAAACCCTATTTTAACTGCAAGTGATGATGGGACCAATTACGACGCAATTTACCTTACCACGCAAATGGCGGATAGCATTTTTGAGACCGATCAGGTAAATATAGGTCTTGCCGATGTTCGATTCAATACATTGCTTAAATCAGAAACAAGGGGGCTGGTCAGCACAAAGTTGATTCAGTCTGGCACTAATAACCCAAACCAGATGCCTTTGATCAAGTTGCCCGAGATGTACTATATCGCGTCAGAACATTACTGGGCATCAGAGAATTTGGAACAAGCAATAACCTATTTGAATACCGTTAGGAGCAGTAGAGGGATTTTAGATCCCATACCATTGGATTCCGACTCCGAAACCGTGTGGGCAGAACTCAGAAAAGAGTATCGTAAAGAATTTATAAGCGAGGGACAACTCTTTTATTTCTACAAACGTACAGGAGAGACCGAGATTCCTTTTCTGTCCGAGACGGTAGAGCTAAATGATGAAATTTATGTGCTTCCCTATCCGGATAGCGAAGCGCAGTTTGTTGGACAAAACTAAACTTTGAAATCATTTTAAATATGAAAAAATACATATTAAATATAATGATCCTGCTGGGTGCAGTGCTCATTATCAGTTCTTGTGACAAAGACGAAATAGGGGAGTTTGAGAATGATTTGAGTGGGATCAACTTCCTTCAAGAAGTTTCTAGCTATTCCTTTTTGGAAAATCCTTCCAACGAGTTTATTACCGAAATTCCAACCCGTATCATAGGTGATACATTGAGCAACGAACGCTTTTTTAGGGTAAAGGTTGTTCAGGATTCGCTGACTACGGCCAGCTCTAACTTATTCGAGATTCAGCAAGGTGTTGTGGATCCCGGTGAATTTGAGGGCCGTTTGTTTTTAAAAGTATTCAATGCCAAACAACTGGATACAACGGAAGTCTCGGTCCATTTACAGATAACGGATTCCGAAGACTTTACAAAAGGAAATGTAGAAAGCATAGATCATGTCTTTACCTGGACCAATAAAGT
>JAAEZN010000096.1 GCA_018222835.1 Algicola sp. | reverse complement strand
TTACACTCGAAACAGGTCTGACCGAAGAACTAAAGTGGGGCAAGCCCTGCTACACTTATAATGGTGGCAATGTATTTTTAATACATGGATTTAAAGAGTACTGTGCTTTGTTGTTCCACAAAGGAGCATTGCTAAAGGACACCGAAGGTATTTTATTTCAGCAAACAAAGAATGTACAATCCGCTCGACAGCTACGCTTTACCAATGTGGATGAGGTTAGGGAAGGTGAAAAGATAATAAAAGCCTATATATACGAAGCTGTTGAGGTGGAAAAGGCAGGGCTGCAAGTAAAAATGAAGAAGACTTCCGAGTTTGATATGCCAGAAGAGCTTCGGGATAAACTGGACGGGGATAAAGAGTTTAAAGCTGCTTTTGAAGCATTGACCCCGGGACGGCAGCGTGGGTACATGCTATACATTTCTGAAGCCAAGCAATCCAAAACCCGCGAAAATCGCATCGAGAAATGTGTCCCTAAGATTTTGCAGGGAAAAGGATATAATGAAAGGTAGGTGATCAGCAATTGCCAATGTACAATAAACCAATAACCTAAAACCAACCCAACTATGACCCAACGCAGAAAATTCCTGAAGCAAGGTGCAGCGGCGATGATGTCCCTGCCGTTGATGTCCTTTGACCCTAAAAAGGACTGGTCCATTTCACATTTAAAAACCAATGCCCCCAAAGATGTGGCATATTGGAACATGGTACGTAAACAGTTTCCTTTAAAGGAAGGGCAGACCTATTTTAACAACGGCACAATGGGGCCGACTTCCGGATATGCCCTGGACAAAATGTTCGATCATATGATGCATTGGAACGTGGAAGCCGCTACGGTGGATTATAAAAACGGTTCGGGGCCCGAACTGTTGACGGGCTATTTTCCATACGCAGCGCTTCGTGCCAAATTGGGCAACATTATCAATTGTGATTTTAAGGAAATCTCCTTGGTGCAGAATGCCACTTTTGGAATGAACTACGTGGGTATGGGCCTCGATTTAAAAGAAGGCGACGAATTGCTCAATACCAATCAAGAACATGGCGGTGGTTTTGGAGCTTGGCAATTGCTGGCCAAACGAAAGGGCTGCGTGTACAAACAAGCCATTATGCCCGAACCTGCCAACGACCCACAGGAAATTGTGGATGCCATTTTTAAGGAAGTCACCCCAAAGACCAAAGTAATCGCCATTCCACATATTGTTTCCGGTTTTGGAACGGTAATGCCGGTAAAGGCCATTTGTACAGAAGCCAAAAAACGGGGCATTTTTACCATTTTGGACGGAGCGCAATGTGTAGGCCATGTTCCGGTGGACGTTGAGGATATCGGTTGCGATGCCTACTATTCTAGCCTGCATAAATGGCTGTTGGCCCCTGCAGGCAGTGGATTGTTGTATATTAACAAAGAGGTGGTGGGCGATATTTGGAGTACCATTGCCAGCTATAATTGGGACAATCAAGATGATCATGGTTTTCGTTTGATGCAAAACGGAACGGGCAATGCCGGACTTATGGCCGGGTACGATGCCGCCGTGGATTTTTTCAACACTATTGGCCAAGATGCGTGGTTGGCCCGAGTGAAAGAATTGGGTAAATATCTGCGTGATGGCCTCAAGGAAATAAAGCATGTCACTTTTTATTCATCCACCAACGAGGAACTGGCGGCAGGTATCACCACCTATGGTGTTAGTGGCATGAGCGGCCCTGAGCTTCAAAAATATATGTGGGAAAAGGAACGTTTGCAGCCACGCTCGGTGGGCAACGAAATGTTGCGCCATTCCGTCCATATTTACAATTCCAAAGCAGAAATCGATACCGCTCTGAGATTGGTAGAGGGGTTGGGCTGATTTTTAAGGCCGTCGTATCAATTTCAAATATTTTGAAAACTCTTGCTTCACTTTAGGGAACAGGATGAGTAGCCCTATCATGTTGGGGAAAACCATGGCCAGGATCATGGCGTCCGAAAATTTGATCACAGCATCCAAGGTAATGGCCGCGCCGAGCACTGTAAACAACAGAAATATGATCTTATAGGTAAGATCTATCCATTTTCCGCGGCCAAAAAGATATTTCCATGCCTGTAAACCATAGTAGGACCACGACAAGATCGTGGAGAAGGCAAAGAGACAAACGGCGGCCATAAGTACATAAGAGGAGCCGCTTATCGAATTTTCAAAAGCCATGGAGGTAATGTTCACGCCGCCCAAGCGGCTGCCATCGTACATTAAAGCCTGACCATTTACCACATCGCCATACACGAACATCCCATCCATATTAAAAAGAATGATCACAATGGCCGTCATGGTACAGATCAGTACGGTATCGATAAAAGGTTCCAGCAGTCCCACCAGACCTTCGGAAGCAGGGTGTGCCGTATTTACCGCAGAGTGCGCAATAGCTGCCGAACCGGCTCCGGCTTCGTTGGAGAAGGCTGCCCTTCTGAAGCCTTGGATGAGCACGCCTACAAATCCGCCCGTAATGGTGGCCTTGGGGGTAAATGCCTCGGTAATGATCAGTCCAAAGGCATCGTCCACCCATTCGATGTGGGAAAAAATGATAAAAAGCGAAGCGCCTACATATAAAATGGCCATAAAGGGTACCACTTTTTCGGTCACTTTGGCAATCCGTTTAATGCCGCCAATGATCACAATTCCGGCCAAAAGGGCAAAAATAAGCCCGATAATACTACCAGAAGAAGCTCCGGAGAGTCCAAAACGCTCAATGATTTGTGCCGCAGCCTGATTGCTCTGGAAGGCATTTCCGCCACCAAAGGAAGCACCCACGCAGAGCACTGCAAAAACAATAGAAAGGAACTTGCCCAACTGCGTTAATCCCATTTCTTTTAATCCTTTGGATAAATAGTACATAGGGCCGCCGAACACATTTCCCTTACTATCAATATCACGGTATTTTACACCCAAGGTACATTCCACAAATTTGGAGGACATGCCAAGCAGTCCTGCCAAGATCATCCAAAAAGTGGCGCCGGGACCACCAATGGAGATAGCTACCGCCACCATGGCAATATTGCCTAGGCCCACAGTACCCGAAACTGCTGTGGCCAGTGCCTGAAAATGGTTGACCTCGCCAAAGTGACCTTCGTCTTTAATGGTATCCTTTAAATCACCTTCGACCTCAAAAACTTGAGGATGCAATGGTGGTCGATTTTTTTCTAGATCATCGTACTTGCCACGTACCACTTGAATGGCCGTTGGGAAATGCCGGATATTCACAAAACCAAAATAAAGAGTAAAGAAAAGTGCACCCACTATCAATATAATGAGCACTACCGGAATGCTATGATCAAAAATGGGGACCTCTGCCAGAACAAGACCCTCCCACCAAACGGCAAATGGCATAAAACCATCATTGATTTTTTCATCTAAACCTTTGGTTGAAGTTGACGCGAATAATGAAGTGCTTGATAGTGATAATGAACTGAATAACAGCGTTCTGCCCATGACTTGAAATTTCCTTGAATTTCTATCGCTGATTTGGATTTTTTGGCAATTGTCGGAAAGAATCCTAAAATGTCAGTAATGCTAAAACTGACAAATCATACGTAAGTCACTCATTTTCAATATAAATATTTTCTTTGGGCAATTGAAGGCGAATTTTTCGCTCTCGGTTTTCCGACATTTCGAACAAAGTGTTTTTTAAGGGAATAAAGTGTTTGTCCTTGGTCCAGTTTTGTTTTCCAAAGAGTCCGTTGAGCAAAGCTTGAATCAATCGCTTTAACTCGTTATGGTCGTTAATGTCGTAAGTTTTGGAACCATCAAAATTTTTAGGTTTGATCTCGAGCCAATCTTCGGAAACGGCCAATCTTCGTTCTGCGAAGGTTTTGAGCAACTTGTACAGTGCAGGGGTTAGGGATATTACTCTATCCGCCTGTCCGGGAAACCCTTTAAGGGTAACTTCACATTTATTGGGGTCGGCAGAATTGTTACGTCTTTTAAAATATAGTTGTAACTGATGTGCTGTAGGGATTACGGTTTCGGTGAGCTCCTTTACCCAACTTAGGGCCAAGGCAAAAAAGAGCATGATCAACGAAGTTTTGAAAATAGCGGAGAACAATAATAGGTTAATGGTATTGTCCATGAGCTTATATACTTGTGCTACTAAAGTAATCAGCACGGTGAACAAGGAGAGTAACGCCAAGAGAGGAAGCCTACGTTTTATAAAGGATTCCCAGAGTACAAATCCCAAAAAAACAAGGGTCATAAGAGCGTAATATACATCCAGTTCGTTTATGGCCGATGCGGACCGACCAAGAATCATTTTATGAAGGGTAGGGAGTAGGGCAAACACAAAGGGTATTCCAATAACAAAGGGCCAAAACTTGTTTTTTATTAAACCGGCGAATGGTTTAGGCAAGTACTTGAACCAAGGTAGCGCCAATAGGATAAATAGGCTGTTCAAAAGGGAAAAAACACTACGGGTCCCTTCTTTTACGGGGGAATCAATTCCATTTTCCTCGAGCTGCAACACCTCTGTTAAACCAGAGAATGCCCAACACAATATGGAAAGTGCCAACCATACCGGGCCAAAATCCCGTTGTCTTCTTCCAATATGGTACCAAATGGATATAAGGGCCATAAATGCAAACAGGCAAACAGCAAATTGCCACCAACCATAAAACTTGGAGATTTCTAAAGTGGAAGCCGACATGGTCACTGGTTTTTGGTATGCTGAATTGGATAGAAGCAATTTGGTCGGTTATTGATTATGCACCAATATATGAAAATAGTATAGGATAAGAATTTTTAATTGTTTCGTTATTAGTATATTGCTCTTAACCATTAACGAATCCTTTTTTTTGAAAAGCAAACTCAACATTTGGCTGTTGGTCAGTTTTCTTATTGCTGGCATATTAACGCTGTGGCTATATTTTAAATTAACTGAATATGTTTGGGATATTTCTTATGACAGTGCGGTAGATTCGGAAGAATTCAGTCCCTGTGGGGATTATCGTATTTACCCGTATTATCAGGTTGGCACCTACTATAAAGGAGGTGAAAAAGCCATCAAAAAAAAACTTTTACCAAAGGTAAATACAGAAGGATTGCCCCCAAACGGCTTGTTGACGGTTCGTTTTGTAGTGAATTGCAAGGGTGAAACGGGCTACTTTAGAACCAAAATGACGGATGTTGATATTAAAGAGGTGGTTGTTCCTACAAGCACATCAAACCACTTTTACGATATAATTTCGGAATTAGAGGATTGGATACCGGGAAAAATCCAAGGTAAACCAATGGACAGTTACGAACAGATTGTTTTTAAAGTGGAACAAGGTAAGATTACGGATATTTTTTAAATGAGGGTCTTTTTAAAATTCATAAAGATATTTCTGGCCACGGTATTTACCCTATACATTGGTTTAATTGCCTATCAATTGGTGTTCCAATCCAAAGAGATACGATTTAAACTTGCCGCAGGTGCACAAGGAAATGGATTGTCGCAAGTTATGTTCGGAATACTTAACTGGCAGCATCCGGAGTATGATGCAGCTTTTTTTGAGCGATCGGTTCCTTTTAATAAAAATGGGGATTACGAAACCGGTTTTGCCTATTTGAATCAAGCTGTAGAATTAAATCCCTTGAACCATCTTGGGTATCGCGGGTACATGAAGTTACGTTTCTTAAGGGACTACAATTCGGCCTTGGCCGATTTTGACCGATTGGATGCCATGACACCCGATATTGTGGATGCCCCTTGGGGAGAGGATATCGATTTCTTGCGTGGAGAATGTTATTATGGTCTTGGGGATTATTCAAGAGCACTAAAACATTTTAAGCAAAGTATCACCAACCAAGGAGCAGAATGGGTAGATGTGCAGGCCTTTGTTTATGTAGGCCTTTGCCATTACAATATGCAAAATTATGACGAGGCCATTGGTGCTTTTAAAACAGGAATAGAACAATATGGGAATACTTGCGAAGCCTATTATGGTTTGGCCAAGACTTACTTAAAAGTAGGGGACACCATAAGTGCCCAAATTAACCTACAAAAGGCACAGGATAATATCCAATACAAATACTCGGATGGATACAAGGAATACCTTAATGAAATCTATCAAGAGGATTTGGATGATTTAAAAAGCAAGTTTTGATGGACAAATTTATTTTGATATATTAACAAAAACTTAAGAACACTACTATTATGAAAAACCTCACGAAAACCCATCGCCATTCTTTATGGCTGGCTCTAGCAATGGGAGCATTTGTATTTAATTCTTGTTCCGAAGATGCGCTAAATGTCAACGCTGTCCAAGAAAGTGAACAGCAACTATTAACGTTGGCACCAAGAACAGACGACCCCATAATCATCAAGGACTTAACTGATAATGAGATATTGGAAGCAAGGGCAACCGGTGCCGCAGGGGAAGACAGGGGGCGATTCAATATCACACTCAAATTTTTATTGCCACCTACCGAGCGCCAGCAAGAAGTATTCGACCAAGCAGCAGCCCGATGGGAGCGAATAATCATTAAAGATGTGCCATCTTTTACGGGAGTGATTCCCTCATCTTTTACTGGATTTCCACCAGCAGTAGATGGTACATTGGACGATATTGTTATAGAAGTGGCCTTGGCCCCGATAGATGGTCCGGGTGGAATCTTGGGTCAGGCAGGACCAAGCTTTGTGAGAACCAGCGACTACCTTACTTTATCCGGGGTAATGTTTTTTGATGTTGCTGATCTTGACTTTTTAGAGCAATTGAATTTGTTCGAAGACGTAATTGTTCATGAAATGGGGCATGTATTGGGAATAGGAACCTTGTGGAATATTGCGGACAGAAACTTGCTTCAAGGCCCGGCCGATAGTCCATACTTTGCAGGTAGAAAAGCCAACGTATTCTGGAATGCCGAAGGTGGTACAGGTGAATTGCCCATTGAGTATATGTATGGACTAGGTACGGCGTACGGACATTGGCAAGAATCTACATTGAACAATGAGTTGATGACAGGATTTTTAAATTTGGGCGAGAACCCATTAAGCAGGATAACTGCCGGATCTATGGCGGATTTAGGTTATGGTGCGGCCAGTGTTGGGGAATCCTACGACTTGCCTCGCGGTACTCCAGGTGTTGACCTGAGTACACTAGATGCCAACATTACCGCCGAAGGATTGAATATTGGTGCCATGGAAACACTTTTAATGCCCATAGGTTTTGTAGAAACAGGGAAAAAATAGAACCATTAACTGATTAATAATAAAGGCTTGCGTTTTAGGAATGCAAGCCTTTTTTGTTGCTTTTTGCCACCAAAAGCAAGCAATGTTGCCCCAAACTCCAACTTATTTAAAAGCAATGGCTAACTTCTTCGTTGAACCATTTTATAGCCCGTATATTTGCAATGTTTTGATTTTAAAAATGTAAACAAAAATTATGAGTACAGTTAAAGAGAACGATACGGTGAAAGTTCATTATACGGGCAAATTGACCAATGGACAGATTTTTGACAGTTCGTTGCAACGCGAGCCGTTGGAAGTGGCCTTGGGTCAAGGACAGTTGATTCCAGGATTTGAGAAAGGTTTGATTGATATGGTCGTTAATGAAAAGAAAACCATCACCATTGACGTACAAGATGCCTATGGTGAAGTCAACGAAAATCTCTTTCAAAAAATATCAAAATCCCAATTACCAGAGGATATTCAACCAGAAGTTGGTATGGGATTGGTTGGCACCAATGCAGCCGGACAGGAGCAACAATTTAGAGTAGCCAAAGTAGAGGAGGAGGACATCATAGTCGATGCCAACCACCCGTTGGCAGGACAAGATTTAGTATTTGATCTGGAATTGGTCGAGATACTATAATATATGTTCCTAACATTGTTGGGAACCAAATATTGAAAAGGAGAAAGCCCGGTTTGCGGTTTTCTCCTTTTTTAGTTGGATTTCACCTTGTTTTTGAAAAGCTGTACCCAATTGTCCTGAGCGAAGTCGAAGGGGAGTGGGGAGAGATTAAAAGTGTACTTAGGCACAGGTTCCACTAATTCTATGGGCAAAACAACTGCTTACGGGTGGTTTCTTACGTAATCTGTAATTTTTGCAACAATCCCTCCTTGTATTTACTGCCTATTGGCAATTGAATGCCTGTTCCAATTTGGACCATGTTTCCATAAACCGCCGTAATATTTTCGTGCGGAACTATATAAGATCTATGGATTCTGGTAAATTGTTTTTCAGGTAAAAGGTTTTCTAACAATTTTAAATGCATACTGACCAAAAGTGTTCCGTTTGTTTTAAGAACTGAACTGTACTCTTGCTCTGCTTTGATATATAAGATATCAGAAAAATTCAGCTTTAAGAGCTTTCCATCGTGTTTTACAAAAAGATAGGTTACTTCTTTTTGGGGTGTTTTGGATGTATCATTTTGTAATTCCAGTGCTTTATTTACTTTCTCCACAGTTTGATAAAACCGAGCAAAAGAAAAAGGTTTTAATAGGTAATCTACCGCATTTAATTCAAATCCTTTAAGGGCATACTTGGAATACGCTGTGGTAAAAACTACTAAAGGCGGATTTTGTAACGATTCTATAAATTCAATTCCAGTTATTACAGGCATCTGAATATCCAAAAACACCACATCAATTTCCCTTTTCAACAGTGTTTCAAAAGCTTCTTCAGCGTTTATGCAAGTATCAACCACTGTCCAATTTGGGATTTTACTCAAATGCGTTTGAATAATTTCTCTCGCAAGTGGTTCATCATCAACAATTAAAACATTAATAGCTTTCATTTTAAGATTAATTTCAATGATACTTTGTACACTAAATTATCAATGTCTATGTCGTAGGTGTAATTTTCTGAAAAATATAAATCCAACCGTTTTTTTAAATTGGACAATCCCAAACCTCCACTAGCATTTTTAGTTCCATTATCCCCAAAAGCATTTTCAACTTCTAATTGTACGGTATTTGAATTTACGGATAAATCAATACGTATTTCTGTGTCTTTTTTATCCACATTATACTTAAAGGCATTCTCAATTATAGGTATAAACAGCAAAGGTGGAAGGCTTGCCTTGGTATTATCAACATTGGTTGTAAAAGACACTTTTGTATGGTTCAATCGTAAACTCTCTAATTCAATATAATTGCGAATCAATGCAATTTCATCTGACAATGGAATACTTTTTTTATTTGCATTATCCAAGGAATATCGCAAATAATCGGACAACCGTGTCACCGTTTCCGTAGAAGCATCAGGGCGATCATGTAAAATTAATCCATATAGATTGTTTAATGTATTAAACAAAAAATGTGGGTTTACCTGCGCCTTTAGAAAGCTCAATTCCAGTTGTACTTTCTCCTTTTCCAATTCAAGGTTTTTAATGTGGATTTGATAATACCCGAGGCTGCTTTTTATGGCAATGGGCAACAACAAACCGGAAAACAGATTAAAATACAGTCCAATACTTGACGATTTAAATAAAAAATTATCTAAAACTGATTTTTGAAGGACACTTAAATAATCTGGATCTCTTTCCTGGGCCATTGCTGCGCAGGAATCACAGTAGTAAAACGTGAGTTTTTCACTTACTGCTTCAATCAGAATGATGAAATATAGGAGCAAAGTGAAATATAGAAAAAATGGAATCCAACGCTTCTTTTCAAAGAAATACGGAATCAACACATACATCAACGGATAAAAAAATAGTATTAATTCCAGTGTTCTTCTTAAAGGAAACAAATAGCCCAATGGGGTTGCGGTATAAGGGTCATACGAAGATTTTGATAAGAAATAAGAACTGAAAAATAGAATTATCCAAAATAGAATATGGGAGCCAATTCTAATCGCTTTTGAAGCATTTCTTTTTTCTATGAATGCGTCTAATGTCATATGGACAGCAATATACTTTTTTAAAAATAATACTTCTTAGCTATGGTCTCTGACATAGCTAATTGTTCAAGAGGTTTTTAAAAACATCTTTGGATAACACTAAAGCGACGCTGTCACTTAAAACAGGATGTACTTTTTTAAAGGTAATATCATTCAAATTTGCCACTGAAGTATGGGCCATTTTTAAAGATATCGAATCTGTAATATTGTGTTCTAAAAATTGAAGATGACTCTCATCTTCCATTAAAATTGATAAGGTTTGGGCATTGCAATTCTTTAATTCTAAAAAAGAATCACCTTTTAATTTCAATGTTAAATGTTCAGTTTTAAATCCATTGACCTTTTGGTGCGTGTTTGTAGCTATGATTCCAGAAAGATTGTTTTTATGAATTACAATTCCAGATGGAGTAGTGCTCAAAAAGCTTTGTTGCATTGAAATATTGGATCCAGTAAACTCAATAAAGAGCGTGTCATTCTTTACAAGACTTTTAAAATGTTCCAATCTCGAACGTAGCACTTTTATGGCATTTGTGTCTTTTTGTACAATTTCTATGGGATATCCATTACTTCCAGAAATTGATAAAATAGAATAGGGTTCTGAATCTACAGAAACATAGTTTTTAAACACATCGTCCAGATCAATTTTTTCATACTCTTTTTTAAGACTTACATTGCTAGCAAACAGCACTCCAGCTATAATGATGCTTAAAAGGATGATAAATACAGTACTTGTTTTCATATCTTAAATTTCTTTTTCTTTCAACTTTAGCCAAACCAAAACCCAGAGTGCAATAGGCAAAATTATACGTACAAAAAGAGCATTGTAAAAGTTGATGCTATCGGATAAAAACACTTTTACATTTTCTCCATGGTGTGAAAACAAAAAACTATCAAAGGCAATACTGGAAACTATGGTGGCTTCAGGGATCAATAAACTCAACAGCAAACCATTTAAATAGTTTAAAAGGATGAAAAGCACAGCTATTGTCAGCAGCATTTTTATCAAACTATTTTTATTAAAGATGACACTTCCCAATAGCATTAATCCATTAAATATCAAATAGATAAAAAAGAATTGATAAAACCCATTTTCAAACGGATTCAGAAAAGATTCAAAATTTAATGAGCCTGCAAAAAGCAAATAGAAAAAATCCGCGATGTAGAAAGTAATTACATAAACCAATAAAAAGAAAACCGTAGAAATCACTATGCTTGATACCACTTTTTCCGAAGCCTTTGCTGGAACACTTAAAAGCCACATACCACTTTGCGGACTGGAAAATTCACCAAACATGGCGTTTGAAAAAACACCCCCAGCAATAAAAAGACCAATAACAAAAACACCATTTTGTACAGCTCCTGAAAAACTGTCTTTCCATTGATGTACCACTAAAAACATAAAAATCAGTAAGATGAGTAAGACCAAAAGACCAGTAACATAAGTTTTATAATGCTCTTTACATTGTCTTTTGATCAATAAGGACAGCGTTGAATAATTCATGGTGTTTTATAATTTAAGTTTATTGGCCAGCACTGCATTAAAAAGTAGTTCAATGTCAACATACCCCAGTTTGTCGGATGTATTTTTTTGAATGGAAGCGAAGCCGTTGCTTACTTTTTCTTGATAAAGAATTGCAGCGTCATTTTTTTCGTTGTCAGACAATTTAAACTGTAATTTTTTTGCGATAGCATCTTTATCTTGATTCAGCAAGATTTGTCCATCATGCATAATGATTATGGCATCAATTAATTCATCTAGATCTCGTACTTGGTGCGATGTGATGATGACGATTCTATCCTTTTTAAAAGCATCCTTGATTATATTTCTAAAGGTGATTTTGGAAGGAATATCCAAACCGTTGGTAGGTTCATCCATAATCAACACTTTTGTATTGGCAGACAAAGCAAAGCCAATTAATATTTTCTTTTTCTGACCTAAGGAGAGCTCGGTTGTTTTTTTGTCTTTTGAAATTTTGAATTCCTTGACGTAAGCGTCAAATTGATCTACATCAAAATTTGGATAAAAATCTTTATAAATAGATATAAGTTCCTTAATGGTTAGGTTGGGTAAATAATATTCTTCTGGAACAAAAAATAAGTCTTGTAGAAATTCAACCTCACGTTTACCAGGTGTCAGACCGAAAACTTCACAACTACCTTTGGTAGGAAAAAGCATGCCCGTTATATTCTTGATTAGGGTAGATTTACCCACACCGTTTTTACCAAGCAACCCATAAATTTTCCCAGAAGAAAACTGAAGGTTTATGTTTTTAAAAATGTTGATTTTCTTGGAATAGTTATATTCTAAACTTTGAATGTTGATCATGACACTTTATGGTTTGATACTTATTTCGATGCAACACTATAAAGGATTTGGTATTACAGAAAATAAAATCAATGAACGCGATCAATTTCTCAATAAAGCATATGTTTTAACTAATGAAGAAAATCAACAATTTTGCAAATAGATTGATTGTGGGTACAAATACGTAGTAAAACAAATCAACCGGTGGCTGATTTTATTTGGCGGAACGATGGTGCGCTGGGGATGTTTGTACAATAC
>JAAEZN010000095.1 GCA_018222835.1 Algicola sp. | reverse complement strand
TCCCTTGATGAACGAAATTAGAAGGGAACGAAGAGTGGAATTGGCCTTCGAAGGATATAGAAGTGATGACCTGTACCGTTGGGCGGCCACCGATTTGATTCGTGCCCCAAGACTTGGATCCAAACTGGAACAATGGAGAAACCGACCTTTTGAACCTGCCTATGATGTGGACGAAGTATCCATACGAGTGGAAAATGTTGATGGCTATATTTCTCCTCTGCTACAAACCTTTGGCGAAGGGGAGGTAGGTTTTGACCCTTCAAAAAATTACTTGGCACCATTGCCGGTAGATCAGCTTACCTTAAATCCAAACCTAAAACAAAACCCAGGATACTGACCATAGTGCTTTTTCAAAGCAAATTAGTTACGGCCTTTCATTTTTTTGAAAGGCCGTAAACTAAATCATGGGATTATTTCATGTTCCTATCCCTGTGGAACACTTTCCAAAGGGTGTATGCCCTAGTAATGTACAGGCAATAAATATAAGACTTCATAAAATGAAATCAGTTCTGAATATACTTAAGCTCGTAGTGCCATTGACCATCATTTGCACACTATTGGTATGGTATGTACGTCCCTATAAAGTACATATGTACTGTGATGAAACCAACGATTTGTATGGAGTAATACAAAAGTTGGAATATATAGATGTAGTTCGCTATAACAACTTGGACGATTTAATGGATGGTATTGATAAGGGGGAACCAGTACTTATTCTGGCAGACAATTACCCTGATGAACGGCTAGAAATCCCCGACCAATTTTTCAACATATTAAAAGAGAAGAAGAGTAGGTTTTATATAGAATTTGCCGATAAACTCCCAGGTGTAAAAACCCAGCCCAAAAATGAGACTTCAAAGTTTGAACGTGCTGTGGTCAACTCCTCTTTCTTTGGAGCCATACCGGATAGCTTGGACATATTGGCCGTAAATGGGCTCACATATATTCCAACTCAAGTTTCCAATGCTCATATTGTAGGGGCAAGGGTTGCTGGTTTGGACAGCGCTATTTATGGAATTCCCAAGGAAAATAGCCCACTATTGTTTGAAATGGATAATTATGATGGATTGGTATCGACCACAGGTCTAAGTAACTTCATCAAAGGAAGATATGCTCCACAAGTTGAATGGCAGGGGGTTTGGAAAGGCATTCTACAATTTTTATGTGTGGATGGTCCCAGAATTGAAAATTTGGATTGGAACCTTAAAATTCAGACCACCTATGCCCGAAACGAGCAATTACCCACAGATTATCAGAAAAAAAGTGTTGAGAAAGGAATTGAATGGTTTCAAAATGCCAAGATGCTCGTTCCCGAAAAGTATAATGATATTCTCGAGAACTCCTACAACAAAGATATAAAGACAGAATTCATTAATTGGAACGATACTATTCCAGATGGAGATGGTAGCAACGGGGTGTTCGAATGTATTTTCTCCAGAATCGATGAAAAAGGAAATCAACCCATTGGGGTAGTGCTCAGGGGTGATTGCACAGGAGAAGTGGCCGGCGCTTTTGCGGCATCGGGAAAATTGTTGGGTAAGGAAGAAAACTACAAAATAGCCAATAACCTTTTGGAGTTTTATTTAAAAGAATCATCGGCGTTGAAAGATGAGTATGCCGATTCTGACCATGGGGCTTATGGACTTGTGCCCTGGGGTATTTCCAGCTATGCATGGTACAAGGCCAATTATGGGGACGATAATGCCCGTTTGTTTCTTGGGGCCATTATCACCGCGGCAATTACCGGAAATACTGAGCAGGACGATACTTTAATGCGCATGTTGCTTGCATTACATAGGACCACAGGCGTAAATGGTTTTAGGGGAGACCGGATAGATTTACCCCAATTAGAGGAAAACGGTTGGCAATATTACTATAATGGTAATGCGATGAATCTATCGCCCCACATGGAAGCGTATCTCTGGGCCTGTTTTCTTTGGGCCTATGATAAAACGGGAGACCCTATTTTCTTGGAACGTACCAAAAAAGCAATAAAAACCACCATGGAAGGCTATCCTGATAAATGGAAATGGATGAACGGACTGGCACAAGAAAAGGCCAGGATCCTGTTACCGCTTGCATGGTTGGTACGTGTGGAAAATACAGAAGAAAATAAAAAAATGCTCTATACTGCCTTGGACGGATTGTTGGAGCTTCAGGATGATAGTGGAGCCATAAGAGAAGAATTGGGGAGCATTGAAAAGGGAGTTTTTCCACCTTCAAAAAGTAATGCGGATTATGGGTTGCACGAAGCGTCTTTAATTGCAAAGAACGGAGACCCCGTGAGCGATCTTCTATACACTACTAATTTTGCACTGGTAGGCTTACACGAAGCTTGGTACACACTCAAGGATCCCCGTATAAAGAAATCTGTAGATCAACTATCCGAGTTTCTCTGCCGCATACAGGTTAAATCACCGGAACATCCCGAGCTACATGGTGGGTGGATGAGAGCCTTTGATTTTGAAAGGTTCGAACATTGGGGTTCCAATGCCGATGCCGGTTGGGGCGCTTGGGCCATAGAAAGTGGTTGGACACAAGGTTGGATAACAACCATACTCTCACTACGTGAGCTGGACACTTCCATTTGGGATTTGACCAAGAAATCCGAAATAAGCAACCATTATGATGCATTGAAGAAAGAAATGCTTCCAACCACCGAGCCCCAATAGAACATAGCAATCGAAAAAGAAAAACGACCTTGGAGAACGAAAAAGATACAACGGAGAATTTGCACCAACTAAAAGAGGTCTATCGTGCGGCACTCTTTGATGACCTTGTTCCTTGGTGGGAAACCCATTCCATCGATAAAAAAAATGGGGGATACTTCACCCGTTTGGCACGGGATGGAGCTCCTTATTCAGAAGATAAGGACATGTGGATGACAGGTAGGCAGGTTTGGATGTTCAGCCATTTGTACAACAGGTTTGAAAAGCGGGAACAATGGCAAGAAATTGCTGGACATGGTTTGGATTTTATGCTTAAAAACGCATTTGGTGAAAATGGTAAAATGCATTTTAGGCTAAATAGTGGTGGTCAACCCGTTTCCTCGGTACTGAGTTTATATACCGAAGTTTTTGGGGCTATTGCATTGGCCGAATACGCTAGTTTAAGCAAGGATGATAACTTAAAGGAACGTGCTTTCAAAATGTACGATTTCTTGTTATCGAGATTGGGGAAGCCATCGGACACGCCCATGTTGGGCTATCCGCTCAACAGGCAGTTCCATTTACATTCCCATGATATGTGCCGAATTACCGTGGCAAAGGTCTTCAAGGATATTTGGCCCTTAAAGCGATTTGATGATGACATTACCTTATCTATAAACTCCATTTTAAATAGACATTGGAAGTCGGATGAAGGTTATTTATTGGAGAATGTAGGGGTCGATGGATCCAAAATGCTGGATATTCCCGAAGGCAGGCTATTTCATCCGGGACATGCTATTGAGAGCGCATGGATGATGATTGAAATTGGAATTGAGCGTAAAGAAGAAAACTGGATCAATGAGGCAATAGCGATTATTTTGGCATCATTGGAACATGGATGGGACAAAGAGTATGGGGGTATTCGTTATTTGACCAATATAGATTGGACCCCGACACATGAGCTGGAGGCAGACCTAAAACTATGGTGGCCACATGGAGAGGCATTGTATGCCCTGTTACTGGCATGGTTATATACGGGCAGGGAAGATATCAAAGTATGGTATCAAAAAGTGCACGAATATACCTTTACCCATTTTCCGGATAAGGAGCATGGTGAATGGTATGGCTACCTAAATAGGGATGGAAGTCCAGTTTGGTCTGCAAAAGCCAATGGATGGAAAGGCTTTTTCCATATACCAAGGATACTGTTCAGATGTCATCAATTATTGGAACTTACGATTAAATCAACCTCAGAAAATGACTGATTTTGACAATAGGACAAAGGTGGTTTCAACACAGAGTCCATTTTTAGTGGCAATGGTCTGCCTAGTGGCCTCCCTTGGCGGTGTGTTATTTGGCTTTGATACCGCTGTAATTTCAGGAACTATTAGTATGGTCGAAACTCAGTTCGAGTTGGATAAAGTGGAAGTTGGGTGGTTTGGAAGTTCAGCGTTAATTGGAGCCATTGTGGGTTCCTTGGTCGCAGGTTCGTTAGGGGATAAATATGGGCGTAGGTCCATCCTCATTGTTTCCGCTCTGCTTTTTTTCCTTTCTGCATTAGGGTCTGCTTTACCATCCGCATTCAGTTTGCTGATAGCTGCCCGACTTATCGGTGGTTTGGGGATAGGTATCGCTTCGGTATTGGCACCTTTATACATTTCCGAATTTTCTCCGGCTAAAATAAGGGGGCGTCTTATAGCTCTTTACCAAATGTCGATTGTAATTGGAATATTGATGGCCTACTTTTCCAATTGGTGGGTGTTAAACCATGCCCAAGCCCATCCAAATAGTTTTGGAGGATCGGGAATAATGCATAAAATCATGGTATCCGAAGTATGGAGGGCCATGTTTGGTACTGAAATGATACCTGCTCTATTGTTTTTTTTATTGTTGTGGACAATTCCTGAAAGTCCAAGGTGGTTGGTCAAGGAAGGACATAGCAATAAAGCCAAAAGAATTTTGGAGAAAATAAACGGAAAACTATCGGCAAGTACCGAATTGAACAATATACTCGGTGCATTATCCAACAAAGGTGGATCATTAAAAGAACTGGCCAAGCCTGGTTTTAAAAAAGCCTTGATCGCTGGATTGGGACTTTCGGTTTTTGGACAGTTTACCGGTGTGAACATCATTGTTTATTATGGTCCGGACATACTCAGAGATGCAGGCCTGAATTTCGATGGAGCTTTGAAACTTCAGGTGGCCATTGGGCTCATTAACCTTGTTTTTACGGCATTGGCCCTCTGGAAAATAGATAGTTGGGGGCGTAGGCCACTGTTGATCTGGGGAATGTTATCGGTATGTATATCCTTGGTCGTAATCGGAGTGTTGTTTTCGATACCATCTATTTCCAGTATTTGGATTGTGGTTATGCTGTGTGTTTATATGGCAAGTTTGGCATTTTCTATCAACGCTGTCATTTGGGTTTTGTTGGGGGAACTTTACCCTACCCGAATCAGGGGACGTGCCATGTCCATGGTGACCTTTGCAAATTGGGCCGCTAATTTTGGAACTGCGTTTTTGTTCCCTTGGTTTGTTTCTGTAATTGGAATGAATATTGGTTTCTTCGTTTTTGCGGCATTTTGTTTTACAGCAACAGTTTTCTTCCATAAAATGATACCTGAAACCAAAGGAAAAACCCTTGAAGAAATTGAAGAACATTGGAGAGGGAAAGGATTAGAGGCCGATAGGGTAAGGCATTAATACGTACTTGTCAAAATCATATTTTGCACATGGTATGCCAATTGCATTAAGGTGGGGTAGCGTAAAAGTTTTTTTATGACTAATATTGTTCAAGTATTGAAAAACTAGATATCAACTTTAAATTATATACATTGTGCTGTTATGGCCAAGAGCTTTATAGCGTACAATTTTTTAAGTCAGTGTAAGCATACTCCCGTATGGTGCATTTATTTTTTTTGGATGCTTTTTATAGGGGTTGATTCCTCTTATTCCCAAACATACTCTTCACTTTCAGAAAGCGACAAGCACTATCTCCGCACAACCTCTCATATCTTAATAGACCTCAATGATATTAGCTCATATTCGTTGATGTTTAGGGATTTGACCGATAATATACCATTGGCAGTGATTCCTTCACGAGATGAAGTGGAAAACACAAACTTTCTTAATCAATATGCCAATTACGGAAATCAGTTGGTAGTTATAGGGCAAGAGGGTTCAATAACACAAATCCCGCCAAACCTTTCCCCGATTTGGGTAACCGACTCCGATGTGGATATCATGGAAATTGATTCAAAAGGAAAGATAGGTTCTTGGAAAAAGTCAAGCGAGAAGGAACTTTTGAGCATTCATGTAAACCATGGAAACGCTCCAACATTTTCAAGACTACTTGAAATTTGGCAGAGCTTAGGAAAAATGCCCAATTTTATTAAATCTGAAATATCTTTTAAAAACCTTGACAGTTTGGTAGGTGAATTAAATGCCAACCCAAAAATATTTGGGGTTGTGCAAACAGAAGAAGGATTATTGGATGGGGTTGTCTTCAAAGATTTCGGAGAGATCCAAGGGGTAGGCCATTTTAGCTATCCCGTAATGGATACTTTATCGCTTCCCATATTGGTACCCTACAAACCAGGATTTCATTTTTCCCCGGATATTATCTATACCAGCCCGGAAAACTTGAACAACAAAAAAGAGTTTGTTGGTTTTCCACTAGATGCTGAATACGGACTTTCCCATCATTTTGAGTTTAAGGGCGGAGTTGTCGATATATTGGCAAAAAACTCGAAGGGACTGATTTCAAATGATGTTGGGGTAAAGAAAGATTCGTTATACGGAAAGGTTAGTTATTTTGAGAATGGAGCTTATGTTGATGTAGGAATATCCAGTAAGTCGGCCTTAAAGGGGAATTTTACCATTAGTGCTTGGATAAAACCTACCGAACTAGGTCAAAACAATAGTATTCTTGGGAAGGGGGACAATTTTGTATTTAAGATTCATGATGGTTTTCTGACCTTTACAATGGCAGGTGTAAAGGATTACGTATCCACTTCTTCACCAATACCTTTGAATGAATGGTCGCATGTAGCATTGGTTCACTCCAAAATGGAAAATACACTTTTTTTCTATATCAATGGGGAGCGGACCGATAGTGTGGAACTGATTTCCGAATATGCAACATCAAATTACAATATACTGATAGCTAGTAACCTGTGGGAGGAATTTTTTGAAGGTTATATTCGAGAAATAAAAATATGGGAGCGAGAATTGAATGATTCCGAAGTCAGGAAGCATTATAATCAAACCAAGACCTTGAACAAGGATACATATCTCTTAAAGTATGCAATTCTATTCTTGGTCTTGCTTGTTGGCGGTTACGGTGTGTTCAAATATAGGAGAAGAAAACCGGAACCGAAGGTGGTAAAAACAAAGCGGAGTTTAGTTTTGCCCAAAGCTCCAAAAGAAAATGCCGGGCATTCCGTCCAAATACTATCCTTTGGACCTTTGCAAATTATTGATGAGCATGGTTTGGATGTCGCAAAAAAGCTATCCCCACTTCAAAAAAAAATGTTCATGATTATCTTTTTGCATAGCCAAGGAGATAAAAAAGGAATGGACACTAAGCGACTTACCGAATTATTATGGCCCGGAAAAAGTGTAGCGAGCGCAAAGAACACAAGGGGCACAACTACTCAAAACTTAAGGCAATTGCTGGATACGTGCCCAAGTCTAGAGATACTTTTTAAGGATAAGCACTGGTTTTTGCAAGTAGGCGAGAACTGTTATTCGGACTATTCAATAGCACTGCAATACCTCGAATTTTTGGCAAACGATAACTGTTCGAGTGAACAACTTGAAACCGAACTTCAAAAATTGATTCCCATTGTTAAAAAAGGAAGGTTGTTTGCCAATACAAGTGCCCCTTGGCTAGATCCGTTCATTGAAAAGTTCAGCAACCAAATTGTTGAACAGTTTATCCAGATCAGCAAGAATCCAATAATCAAGATTCATACGGGCATAATGCTTGATTTGGCCGAGGTGATTTGTTTATATGATGATCTTAATGAACATGCATTGCAGATAAAACTCAACGTCCTTATCGAGCAAGGGAAGCTGAGTTTGGCACATCAAGCCTATCATAATTTCAAAAAACAATATGAAAAACTTTATGGGGAAGCCTATGAAGTTTCCTTCGAAGAACTGATTTCTTCCCAATAGGAGCTTGTCCGGATCATTTGAAGATTAAATCCTTAAAAAAACTACATTTTTTTACTCCGTTACCCCATTTGGTACCCCTTTTTTTATGCTCTGACCCGTTTATTTGCGACATCATTATTCAATGAGCTTGTTGTAAATAATCAAATCAAAGCATACCAAATGAAAAAAGAAATGAACAGTAGAAGGGGGTTCGTAAAAAAATCCTTGATAGCAGCTGGCGGGATAAGTATTATACCAAGACATGTTTTGGGAGGTCCCAACTTTATTCCTCCAAGTGATCAACTTACCAAAGCGGTGATAGGTGTTGGCGGTATGGGGCAGGGGCACTTAACTTATGAAGGGACCAAATTATTGGCTATTTGTGATGCAGATGGAAAACATTTGGCAGATACACTTAAAAAAGTTGGCCCCGATGTAAAAGGATACCGAGATTTTAGGGAAGTGTTGGACAGACCGGATATAGATATTGTTCATATAGCAACTCCTCCACATTGGCATGGGCTCATGTCCATTATGGCAGCGGAAGCAGGAAAGGATGTTTGGTGCGAAAAACCAATGACCAGAACCATAGGAGAAGGTAAGCGTGTAGTTGAGGCAATGAAGGTTCATGGAAAAATGTTCAGGCTAAATACTTGGTTCCGATTTAAGGATAATTTTTATGGGATGGGAACACCAGTAAAAAAACTTAAAAAAGTGGTCGATAGTGGCGCACTTGGATGGCCTTTAAAAGTAACCATTAGTGGCGTTACCGGGTTCAATTGGAAGTTCTATTGGGTAGGAAAGGAGAATTTGGCCCCACAATCCGTTCCCGAACATTTGGATTATAATATGTGGTTGGGACCAGCTCCAGAAAAACCGTACAATCCGCATAGGGTGCATTCCACCTTTAGAGGCTATTGGGATTATGATGGGGGAGGATTGGGCGATATGGGCCAGCACTATATTGACCCCGTTCAATACTTTTTGGGCAAGGATCATACCAGCCCGGTCAAAGTTGAGGTCGATGCTCCGCAACAACATTACGATGCTATAGGAACTTGGAGAAGAATAACCTATACCTATGCCGATGGTTGCCAAATTATATTGGATGGTGAAAACCGAGATAAGAATGCAGCCTATATCGAGGGACCCGACGGCAAAATATTCAATGGGTTCAAATCTACCATTCCCAATATCGAAAGTTTGATCAATACCCTTCCCGATCCAGAGGAGCAGATCACTTCATTCTCGGAGTCTGTTAAAACCCGTCAAAAGTTTGCATTGAACGAGGAAAACGGGCATCGTTCTGCAACTATTGTCAATATGGGAATAACGGCCTTGCGACTAGGCAGGGACCTCGATTTTGATCCAGTAAAGCAAGAGTTTGTGAACGATCCGGAAGCGAATAGGTTATTGGATCAACCCATGCGAACCTCTTGGGCCGATTGATCATTTCCTTTAATATTCAAACCGAACAATAAAGTACATACCAACGGAATCTAATCAGCTCTACAAGGTCTGAGCAAAGAAAGTAATGTTCCATTGGTTAAAAAACCATGAAAAAATGAAAAGAATAAAATACATCATATCAACGCTCTTTTTGCTCTTTACCTTGCATAATTCCATAGGGCAGACCAACCGGACCCTGGAAACCAAAATAGTGGATATATTGGCCCAGTTCCCAACAGAAGATCTTGAGCACTCAAATAGGCTTATGCAAGAAATGTTGGACTTGGGGACCGAAGGGATTCAAAAATTCCATGAACGTATTGTTCCTTTAGGAACAGGGGACGATACCCAAGCGAGGTATGCTGTTCATAGCTTGGCGGTATATGCGGGCAAGCATCGGGCTGGTACTGTTGAGAAAACACTATTGAATGCTTTGGAAAAGGCGAAAAATACCGAGGTAAAAACATTTTTTATCGACCGTTTGGCGTTTTGTGGAACCAATGCAAGTATTGAAGCATTATCTAAATATCTAACAGATAAAGAATTATATAAGCCCGCATTGGCTAGTTTGACCACTATAGGGACACCAAAATCGGCAGAAACCATTCTTACTGCCGCAAGGACGGTCAATGGGAAAAGGAAAGCAGCATTTATCGAGTCATTGGGGAACTTACACTATGCACCTGCATCGAAAACCTTTATTGAGGTAGTATCCGATCCGATGTCCGATAGTTTTTTAAAACAAAAAGCATTGATGGGGTTGGCAGAACTAGCTAAACTGGATTCGTACGATATTATTTATCGGTCAGTTGAAGATGAAGAGTATCTAATGGGCGATAATAAAGCCATTATTGCATATATCCATTATGGCAATAGACTTGTGGATAACGGAAATTTAAACTTGGGAGAGCGTATAGCCAAGTCATTGCTGAAAAACTGTACAGAGGATAATCAATTGAATTTTAGAGCGGCTGCTATCAATATGCTAACTTCCTCCATTGGGAAAGATGCCACAAAGACCCTTTTAAAAGAAGTAAAACACCATGATGAGTCGTATAGGGGAAGTGTATTAAAGGCCGCAGGCCAGAACTTGACATCTACGGAAGTATCAAAATGGGTTGGACAGTACAAGAAAATCGAGGGTAGCGGAAAAGTACAGCTCTTGGAAATGTTACGAGGACGTCAAGAGCCTGAGGTACTGGATAAGTGTATCACAAAAGCCATCGAATCCGATAATGAAAGCTTAAAGATTGCAGGCATACGAGCTTTGGATTTTCAAAAAAAGGAAAAAGCCCTTCCATTGCTTTTTACAACATTGCATAAAGCTAAATCAGATGTGATTTTTTCGACCATCCAAAATACAATGTTAAAAATTGTTAGTGCCAAAGATGCACCCTTGATCGCAGAAGAATTATCCCGAATTGAGAGCCAAGGTGCCAAGGAAGTATTGGTGCATGTACTGTCCGAACGGAATGCCACAGGTCAATTTGATGCCATAGCCACGTTGTTGGATAAGGCAAGTCCGAATCTACAAAATGCCATATATAAGGCAATGCCATCCGTTTCCACTGAAAAGCACTTATCTAAGTTGATGGATATACTCTCTATGACGGAAGATCAAACCCATACCGATTTTATACAGCAGGCAATTGTCAAAGTTCTTGTCAATGCCCAAGAAGACAGATCTTCGGAAATCTACAGTGCTTTGGGAGAATTCAAGGATAAATCCAAGTTAATTCCAATACTTCCCGCAATAGGAGATAAAAAGGCATTGACCCTGATATCAGATCAATTGAAATCTGGCAACGATAAGGATAAGAAATCGGCAATACAAGCACTGGCTACATGGAAAGGGAATGAGGGCCTAAATTATTTGTTCAATGCCATTATTGACTCAAAAGACGATATCAGAGATTTGGCTTTTCGTGAATACTTAAAAAAAGTTACGATCTCAAATCAACCCGATGATCAAAAATTGTTGCTGATCCGAAAGGTAATGCCGCACAGTAATACTTTAACAGAGAAGAAGCAAGTAATTCGGGCAGCCCAATCAGCGAAGACATTCCTGTCCTTGGTTTTTGTATCGGATTATTTGGATGATGCGGACTTAAGCGTTGTCGCATCCAATACCATAATCCAAATTGCTTTGCCAACACCGGGTTCCGACAACGGTTTAAGTGGAGAGATGGTTCGAGAGGCCGTATCAAAAAGTATGGCAAACCTAGCAGGTCCGGATAGTCAATATCTAAGAATTGATGTAAAGGAGTTTTTGGATAAAATGCCCAAAGAGAAAGGGTTTGTATCCATATTCAATGGTAAGGACCTGACCGGTTGGGAGGGGTTGGTGGAAAACCCGATCAAAAGAAGAAAGATGTCCAAAAGTGCTTTGAAGAGGGCACAGGAAAAGGCTAATGCCCAAATGATGAAGGATTGGTTCGTTAAGGATGGCATTATAGGCTTTAGGGGAGAAGGCTACAATAATATTTGCACCATAAAGGATTATGGGGACTTTGAAATGCTAGTGGATTGGAAAATCACTCATGGTGGGGATAGCGGTATTTATCTAAGGGGGACACCTCAAGTCCAAATCTGGGATACGGCACTTACCGATGTAGGAGCTGAAGTAGGAAGCGGAGGATTGTACAATAACCAAAAAAATACGAGTAAGCCTCTGTTAGTGGCGGATAACCCAATAAACGAGTGGAACACCTTCAGGATTAAAATGGTGGGAGATCGTGTTACTGTCCATTTAAACGGAAAGTTGGTTACGGACAATGTGGTTTTGGAAAATTATTGGGATCGAGACATGGCTATTTTTGCAAAAGAGGCCATCGAGCTTCAGGCACACGGGGAAGATCTTGGGTTCAGGAACATTTATGTTAGGGAAATATCGTCCGGCAACGAACTTTTGAGTGCAGAAGAACAGGAGGAGGGTTTTCAGTCTCTTTTCAACGGGAAAGATCTTGACCATTGGATAGGAAACAAGACAGATTATTTGGTAAAGGACAATGAGTTGATGGTTCAGCCCAAACAAGGGGGACATGGAAATTTATATACTGCGAACGAGTATGCCGATTTTATTTTTCGATTTGACTTTAAACTGACTCCAGGAGCTAACAATGGTCTAGGAATTCATACCCCATTGGAAGGTGATGCTGCCTATGTTGGAAAGGAATTACAAATTTTGGACAATACAGCATCGGTCTATGCCGATTTGAAGCCCTACC
>JAAEZN010000094.1 GCA_018222835.1 Algicola sp. | reverse complement strand
CGGTATTCTCCACCAAAAATGTAAAAGCACCTCGAATGGGGTGCTTTTTTATTGGCCTGATTCTTGGAATATCCTTTTAAACTTTTCAGGTAGTTTATCAGTTATTTTGATGGGTTTATGAGTAAGTGGATGCCCAAACTCCAAAGCGTGGGCGTGTAGGTACAGGCCCTTGCCTTTTAAAACTAAACCTTCTAGCGCGTAATCTTTGTCCCCGAGTATGGGATTCCCCAAACCGAGAAGATGCTTTCGCAATTGATGTCTTCTGCCCGTTTTGGGGTGTAATTCTACTAAATTCAATGTGCCGAAACGTTCCGAGGGAACGGATTCCATTACTTTGTAATCGGATTGTGATGGTTTTCCATCTATTTCTGTCGTTATTGTCCCATTGGATTCCATCTTTCCAATGGTAACGGCATAATAGGTTTTGGATATGAGTTTGTCCTCGAACATTTTGTTCAAAGTACGGATACTGCTGTTGGTTTTGCCTACCAAAACAATGCCTGTAGTGGCATAATCCAATCGATGTACTGGTTGTGGTTTGGTCGCGTCGGTAAGGGGGCTGGGCTTTAGGTTTTGGAGCAAGGCATTGACGATGGTCTTAAACTTGTTGCCACTCACTTCGATACCCGAAGGTTTGTGGATGGCTGCCAAATACTCATCCTCAAATAATACTTTTAGGGGAAAGTGAAGCTGTTTTTTAGGTGTTGCTTCTTTTGGAATGGATAGCGTTATTTCTTCTCCACCTCTAATAAAGGTTGCCGTGGTTGCAATGACCCCATTCACTTTGACATAATTTTTCTTCAAGACTTTTTTAAGTGCCGATTTGGTAGGTACAGCCTGAAAAAGGCCAACACCATACTCTTGTAGCCGTTGGGGCTCGGGAATATGGGGAACGGTATGGTTTTCTATATGGCTATTGATGCTTCTACCCTTTATTTATGTCCATTGATTTTTAATTGGGTCATATAAATTTTGCTCAGCCCATTATTGCTTTCGTAGATGTATTCTTGAAAGTCCGATACAGAATCAAATTTCTTGGGGAATAAATTGTTCCGTCTGCTGGTGAAATAGAGCGTTTGGTTCCCCTCGTGGTAGAACGGGCAGTATTCCATGTATTTTGTATTGATGGGAGCCCCGATGTTCCTTGCTTTGTCCCAGTTTCCCTTATCATCTTTTACGGAAATATAGAGATCACCACTTCCCAGACCATCCTCTTCGTTATATCGGGAAAAAAGAATAAAATCCTCTTTTTTGGAGATAAAGGCATTGAATTCATACCCAGGACTATTGATATTTTCATCCAATAATTTTGGTGTCGAATAAGAACCATTTTCCCAACGGGAGATGTAAATATCGTCCTTTCCAAGTCCGTTTGGTGATTCCAAGGTAAAGTATAGGTTGTTATTTTCGCTTAATGATGGATAAAACTCATTAAGATCAGAATTTATGGGTGTACCAATGTTTTTGGGAATCGACCATTCTTGGTCAGGACCACTTCGTTCCACATACCAGATGTCAAAGTCTTTTTTTTCCTTGTTAGAATCATTCAAAGGCCTATCGGAAACAAAGAACAATCGCTTTCCATCGTGAGACAAAAACGGTTCCAGATCCATATAGGAACTTGAAAATGGCATAAGCTCCGGCTCTGTCCATTCGTTGTTCTTTTTTTTGATATAGGCGATTTGAGAAATATCCTGCAATGGGCTCTGAATAGTAAAAAATGCCTCGCTACTGTTTTCTGAAATACAGAAATCACGAACATTCAGGAATTTGTTCAGTGTGCTGTTAAATTGCGTAATGTCGTTTTGATTTTGTGCGATTGCTAGGTTCAAAGTGAGCATCAGCAAAATCATCGATCTAGTTTTTACCATGGATTGTTTATAAATCATGTCAGTAATCGTAAATGTACCATATTTTAGATCACGGTTTTGCCAATCCCTGTTTCTTACATTAAACTTTATCATCCTTTTAATACCTATATTTTGTATTTACCCTATGCTTTTTTGAACTTTACTTCAAAATAAAATCAATATGAAATTAGAAGGAAAAGTAGCATACATTACAGGTGGAACAAAGGGTATTGGATACGGAATCGCCAAAAGCTTGTTAGAGCAGGGGATGAAGGTTGCCATCAGCGGACGTAGCCAAGAAAGTGCCGATAGTGCCGTAAAAGGTTTGGGCAATCCGGATAAGGTTTTGGGATTGGTGTCCGATGTTTCAAAATTGGAAGATGAAAAAAAGGCCGTTACCGCCATTCTCGATAAATGGGGGCAATTGGATGTAGTGACGGCCAACGCAGGCGTAGGACATTTTGCTCCAATCGACGAATTGGAGGAAGTGCAATGGCATCAAATGATCGATACCAACCTGAACGGGGTGTACCATACGTTAAAAGCATCTGTGGATGCATTGAAAAAGTCGGAAGGTTATTATATGACCTTGGCCAGTTTGGCAGGAACAAATTTCTTTGCAACGGCCGCGGGTTACAATGCCACTAAATTTGGTGTGGTCGGATTTACCCAGGCAGCTATGCTGGATTTAAGACAGTACAACATAAAGGTCACCACGATTATGCCTGGATCTGTTGCAAGTCATTTTAACAACAACGATCCATCGGACAAAGATGCGTGGAAGATACAGCCAGAGGATATAGGGAAACTGGTCGTTGATTTACTTACCATGCAC
Organism: Algicola sp.; assembly: GCA_018222835.1. Classification (GTDB taxonomy): domain Bacteria; phylum Bacteroidota; class Bacteroidia; order Flavobacteriales; family Flavobacteriaceae; genus Flagellimonas. The sequence goes on along the minus strand of JAAEZN010000094.1, from coordinate 9,840 downwards.
CCACGTACCTTGCCAAGTAAAATAGAAGTACGCCCTACTCGTCCCGATTTAAAATAATCAGACCGTCTTTTCGGTAATGGGAACAGAAGGGTTACAGATTTCCTGGATCAATTGGAATAGGTAATTTTCAAAAGTTGCAAGGGTATCCGCATGTATTCGGGTATTCTTGCCCTCTGAAAATGTGAACAAGCCTTTGCTCAAGTGCTTAAAGGAGATGATTCCTGCCTGTACATTATTTACACCATGCTTTTTTGCATATAGATAAGCATAACAGAGCAATTGGAACGCTTTGCTTTTATCGTAATCCGTTATCAGTGTGTCCCAATCCGTAATTTTTACATTTTTGGGCTCTACCTTGCCAGTTTTGTAGTCGATAATGCGCACAGTGCCGTCAAATTCGTCCACACGGTCCAAGGTTCCCTTTATTTTGATGGGAAAATCCAATCCGGGTACCGAAATAAACTCTTCGTAGCGTTCTTCGAGAGCCAATATTTTGATTTCATGGCGTTTAAGTTGACGTAGTTCATCGTCCAAGAAATTGTGCAGATACTTGAGGATGACATTATATACCAATAAAAACTTTCCTTTAGAAATATCCACTCCAGACAGATTTTTTACAAAATGATGCTGAACAACATCTGGAATATCTTCTTTTAGGGCTTTTACGTTTTCTTCTGTCAATTGTTGATTTATGAGCGGGGTGTAGAGCTGCTCCAAACTATCGTGAATAATAGTTCCAAAAGTATTCGCGGCAATATTTTCTTCCACTTCTTCCAGATCATTGATCTTAAGAATGTTTCTGGTGTAAAAATCGATAGGATTTCGAATGTAATTGGTGAGAGAAGTAGGTGAAAAACCATTTTTAGCAAAGCCCTTCAAGTCTTCCATGAATTTTTCGTCCTTGTCCATTTGGATAAGTGGCTTTGGTTCAATGGATATTTTAGGGGTGGCAATAATATGTTTAATGTGCGGTACTAGGTTTTTATCCGTCAATAATTGGGAAATCAATCGGCTTTTTTCCCCACCTTCCAACACATCAGGTTCTGTATTGTAGGTAATGTAAATGTTCTTGGCGCGTTGTATCAAACGGTAAAAGTGATAAACATAAATAGCATCCTTTTCTTTGTAAGTGGGCAGTCCATAATCACGTTTTACATCAAAAGGAATAAAAGAATTGTTTGATTTTCCCGAAGGGAGAATCCCTTCGTTCACAGAGGTGATAATAACAGTTTCAAAATCTAGGTTCCGGCTCTCCAACATTCCCATAATTTGAAATCCAGTTAAAGGTTGACCGATAAAATCCAAGGTTTCTATACTGGCCAACTGTTTAAAGAGATTTTTAATGGATTTAAGTTCTCCCACAAAATCCACTTTGTCCAAATATTGTCCCAATTGATTGAAAAGGGCATAGAATCGATACAAATATTCCAGTTCTAGCGCATTTTTTTCATTTTGATAGATGCTCTTTAATCGCTGAATGAGCAATAGACAATTGTTTATCCAATCCATGGGCGAAATATCGCCGGAATGAAAAATAATGGTCAATAGATCTTCTGCCTTGGGATATTTTAGAAGTGTTTCGTTGTTTATGTAGAGTAGATTTCCTTCTTTAATGTCTTTTGATAGCTTTTGGGCAAAATTACCTTGATCTTCGCCGGATAAGGTAAGCGTGTATGGATTGGAGATGAATTCGAGGACACGTTTAAAAAACCACCCTCGATCGGAGATATTAAGGTGTAATTCCAAATAGTTTATAAAAAAGGAATACAATACTGTTTTGTCCAAAGGCATTCCCATAGTGATGTTTACCTCTGGAATGCTACCGGGAACAGCGTTGAGCATGGGGTTCAGTAAAGTTTCATCAGCGAGTACCAATGCAGTTTTGGCAAGGTCAATTTCTCCTGTTTCGTTGAACTTTTCCAATAATTGACCAACATACTTGGTCTGGGATATGTTTTTGGGTACTCCTGTAATGGTAATGCTTTTTTTCTTGAGGAGGTTGTTCTGCGGGTCTAGTTTTTGACCATGTTTGTAATAAGGCCAATTTTTTTGATAATTCCGGATGAACAAACCGGCATCGTGTATGTTGTCGTTTAAAAAATAGGAGTCTATGTCCCAATAGATGTGTGCGTTTCCCTGCTCTAGGTAATGTTGGATTATACTTGATTCGGCGGCGTTTAAAGCATTAAAGCCAATAAAAATGATGGGGTTTGACCTAGTTTTTCGGTAGTTTCCGTTTTCGATGGCTTTTACCGCTTCCCTTTGGATGAGTCCTTGGTAACCTCTTTTTTGTTCTAACAAGGCTGTGTAGAATGTATTGTATATGGTTTCAAGGTTTTTCCATAGCAGTAGATAGTTCTCGATAAGTTCGGATTTATCCTTACTTGTGGACCAATGGTTTATTTCTTTGATGGCGGATAGATAGTTGAGTATATCCGAAGCGGGAATAAGGTAACCATCAATTTCGTTAAAATCTTGCAAGAGAGTCTGCCCCCAATTGATAAAGGAAGCAAAATCATCCGATTGTTCAATGTTGGAGGACTTGTAAACCTGAAACAGTAGCAGCAGCAAATCTATATTGGACGCTTGATTTAAATCGGACAGCTCTCCAATAAATTCTTGAATAGAGATTACTTCTGGACTAAAAATGTTTTTCTCGAGACGATTGCCAATATGCTTTTTTAGGAAAGTGCCCGATCGTTTACTGGGCAATACAAAAGTACAGTTGGTAAAATCCAACTGTTTGTTGTGGAGGTCGTCCAGCACATATTCAAGAAACGTTTTCTGCATGGATTAAAAATAAAAAAGGCCCCGCATTTGCGGAGCCTTTTTCTAGAAAACTTTGTTTCTAATTATTTTACCAAGTTGATTTCAACTCGTCTGTTTTGTGCTCTACCAGCTCTTGTGTTGTTGGTAGCGATTGGCTTAGCCTCACCGTAACCGATAGCGGTCAATCTGTTGGCAGCAATACCTTTGTCGATCAAGAAATCTCTAACAGAGTTAGCTCTTTTTTCAGATAGGCTCTGGTTAGTAGATTCTCTACCAACGCTGTCAGTGTGACCTTCTACAGTAAACTTAGCGTTAGGATACTCGTTCAAGATTTGGATAATGTCAACCATTACAGAAGTAGATTCTGCTTTGATAGAAGATTTACCGGTATCGAACAAGATAGTTCTAGCGTAATCGTTCAACTGCTTCTGAACTTCTTCAGTTACTTCAGGACAACCGTTGTTTGCAACAGTACCAGCGATTTCTGGACACTGATCGTCTTTGTCAAGAACTCCGTCTCCATCAGTATCAGGCCAAGGGCATCCGTCGTTTGCAGCAGGACCAGCTTCGTTAGGACACTTATCGTCTTTATCTGCGATACCATCACCGTCAGCATCAGGACAACCAGCTAGTGCAGGAAGACCAGGAGTGCTTGGACAAGCATCATCTTTATCAGCAACACCATCACCGTCAGAATCAGGACATCCGTTCATTTCTTTAGAACCAGCTTCGTTAGGACATGCATCTTTAGCATCTTCGATACCGTCACCGTCAGAATCAGGACATCCGTTGAATGCTTCTAGACCAGCAACTTCTGGACATGCATCGTCTTTATCGTAGATACCATCACCGTCAGTATCAGTACCACCAAATCTGATGCTAATACCTGCCAAGTGCTGGAAATGCGTAATCAAGTAATCTTCGAAAGCATGCTTATATTGTGTTTGAACAGTGAAACCAAGGTTGTCTGAGAACCAAAAGTTAACACCTACACCACCGTTAACGGTACCAGCACCAATTTCATCGATCCAAGTATAACCACCGCCTATTTCAACGAAAGGATCTACAGTAGTATTTTTTAGGATGTTGTACTTAATAGTACCATCGATAGCGTAGTGGGAAAGTTCGTCAACTTCGAAATCTCCGATTTTTTCGATTCTGTTCAAGGAACCTCTAGCTCCTACAGAGAATCCATCACCAATATATTTGGACACACCTACGTAAGATACAGAAGGCAAAATGTTCCAGTGGTCGGATACGTTAAAGTACTCATCGAACAACGTAGTACTGGAAAATGGATTGTTACTATCGTTAGTAGGATAAGCGTCTATTGCATTCACCCCTATGCTTACTTGCCAGGGATTATTTTCGTCTTGCGCTTGTATGCTGTTGATCCCTACAAATACAAGAGCAACAACCAATAATTTGCTAAGATGTTTCATGCTCAAAATTTTAAGTTTAAGTGTTTATCAGCAGCAAATGTAAGTTGTTAAGACTTATTAACAAAATCTAAATTTCTTTTTTTTTGACTCATTTGCCAGAAGATTTACTGCATTTCATCGAATTTAGATGACCTTTAACGATTTCCCTACCTTGGTAAATGCTTTTATTGCGTGGTCCAAATGTTCTTTTTCGTGGGCAGCCGATAGTTGTACACGAATCCTTGCTTTGTCCTTTGGGACTACTGGGTAAAAGAATCCGATTACGTAGATGCCTTCTTCCAATAGCATATCTGCCATGTTTTGCGATAGCTTTGCATCGTAGAGCATTACAGGAACAATGGCGGAATCTCCATCAATTATATCAAAACCGGCCTCTTTCATTCCTTTTTTGAAATATTCTGTATTGCTCTGGAGTTTATCTCGCAACGATGTATCCTTGTCCAACATATCAAAAACTTTAATGGAGGCTCCAACAATGGCAGGTGCCAGAGAATTGGAGAACAGATAAGGTCTTGAGCGCTGACGTAGGATTTCTATGATTTCTTTTTTACCGGTCGTGTAGCCGCCCATTGCACCGCCAAGGGCTTTGCCCAAAGTACCTGTTATGATATCGATACGGTCCATTACGCCTTTTTCTTCCAAGGTGCCACGACCTGTTTCACCAATAAACCCAGCGGCGTGGCACTCATCGATCATTACCATGGCATCATATTTATCGGCGAGGTCACAAATTTTATCCAATGGGGCCACGAGACCATCCATGGAGAAAACACCATCGGTCACTATTATTTTAAAACGAGCTCCATCTGCATTGCTCTGTTTTAGTTGTTTTTCTAGATCGGCCATGTCATTATTGGCGTATCGATATCTTTTGGCCTTGCATAAACGTACCCCATCAATAATGGATGCGTGGTTCAGGGAGTCTGAGATAATGGCATCCTCCGCTGTGAGCAATGGCTCGAACACTCCTCCATTGGCATCAAAGGCGGCTGCATATAATATGGTATCCTCCGTTCCGTAGAAATCTGCGATTTTCTGTTCCAATTCTTTGTGGATATCCTGCGTTCCGCAAATAAAACGTACCGAGGACATTCCAAAGCCGTGCGTGTCCATCGCATCTTTGGCGGCCTGGATCACATCTGGGTGGGAGGATAGCCCCAAATAGTTGTTCGCACAAAAATTAATGACCTCTTCACCTGTGGAAATTTTTATAACAGCACCTTGAGGTGATGTTATGATGCGTTCTTTTTTAAATAGGCCAGCTTCTTTTATTTCTTCCAGCTCTTTGGCCAAATGTTCTTTTATTTTACCGTACATATCTTTATTTAGCTTTATACAAAAATAGGATCTATTTCTTGGTCAATATAAACAATAATGGATTGTTTGATCTTAAAATCCATTTCTCTTAAAATATCGGCATAATGGGCAATCTGTTCTTTGTGTTTGGGCGATGGTTTTCCGGTTTTGTAATCAATTATAGTGGCATTGCCCCCATCGAGTACGATTCTATCTGGGCGGAGCGAACGACCATCGGTTGTCAGGATTTCCCTTTCATTCAAAACTTGGAGGTTGGCCAAGAACAAATCTTTCAACTTGGGGTGGTTTGCCACGGCCATTATTTTTTGTTTGATGTCGCTTGCTGCCTCTTTTGGAAAATGTCCTTCAATTTCCAGCCGCTCCAATATGGAATCAATATCTTTTATGCTTTCGATTTGACTCAGCGCAAAGTGGATCACATTTCCCATTTCTATGGCCTCCAAACGCCCGTCGTCCCACATGCGGCCAGATTTGGTAGAAATGGCGAAACCGGCATCGTATTTGGGTCGAGCAATATATGGGATATAGTTTTCGGTTGACTCTAAAGTTGAAGACGATCCATTGTTTACAGGAAGTGTTCCGATGGTAAAAACACCTTTCTTGGTTTCAGTCAGGTTATTTTGCTGAACATACCATTGAAAAAGATCTGGATAGGAGGATGCGTCTTGGATAGTAGAAATTTCTTTTTTGCCCGATTCTGTAATCACGAACAATCCTTTTACGGGGCGTGTTAGTGCTACATAAAGAACATTCATTGCATCCAACAACGACTTTTGTTCTACTTCTAAATATTTTGCTTGCGTTATAGGGTTATACTCCAACATGTCGCTTTTGGTGTTCACAAGGAACTCATCCAGCCCAATTAAGTCTTCTTGCGGGGTAGCAGTAACCCACGATTTTTTGTCTCTTTTGATCAATGCGGCATTGGCAAACGGAAATATCACAAATGGAAATTCCAGACCTTTGGCTTTATGGATGGTCATAATTTTTACGGCATCGACCCCATCTGGTGCGGCAATGGACAGTGATTCTTTTTTTATCTCCCAGTAATTAAGAAAAGCATAAACACTTGGTCCCTCTCTTTTTTCCAGATCGAGCACTTCGTCCATTAAAAAAGAAATATGGGCAACCGGGCCCTCATAAAGTCCAAAGTGAACAATTGCAGTTTCCAAAATAGTAAGTACGGGTTGTCCCTTTAATTCTACAAGGTCAAAATCATAGTTGGAGGACAAGAACACTCCAATTTTTTCCAGATGTTTGGAAATAAAGTCGTGCGTTCCATTCTGATTTGGGGAGAGATACCTTAATATAAGGTATGCTGCTTCCCGGTCTTTTGGATTTTCAAAAACTCTTAGGACCGATATTAAAAACCTTACTTTTTCATTATTGGCCAATAAAAGTGCATCCGAGGAAATAATCGGGATACTTTGCTGTGCCAAATAATCCGCCAACAGCATGCCCTTTTTGTTATCGCGGACCAACACACATATATCGGAATAGGCATATTTTTCCGAAATAATATGTTGAATATATTTTAAGGTCTCATCACAATAAACTCGATCTTTGTCTTCCTTATCCTGATCTAAAAAAGTTATTTGGATATAGCCTCCGGGCTTGTTGTTCGTTTTTTGATGTGAATCTTTCAAAAACAAATTTCGATAATCTTCATGGCTAAGCACAGGGGCCACTTCTGTAAAAAAGCTGTTGTTGAAATTGACGATTTCATCAGAACTCCGCCAGTTGGTATCCAGTGAATGTATGCTGGGTTCCACTACAAAAGGGTGCGATTTTCCATTGATCAGGTTCAGGAACTGTTCTGCACGTCCTCCGCGCCAGCGATAAATGGCCTGTTTTACATCGCCCACCAAAAAAAGAGATCCACGTTCGTGCTTTTCGTCCTCGCTTTCCAAGGCGTTGCCAATAAGCGGCACCAAGTTTTCCCATTGCATTTTGGAAGTGTCCTGGAACTCATCGATAAAATAATGACGGTATTTTTCGCCCATCCGTTCATAAATGAAGGGTACGGGTTGGTTTTTTATTTCTTTGGAGAGAATCGCATTTAGCGAAGAAATGGGGATAATATCCCGGTCCACTTCGATATTCTTGATTTCCTTGGCAATTTCGTTCAGGACCGTCATGGGTACTATGTTGCCGTAAATATTCTGTAGGTAGCTGTAACGATAGATGAGTTGCTTTAGTTCCAAATAATGTTGTAAAGCGATAATGGCCAAATTGGTTACATCCCTTTTGTCGTTTGCTTTAAGCAACTTTCCTTCGACCAGATTGGGCTCCAAGGTTTTGCTGGTGTATATTTTACCGGGATTAAATTCGCCCTCGGTCATTTTTTTAAAATGATTGGGCAAGGTCTGTCTGGGGAAATCAGCAAAATCAAAACCCTGTTGCCGTATTTCATCAAGAACATTTTGAGCCAATTGCACCACTTTTTCCTCAATGGCCCTGCTCTCTGACGCTATGCGTTTTTGGATTTGCTGAAAATCTCCAATGGATTTCTCTCTAAGTGGCTCTATATGTTCTGCATGGTTTTCTTGGAAAAGGAGTTTTCCTATTTCGACCAGATCGTAGGTAATGTTCCAACTTTTGTCGTCATCTATTTTTTCGAGCGAGAATGCAATCAACACCTCGGTGAGGTTTTTGTCGTTGCCTGCACGTTCCAACAATCTGCCAACGGCTTCTTCCAACAGAACATCTGTGTTGAGTTCAACTTCAAAATTTTGAGATAGATGAAGGTCTCGTGCAAATGTTTTTATGATTTTATGGTTGAACTTATCAATCGTTGAAATCTCAAAAAATGAATAATTATGAAGAATACGCTTTAAGATAAGTTGAGATCTTTGCCGTAATTGTTGCTCGGACAACGAAAGTTCATCACAAATAGATTGAAACAGACCTTTCTGCTTTTTGGGAATAACATCTTGCCCAAAAGCGAACAGATTGTCCAAAATCCTGGATTTCATTTCGTCCACAGCCTTATTGGTAAAGGTAATGGCCAAGATCTGACGGAACTTTATCGCAGAATCGTTAGAAAGCAATAATTTTAGGTAGGCTTTGGCAAGGGCATAAGTTTTGCCCGAACCTGCAGATGCACTATATATTTTAAAATTGGAGCCGTCCAAGTATGTTTTTATTGCAAAATAAGGATTCCCAGCCTGATGTTAACATGGTTTTAGCGGAATATAAATGTTAAAACTCGTATTTTTACCTAAATAAAGTAATAACCTAAAAAAACAGAATATTATGGCTTTTGAACTACCTAAATTACCGTATGCATATGATGCATTGGAACCCCATATAGATGCAAGGACCATGGAAATTCACCATACCAAGCACCACAATGGTTACACTACTAAATTGAATGCCGCCATAGAGGGAACGGATTTGGACGGAAAAGGAATCGAGGATATCCTTTCTAACTTGGATATGTCCAATGGAGCCGTTAGAAATAATGGAGGAGGATTTTTTAACCACAGTCTTTTTTGGGAAGTAATGTCACCTAATGGAGGAGGAACACCGTCAGGCGAACTGGCTTCTGCCATAGATGAGGCTTTTGGTTCTTTTGATGCCTTTAAGGAAAAATTCTCGGCCGCTGCCGCTACCCAGTTTGGTTCAGGTTGGGCTTGGTTGTGTGTGCATAAAGGAGGTAAATTGGAGGTTTGCTCTACACCAAACCAAGATAATCCATTAATGCCTGGGGTAACCTGCGAAGCACAGCCTATTTTAGGTTTGGATGTATGGGAACATGCATACTATTTAAACTATCAGAACAAGCGACCAGAATACATTGATGCATTCTTTAATGTGATCAATTGGGACAAGGTTTCCGAAAATTACGCTGCTAACAAATAAGGCAGAGTTCAATACAATTAAAAAGCCGTTCACTTTAGTGAACGGCTTTTTTTGTTTCTGTTTTTTCCAAAATAGAAAAGGGCGAGGAAGTCCTCACCCTTTTCGTCCCAAATCTTACCATAAACTTAACCTACTTATGCTATGGCGGGACTAAAATACTGGTATTGTGAGAAATAACAAAGGGTTTTAAAAAATATTTTGTTTTTGGAAGGAAAAATAAAATGTGCAGTTCATCGATAAAATTGTTAAAACCTTGGTAGTCAAACATAAAGAAGCCGGAGCATGCTCCGGCTTCTTTCCCCAAATCTTACCATGAACTTAACCTACTTATGCTATGGTTCTCCAAATGTAAGCCAAGGGTTGATTTTGGGCCCAAGCTTTTAGACGAAACTCTCTTTAATTGGTTGAAATGTTCAACAAGGCTCGAGTATTGATATATGTCAAGAAA
>JAAEZN010000093.1 GCA_018222835.1 Algicola sp. | reverse complement strand
ACCCGTGGCTATGGCGATCAGCATCATAACAACACCGATGGCGATTGCGGCAATGGCAATTTTTATAATCGGGGCGGAAATACTAATTTTATGCTCCTTCCCTGTAACAAGGCGCTTGGCTATAAATAATTCTAAATTCAACGAATGCCCATTTTATCTAGATTCAAAAGTACAGTTTTATTGTTGTTTTTGATGCTTTCAGCATGCAAGGGTCAACAAAAAGAGGTTAACCCGGATTCTGAAACCCAAACAAACACTCCTCCAGCCATAAAAGTGGCAGCAAATCGAACCGAAGCATACCTTCCGCTCTTAAAAGGAAAATCCGTGGGTATTGTAGCCAACCCAACAAGTGTGGTTTTTAAGAAAGAGGGGCATGTTCATATAGTAGATTCTTTGCTCTCCTTAGGTGTTGCCGTTAAAAAAGTTTTTGCGCCCGAGCACGGTTTCCGGGGCACAGCAGATGCTGGGGAACATGTTAAGGACGGTGTGGACACCCAGACGGGCTTACCCCTAATTTCACTCTACGGTAAAAACAAGAAACCTTCCAAAGAACTACTTGAAGAACTCGATGTTGTGGTTTTTGATATCCAGGACGTAGGGGTCAGGTTCTATACCTATATCGCCACCTTGGAACTGGTAATGGAGGCCTGCGCCGAAAACAACAAACCCATTATTGTTCTCGATAGACCAAATCCTAACGGGCATTATGTGGACGGCCCAACCATGATGAAAGAACACGCAGGTTATTTGGGGATGAACACTATTCCCCTTGTTTATGGTATGACCATGGGCGAATATGCACATATGCTCAATGGCGAAGGATGGATGGAAAATGGCATAAAAGCGGATCTAACCGTTATAGAGTTAGAGAATTACACACACGAATCGGAGTATCACTTGCCCATTCGACCTTCCCCCAACTTGCCCAATGATGCATCGATTACGTTATACCCTAGTTTAGGCCTGTTCGAAGGCACCAATGTAAACGCAGGTAGAGGAACCGAATTCCAGTTTCAACGCTATGGTGCATCTTTTATGGATAGCACTACATATGATTTTAGTTATGAGCCAGAGCCCAATTTTGGCTCAAAAAAGCCAAAGGAAGAGGGTAAAACCTGTTATGGCCGTGACCTTTCCAAAACTTCAAGAATGAACGAAGTGAGCATGGAATGGATCATAGATGCCTACAATAATACTTTGGATAAATCGAAGTTCTTTTTGACCAGCGGATTTACCAAACATGCCGGAACACCATTGCTTCAACAACAAATTGAAAAGGGCATGACCAACGAAGAAATCAAGGCTACTTGGCAAGATGATCTGGAAAGCTTCAAAAAAATACGGGAAAAGTATTTGATCTATGATTAATCAATAGTTCTACAGGGGTTGCATGAGTGTACTCAGTTCCTCTAATTGTCACATCGAGCGCAGTCGAGATGTCTTAGAAAGTAAAGATTTCTTAATCAATACAAAAGCTTCATATTTCAAAATGATGCTTACCCCTCAGTCGTCGGCCGTCTATATTTATGAAAAGGTTGTTTAAGCAATCCTTTTATACTGCTGTTCTCCTTTTCGTCCGGAAATGTATCCACGCCGTACACAATATCTTTTACATCCATATACATATAGGTACCAAATAACCTGTCCCAAATAGAGAAAATATTTCCGTAGTTGGAATCGGTATAGGGCAACTGATAGTGATGGTGCACTTTGTGCATATCCGGGCTTACAATAAACCAACTGATTGCTTTGTCCACTTTTTGGGGCAATCCTATGTTCGCATGATTAAATTGCGAAAAAATCACCGATAAACTCTGGTACAACATTATTATACCAATAGGAGCTCCAACGATTAAAACACCTATCAAAGTAAAGGAGTAACGTATTAGACTTTCCAATGGATGATGCCTGTTGGCCGTGGTAGTATCCACATTATGATCGGAATGGTGCACCAAATGAACCATCCATAAAGGTTTCACCTTATGTTCCACCCAATGGGCCGCATAGGCACCGATTAAATCCAAGAGCATAACCCCCAATAGAACATAGAGCCATAAGGGTATTTCCGGCAACCAATTAATGATTCCAAATTGGTTTTCCACCGCCCAATCCGAGGATTTGAGCAACAAAAACGCCAAGGGAAAGTTTACGACAATCGTAGTCAACGTAAAAAAGAAATTGGGGACGGAGTGCCTCCATTTTTTGTAAGGCGCGTTGAACAAAGGCACAATACCCTCCAAAATCCAAAAAAAGGTAATCCCCCCTACTAAAATTAGGCTCCTATGCCAAGAAGGAATTGTCTCAAAATAAGAAATTATCTGCTCCATTCTTTCAAATATAGCAAATCGTCAAAATTTTATGGATTTTTTCATTTCTTCCACAATATTGAAAGCTGCCGGACAAATGGCAACGTTCTTCATGGTCAAATTGGCAATCTGTTGAATTTTTTTTCTGTCCGTATGCGGAAACTCACGACAAGCCTTTGGCCTAACATCGTAAATGGAGCAATAATTATCGGCACCTAAAAACGTACAGGGCACGGACTGCAGTACATAATCATTGTCTTCATCCACCCGCAAAAACTCTTCAATAAATTGTGATGGTTTCATCCTAAAATGCTTAGCAATCCTTTCAACATCGGTACTAGTGAACAATGGACCTGTGGTTTTACAACAATTTGCACAACTAAGGCAATCTGTTCGCTCGAATTCTTGCCCGTGCAATTCTTGCATGGTATAATCAAGGTTTTTGGGCGGCCGCTTTTTTAGCTTAGCAAAGAATTTCTTGTTCTCCGCATGCTTTTCTCTTGCTCGTTGAGGCAACTCCCTGATTATTTCGTCCATAGTGCACAAACTTATCCATTTTAAACCTTTCAATGCAATTAAAGTCCCACCTTTGTAAAAAACAAAACACCCAATATGGCAGATGTTTTTGGAAAGGCCCTGCTAGATTATCAAAAAGGCCAATATACGGAGGACATTAAAACCTTTTCATCTTTAGACGAAGAGGATGTGATTCCTGTTCCATATTTGTTCCGTAGGTTCAACGAAATGCCGAAAATCGAGCAAAAGGCCCTTCAATTAGCTCGAGGCAAAGTGCTGGATATTGGAGCAGGTGCCGGAAGCCATTCTCTTTATCTTCAAGAAAAAGGATTTGATGTTACGGCCTTGGACAATTCCGAAGGCAGTATCGAAGTATGTAAGGAACGAGGGATCAAGACCACCGTTTTAAACAACATACTGGATTATGGCGACACTCGTTTTGATACTCTGCTTTTGCTTATGAACGGGATCGGGTTAGCCGGAAAATTGAAATATTTAAGTCAATTTTTGAAGCATTTGGCCTCATTATTGATGCCCAATGGTCAGGTTTTGTTAGATTCCAGCGACATTATATATATGTTCGAGCAGGATGAAGATGGTGGGTATTGGATTCTTGATGACGGTAACTACTATGGTGAAGTGACCTTTAAGATGAAATATAAAGAACTTGAAAGTGAGGTATTCGATTGGGTTTACCTAGATTTCAGTACCTTACAAAACGCCTGCGAATCCAATGGTTTTAATTGTGAGCTTGTACTATCCGGCGAACACTACGACTATTTGGCCAAGCTAACGTTAAAAAAATAATAGTTTCCGATTTGAAACGTTTATGTATTAATTCTCTTGTTATGAAAAAAATTGCTCTTTACACCTTACTCTGTTTTGTATTACTAATGAGCTGCTCCAAGAGTTCAGATGAAAATACCACAAGTGGGGCCAACACCAATCTAAAAGCCGGAAATCTTTTAACCACAGGTGCATCTGCAAGAGATTTGTTATCCAACGACAATTTTGACAAGCTTATAATTGAGATTGCTTATGTTGCTGGGTTCGAACCTACATTTGAGTCCATTTCCAATTTTGAGAATTTTTTATTGGAGCGAACCCACAAAGAAAACATAGAGTTCAAGTTCACGTCGCTTTCCACACCATCCGAAGAAACCCTTACTTTGGAGGAAGTTGTTGACCTAGAAGAAAAAAACAGGACCCAATATAACAACGAGAACACCATTGCGGTTTACATTTATTTTGCTGATGCTCCTGCCGACGGCGACGACCAGGACAAGGGAGTTGTTACCCTAGGCGCGGTTTACCGCAACACATCCATGGTTATATATCAATCCACAGTAGAAGATATAGCGAACCGCAGTTCGTTCGTTACTGTTGCCGATGTTGAAACGGCCACTTTGCTCCATGAATTCGGTCATTTGTTCGGTTTGGTGAATTTATCCACCCAATCGGTAAACGACCACGAAGAAACCAAAGTAAACGACCAGGGTGTGGAAGAAGGCACCAATCACTGTAATGTAGAAGGCTGTTTGATGCGTTCCGAATTGGAATTTGGAGGTTCTATGCTAAAACAAATGGAGAAAAATGCTTCCAAAGGATTGGCCACTATTCCAGATTTTGATGCTGAGTGCCTTTTGGACCTTCAAAAATATGGTGGTCGCTAACTAATCGGACCCTTTAAGGAATATTCAAATATTTATGGGTCTGTAAAGAAACCTTCCATTTAGGATGTTCCATTACATATTCTACTATTTGTGGCACCATTTTATCACGAACACTCCATTCGGGCTGTAAATATAAAATACAGTCCTCCCCCACTTGAGCCGCTTGCTCTTCGGCGAAAATAAAATCGTGTTTATTGTAAACGATTACCTTAAGTTCGTGTGCTTTCTTGTAGATATCCCCAACAGGCAATTTATTTTTTTTAGGCGATAGACAAATCCAATCCCAAACCCCGGTCAACGGATAAGCTCCTGACGTTTCGATATGGGTCTTCATCTTTTTGGCCTTTAACCCTTGAGTCAAAGGTCCCATATCCCAGGTTAAGGGCTCACCACCGGTAATCACAATGGTGTCGGAATATTTTTCTGCATTGGTAATTATGCTCTCTATATCCGTAGGCGGGTGTGTTTCGGCATTCCAGCTTTCTTTAACATCGCACCAATGACAACCCACATCGCACCCCCCGACCCTAATAAAATAAGCCGCAGTACCTTTGTGATATCCTTCTCCTTGAATGGTATAAAACTCTTCCATGAGGGGCAACATGGCGCCCTTCTCCACCAATTCCATTACATTTTCTTTTACCATGGAGCAAAGATAGTCCTCTTCGGCGGTTTCACCTATTTTACGGCAATAACATCAATTTCGACTTGTCCGTTGGCGGCAATATCCTTTGCTGCGAAAGTGGTCCGAGCTGGCTTTTTGGTAAAATATTGTGTGTAAATTTCATTGAAGGCAGCAAAATCTTTAATGTCGGCCAAGATTACCGTACATTTTACCACATTGTCCAAAGTCATATTGTGTTGTTCCAGCACTGCTTTTATATTTTCAATAGCCTGTTTGGTCTCTTTTTGGACTCCCCCCTCTACAAGAGTACGTGTGCCATGGTCCATTCCTATCTGTCCCGCCAAAAAATACATATTGCCCGCTTGCACCGCATCACTAAAAGGCGAATTCTGTTTTTTGGACTCGTGCGATTTATGGAAAATAAGTTCGGTAGTTTCCTGCGCATAAGTGGTTGCCACGAAGCCACTCAACAAAATTGCCAATATTGTGTATTGAAAAGGTTTCATAATCTCGTTTTTAGTTTTGCCTAAAATTACCCTATTTTTATCGCAAATTGAACAGCGATGGGCAATAAAAAAAAATTCTTTGAGCATATAGCTCAGGGATACACAATGAAAGGCGATTACATTACTATGGGCGCAGGTATGTTGGGTGGAGAAACCATTACAGATGCACACATAAAGGTCCCTTTAAAAATGATGAATCGACACGGACTCATCGCAGGTGCTACAGGTACAGGTAAAACCAAGACCCTACAAGTACTTGCGGAGAATTTATCCGATAAAGGGATTCCGGTATTGCTCATGGATCTAAAAGGAGATTTAAGTGGTATTGCCCAGCCCAGCCCCGGACATCCAAAAATTGATGAACGGCACGAGAAAATTGGAATTCCGTTTGAGCCCAAAGGGTTTCCTGTTGAGATTATGTCGCTTTCCGACCAGGATGGCGTTCGCTTACGTGCCACGGTATCCGAGTTTGGCCCGGTACTTTTATCGAGAATTTTGGATCTCACCGTTACACAAGAAGGTATTGTTGCCGTAGTTTTTAAATACTGCGACGACAATAAGTTACCACTCCTTGATTTAAAGGATTTTAAAAAAGTGCTGCAATACGCTACCGGAGAAGGCAAAGAAGAGTTTCAATCGGCATACGGCCGAATCTCTACCAGTTCCACCGGGACCATCTTAAGAAAGATCATCGAACTGGAACAACAGGGAGCTGATCTGTTTTTCGGGGAAAAGTCGTTCGAAGTGGACGACTTGGTCCGTATTGATGAAAACGGACGCGGATTTATCAATATTATCCGTTTGACCGATATTCAAGACCGACCCAAACTGTTCTCAACATTTATGTTGAGTCTTTTGGCCGAAATTTATTCTACCTTCCCGGAGCAGGGTGATAGCGACCGACCCGAATTGGTGTTGTTTATAGACGAGGCCCACCTTATTTTTGATAATGCCAGCAAAGCGCTTTTAGATCAAATTGAAAGTATAGTAAAGCTTATTCGCTCCAAAGGAATCGGTTTATATTTTGTAACACAAAACCCGACCGATGTACCGGACGACGTACTCGCACAATTGGGATTAAAGGTTCAACATGCCCTACGAGCTTTTACGGCCAAGGATAGAAAAGCCATAAAGCTTACCGCACAAAACTATCCTATTTCCGAGTTTTACGACACGGCAGAGGTATTGACTTCCCTGGGAACTGGAGAAGCCCTGGTTTCCGCTTTGGACGAAAAAGGACGCCCTACCCCATTAGCCGCTACCATGATGCGTGCCCCTATGAGCCGAATGGACGTTTTAACAGATTCCGAAATCAATGAAGTGCTGAATGCATCCAAGTTGATCAAAAAATATAATGAGGAAATTGACAGGGAAAGTGCTTATGAAATCCTAAATGAAAAAATTGAAAAAGCCGAAAAAGAGGCCGAGAAAGAAAAAGAAATAACGCAGACTTCCCGCAGGTCCACCTCAACACGAAGAAGTAACAGAATGAATCCCGTGGTCAAAGTTTTGACCAGTGCGACATTTATACGAGGGGTTTTAGGCGTTTTAAAGAAAGTGATCCGATAATAATTCAAATGAAAAGAACAATAACAGTAATTGCCCTAATTTGCGGCATTGTATTGACACAGTCCTGTAAAAAAGACACCAGATTTTTAATTACCGAAACCAGTGTAGGGCCATTGACCCAAACCACTAGAGTAGCAGAAGTGAAAGCTGCTTTTGTGCAAGATTCCGTCGTAGCCGATTCCACTCAGATAAATCTAGGGGTCTCACCAAAGAAAATGGAGGTGTACGAAAAAGGAGGTACACATCTCTTAACACTCAAGGCCAATTCCGATAGTATCCCAACCATAGAAAATGTTAGGATCATGGATCCTCGATATGTTTCGGAAAAAGGTGTAGGGCTACAAAGTACCTTCAAGGATATCCAAGATAATTACGATATTAAAAAAATTGTGACTACTTTGAACAGTATTGTAGTTTTTCCAAAAGGCAGCAACCTTTATTTTACTATTGATAAAGAGGAACTACCTGAGGGGCTTCGTTTCTCATCTTCCAATATTGAAGCTGTACAAATACCGGACGAAGCCAAAATAAAATATTTGATGGTGGGTTGGGAATAGACCCTAAATCCTTGTTCCCAAATGAAAAAAATA
Source organism: Algicola sp. (assembly GCA_018222835.1). Classification (GTDB taxonomy): domain Bacteria; phylum Bacteroidota; class Bacteroidia; order Flavobacteriales; family Flavobacteriaceae; genus Flagellimonas. The sequence continues at coordinate 4,909 of JAAEZN010000093.1, read as the reverse complement.
CTTAACAAACTAATTCCATTGGCCTATGGGCAATATTACAATGCCTATACTTGGATAGCTCCGGAGAAAGCTGCAGAAAGCGCTTTCCACACCTTTAGTACAGTAAGAAAGGGGAAGGTTAAACCGGAACAGGCCGACTTTTTGAACGGCGCCAAGTTGGATATCGAAGAAGTGGCCGGACACCAAATACAATCTTACCATTGGCCCGGCAATAAAGAAACCGTTTTATTGGTCCATGGCTGGGAAAGCAACACCTATAGATGGCGCAACCTAATCAAAAAACTAAGGGAATCCGATTTTAATATTGTTGCCTTCGATGCTCCTTCGCATGGGTATTCTTCTGGAAGACATTTATATCTTCCCTTATATGAGGAAGTCGTGAACCATATGGTGCAAAAATACGATCCTAAACATCTGATAGGTCATTCCATGGGCGGAATGACGATTGTTTACAACCAATATAAAAATCCCAAAGATTCCGTTGAAAAGATAATCACGATTGGAGCCCCTTCCCAGATCCAGGATTTTATCGACCATTTTCAAGACCTATTAAAATTGAACAATAGGGTAATGAAGAATCTGGACAATTATATCGAAAATCGTTTTGGGTTTAAAATCGACCAATTTTCTACAGCGGAATTTGCCCAGTCCATCAGTAAAAAAGGTTTGCTTTTTCATGATAGACATGATGATATCACATCTTACAATTCTTCTGTGGAAGTAAACAAAAATTGGAAGGACAGCCAATTGATAAGCACCGAAGGCTTGGGACACTCGATGCACCAAGATGATGTAAACGACCAAATCATTTCATTTTTGGAGGGTTAAAAAAGTTGTTCTATTTTTCATGAAAAATAGAGACCATGCAAAGCATAACACCCTTTCACGTTGCCGTACCTGTTCATAATTTGGAAGAATGCCGCACTTTTTACCGGGATGTTCTTGGGTGCGAAGAAGGTCGTAGTGCCGAACACTGGGTAGATTTCAACTTTTTTGGTCACCAATTTGTGATTCATTACAAACCAAAATCCGAAGAGAAGACGCACACCAATCCTGTGGACGGCAAAAATGTTCCTGTACCGCACTATGGTGTTGTACTGCCCTGGGATACATTTGAAACTTTTTCCAAAGATCTAATTGGGAAGGGAATCGATTTTGTGATTGAACCCTACATTCGATTTAAAGGTGAGCCCGGAGAACAGGCTACGATGTTTTTTTTAGATCCTGCCGGCAATGCTTTGGAGTTTAAAGCCTTTAAGGATATGGGGCAATTGTTTGCAAAATAAGCTACACTAGGTTCAACCCTTTTTTACGAACCCACAAATGGGCAAAGATCATATTGGGCACCCAGCACAACCAAGCTACTATTTTATAGGCCAATAAAAACTCTCCAAAAATCAAGGTCAGGATAGGCAACCAAATCCGTAGAGTGACCGCAGCAAAACATGCCGCGTAGCTGTAAATCATCAATCCTTGGTGGAGTGATAGATCTTTGTTTTTAACGGCAATATAGGCCCTTATGGTCGTGAACAACCAAATTACGCCCAAACAGATAAACCCTATTGAAGAAACTATTCCTCCTGTGGCAAAAAAACCGAGGTAAACACCACATATACCGCTTGCCACTGCCGAGACCACGTAAATCTTACCTACATTGCGATGTACTTGCAATTGTTTGGTCCTTATTTTTTTTACAAACTGTAACCAACCGATCATCAAGGCCAAACCTCCAAAACTGATATGTCCATAAAAGGCGAAATTCCATAAGGTACTGGACAGCAACTCATCCGATTTGTTCATTAAGAGACCAAACTCTTCCGTAGCAAATAGGTAAATTAAAGGGTATAGACCTATACCAATGGCCAGAAAAACAAAGACTATCCATGCTACTTTATTTCTTACCGTTTGAGCCATATTATTGGTTTAGCAAGAAGTAAGTTATCGATTATTTGGGGATAAAAACAAGAATTTACAGGGTAATTCGTTATAAATGTAATGATTAGGCTCTTGAGCCTTGCCCAAATCCTACAATTATGAAGACAATTCTACTCTTGATCACCTTGATCTTTTCTGGCATGGCCGTATCTAGCTGCACTAATGATGAGGATGATACGGATTTTCAAATTCTTAACCCCGAAGAAGAGCAACAAACTGCCCTACAGTTGGAACAGGAAAACACAGATTGACCTATTGGGCGTTGTGCCTCTCCCTTGCAAGCAACGTGTTCTTAAGTAACATGGCAATGGTCATAGGACCTACACCTCCGGGGACCGGCGTAATGTAGGATGCTTTTTTACTTACATTCTCATAATCCACATCGCCAGTAATATAGTATCCTTTCTCACGTGTCTCATCCGGGACGCGGGTAATACCTACATCGATTATGGTAACGTCATCTTTTACCATATCAGCCTTAAGAAATTTTGGCACGCCCAAAGCAGAAATCACTATATCTGCCTGAAGTGTAAGCTCTTTTAGGTTTTTGGTCCTGCTGTGTGCAAGGGTCACCGTGGAATTTCCGGGGTTTCCTTTTTGGCTCATCAAAATACTGATCGGCCTACCTACTATATGGCTTCTTCCGATGACAACGGTATGTTTGCCCTCGGTTTCGATTTGATAACGTTTTAACAGCTCCATAATTCCGAATGGGGTAGCCGAAATAAAGGTCTCCATATCCAAGGCCATTTTGCCAAAATTGGTCGGATGAAAACCATCTACATCTTTATCTGGATCTACGGCCATCAGCACTTTTTCCTCGTCGATATGCTTGGGCAATGGAAGTTGGACAATATAACCGTCAATATCAGGGTCATTGTTCAATTGATCTACTTGCTTTAGCAATTCCTCCTGGGTGGTTTCTTCGGGCAGATGTATCAATGTGGATTCGAATCCTATTTTTTTGCAGGATCTTACCTTGCTCCCTACATAGGTTAAGCTGGCACCATCGTTACCCACCAAAACAGCTGCCAAATGAGGCACCTTTTCCCCTCGTTGTTTCATTTTGGCCACCTTAACGGTGATTTCTTCTTTTATCTGGTTGGATACTTTTTTTCCGTCAAGGATTTCCATGGATTGTGTTGGTTTTTACTTTTGAATGGGGTTAACGCATGTTTTGCATCATCTGCATCATTTTTTTGCCTCCACCGCCTTGCATCATCTTCATCATCTTGCTCATTTGGTCGAATTGCTTTAGCAACTGGTTTACTTCTTGAATCGAAGTACCACTACCTGCAGCAATACGTTTTTTTCTACTGGCATTCAGTTTGGAAGGTGTAGATCGCTCATCGGGGGTCATGGAATGAATGATGGCTTCGATATGTTTAAAGGCATCGTCGTCAATGTCAAGACCTTTTAATGCTTTGCCGGCACCTGGGATCATTCCCATAAGGTCTTTCATGTTCCCCATTTTCTTGATTTGTTGAATCTGACTCAAGAAATCGTCGAATCCAAACTTATTCTTTGCAATTTTCTTTTGGATCTTACGTGCCTGCTCTTCATCGAACTGCTCTTGGGCACGTTCCACCAAGGACACCACATCTCCCATACCGAGGATACGATCGGCCATACGTGATGGGTGGAACACATCGATAGCTTCCATTTTTTCCCCGGTACCGATGAACTTGATGGGTTTGTCCACCACGGATTTAATGGATATGGCGGCACCACCTCTGGTATCACCATCGAGCTTGGTTAGGATAACTCCATCAAAATTCAACACATCGTTGAACGCTTTTGCAGTATTTACGGCATCCTGACCCGTCATGGAATCCACAACGAACAATGTTTCTTGGGGTTGAATGGCTTTATGGATGTTGGATATCTCCGTCATCATCTGCTCATCCACAGCCAATCGACCTGCAGTATCTATGACCACCACATTACAACCTGTGTCCTTTGCATGGGCTATACCTGCCTTGGCAATGGCCACGGGATCATTATTACCGCGATCGGAATATACCTCTACCCCTATTTGCTCACCTACTACGTGCAACTGATCTATCGCCGCTGGACGATACACGTCACAAGCTACCAAAAGAGGCTTCTTTGTTTTCTTGTTTTTAAGATAGTTGGCAAGTTTTCCAGAGAAAGTGGTTTTACCGGAACCTTGCAGACCAGACATTAAAATTACAGATGGGCTACCGGAAAGGTCTATTTCCTCTGCATCTCCACCCATAAGCTCGGTAAGCTCATCCTTTACCAATTTTACCATAAGCTGCCCTGGCTGTAGGTTGGTCAATACATTTTGACCCATCGCTTTTTCCTTAACGGTATTGGTAAATTCCTTGGCTATCTTAAAGTTGACATCGGCATCCAACAAAGCTCTACGAACTTCTTTGAGGGTCTCTGCAACATTGATTTCCGTTATCTGACCATGTCCTTTTAGGACGTGTAATGCCTTATCTAATTTTTCACTTAAATTATCGAACATGTGTTCTTTGTTTTAAAGGAGGCACAAATTTAATAATAATATAAAAGAAAAAGGACGGCTTTGGGGTGAGCCGTCCTTCTTTTGGAAAAAAGATTGGGGATAATAATCTTATGGTTTTTCAAAAACCAGGGTTTCTACTGTACCATCGTCGCTCTCATCCTTTAGTTCTATTCTGGTTGAAGTAATGGAAATAACTTTCCAATCTTCGGTCAATTCTCCCAAATCGTACTCGAAATCAAAGTTGAGGTAAAATTTTAAGCCTTCTTCGGAATCCCTAACTATTCTCCATAGTCCTTCGGCTATAGGATCGGCATTTATGGACACATCTACTTGGTGATCGGCGGAAAAATTAAAATCCATTTCGGCATAAGTAGCGGTCAAATCCGTTTCCCCTTCTTGATACAAAGCTACATTCCAGGTTCCGCCCATGGCTATGTTTCTAATTTCGGCCACATCTCCATCATTGGCACTATCGTCACA
>JAAEZN010000166.1 GCA_018222835.1 Algicola sp. | reverse complement strand
TCATTATTTTGGTCAATTCCAATGATTGGCCAATCGTCTTTCCATTGCATGGGTTGTAAATGTACAATACGACCATAAGCATCTTTATCTTGAAAATGGAAAAACCAATCTTCACCAGTTTGAGTGATTACCCAAGCACCTTGATGAGGTCCATTAATTTCTGTGTTGCCCTGATGTAATACTTTCTTTTTTTCATAAGGTCCATAAATCGTTTTTGATCTCAAAATCGTCTGCCAACCAGTTGATACACCACCTGCTGGTGCAAAGATGTAATAGTATCCATTTCGTTTGTAAAGTTTTGGTCCTTCTATAGTAGATTCGTCTTTGTGACCATCAATAATCATTACGGCATTATCATTGGTTTTAGTACCTTCAACATTCATGGTTTCAATCACCAATAAGCTTTTAATTCCTGCACGACTTCCAGCGAAAGCATAGGCTAAATATACTTTACCATCATCATCCCAAAGTGGTGTTGGATCAATGAGTCCCTTTCCCGCTTTTACTAATACGGGTTCCGACCAAGTTTCCTTAGGATCTTTCGTTTTTATCATATAAATTCCAAAATCAGGATCTGGATAATAAATGTAATATTCATCGTCGTGATAGCGAATGCAAGGTGCCCAAACACCGTTACCATGTTGTGGTGTATTAAAAACATCTAAAGGCACTTGTTTTGGGAGTGCATAGCTTACCAATTCCCAATTCACTAAATCTTTAGAATGTAAAATGGGTAAACTTGGTGAACATGTAAAGGATGACGAAGTCATATAGTAATCATCACCAACTCTAACGACATCTGGATCTGAAAAATCTGAGTGCAATATTGGATTGTTATACGTACCATCTCCATTATCAGATACCCATACGTTAGATGCTGTTTTATCTTGAGCTGAAAGACTCAGACTCAAAACAAAAAAAACGATTAATATTCTTGAAAAAATCTTCATAAATCAATAACCCGATTTTCTTTATGGCTTTGCATTGCAATTTCAATAATTTGAATGACTTGTTTTCCTTCAATTGCTGTCACAGGTAATCTTTTACCATTTAAAACAGCTTCCGCAATCCCATCATAATAGCTCATGTAATTGCCAATTTCTGTATTTACAGATTCTTTATAAGACCTGCCATTTTTCATGGTATGCAAAAATCCTCGTTCGGATTTAGGTTCAATTCCCCAATTTTTACTGTTAGGTTTTAATTCTTTTTGAAGTTCGGTTTCCTGAATATCAGCTTTCGATTTTATAAAGGACCCATTGGTTCCATGAATACTGTAAGCCGGTAAAGGTTCCAGTACAAAATAACTTGATTTTAAGATTACATATTTTGAGTCGTAATACAATTTAACATCGAAATAATCTCCGACTTCTGAATTATCTCTAAATGAATCAAGAGTTGCAAACACTCGTTTAGGCATTCCAAATAATTGCAAGGCTTGGTCAATTAAATGCGATCCTAAATCGTACAAACTACCAACACCTTCTGTTGGAGTTTCTTTATGTGTTTTATAGCTTAATTCTGGATCAAATCTGTCATAATGCAATTCTGCTTCAACAATAGATCCCAAAACACCTTTATCAATAATTTTCTTAACGGTTTTAAAATCGCTATCCCAACGTCTGTTATGATATACCGATAGTTTCACC
>JAAEZN010000008.1 GCA_018222835.1 Algicola sp. | reverse complement strand
TACTTGGATAAATCTGATAGACAAAATAAAAATAAGTTAAAATGGGTAATCCAGAATAATATCGCTAGTGTTTATTTAAATGCAGGGGATTATAAAAAAGCTAAACAGGAATATGAACATCTTTTTGGCAATAAAGATTTTAGAGTAGATCTACCCGATACCTATCAAAAGGCACTCGGGAGTTTAGCCTACACCATTTTAAAACTTGATCAGGATACAGAAAAGGCAGAGCAACTCCTTAAAGAAGCCTTTATTGTAAACTCCGAATCAGGAGATTTATATGATCGGGCACGTCTTAACTACTATTATGCAGAGGTTTTGGCCGCCAAAAGGGACACCGCCCAAGCTATTGCCCAAGCAAAGGAGTCGTATGCGGTTTCTAAAGAAACCTACAATAACGATCGCATGTTGGATGCACTCCGATTGTTAAGCCAACTGGACCCGGTGAATTCAAAATCGTATTTTGAAGAATATGCCCAGTTAAACGATATCATAAAAGTAGAAGAACGCACCAAGCGCGATAAATTCGCCAGGATCCGTCTGGAAACCGATCAGGTTATTGAGGCCAACCAAATATTGATCAAGGAAAAGCAAGTTTGGGTCTATTTTGCCGCATTGCTCATAACATTTGGTATAGGTTTTATGATTATTGTATCACTTTATGTAAGCAACAACCAATTAAAATCCAAACAGCGACTGCAAGAGAGCAACCAAGAGATCTATAATTTAATGCTTTCGCAGCAGGGCAAGTTCAAAGAAGGCAAACAACTGGAGCAAAAACGTATTTCCGAAGAGCTACACGACGGTATTTTGGGCGAAATGCTCGGCATACGGCTTATTTTAAGCGGATTGAACGAACGGAACGACCAAGCCTCCATTGATCAAAGAACATCCTTGATCGAAAAGCTACGTCTAGTGGAAGAAGAAATTAGAACGATTTCCCACGAACTCAATCACGCATCCTATGAAAAATTTCATAATTTTATAGTGTCTTTAGAAGACATGATCGAAGACATTGAAAAATCATCCAATATATCCTGTTCCTTTGTTTACGACAAGAAGATAAATTGGGACAATTTGTTGGGAGATATTAAGATCAATGCATACAGAATTGTTCAAGAATCATTAAAAAACTGTGTAAAGCACGCAAAAAGTCAGAATGTTTCCATTTCCTTTCAATCAACGAACGGCAAGCTAAAACTTACCATCACGGATGACGGTGTTGGTTTTGACCCCAACAGAAAAAAGAAAGGAATTGGCTTAAGGAACATAGTTTCCAGAGTAAAAAAGGTCAAGGGAGTTTTGGATATCGACAGCCAGCCCGGAAAAGGAACCTCGATCATGGTTACCATGCCGGCCAAGTACGTTGAGTTCGAAACAATAGAACAAACCAATATTGTAAATACATAATTTCCCCAAATTAAAATAAGAGAGCCTACTATGAAAACACTACGAATACTCGCAATAGACGACCACGAAATGACCATGCTCGGGTATAAATTTATACTCGAGGGCATTGAGTTTGATGGTCATAATATTATTGTGGACACAGCTACCTCTTACCATACCGGTAAAAAGCTAATAGAGGATTCGGTAAACACGTTTAAATACGACATCCTATTCTTGGATGTCCAACTTTTTGCACCAAACGAAGACCAACCCCACACAGGTGAAGATTTGGGCATTTTGGCCCGTAAGATAGTTCCAGAGAGCAAAATTGTTTTTATGTCCTCTTTCAGCGACAATTTTAGGATCAATAGTATTTTAAAATCTGTAGATCCTGATGGCTATCTGGTAAAAACGGACATAGACCCCAAAACTTTGGAAGAAGCTGTTAGGACCATTATGCTGGATCCCCCCTATTACTCATCAAAAGCATTGGGAGCAATCAGAAAAAAAATGGCCAACGATATAGATATAGACGAAAAGGACAAACAAATTCTTTATCACCTTTCCAAAGGAACAAAAAATAAGGATTTGGAAAAATTTATACGACTCTCCCCCTCCTCCATTGAAAACAGAAAAAGACATTTAAAAACATTGTTCGGAACCGAAAACGAGAACGATTTGGCCCTTATCTTGGCAGCCAAAAACAGAGGTTTTATTTAAGCCCCAATAGCCCAGTTTAAGACGTGGAGATGATTTTGTGGTTGATTTAAATCCAAAATTCCATAAAAATCCTACAAACAAGGGAAAACCCCCAGAATTTTTAAGGATAATCTGTAATCCTATGCAAAAGATTCATCCTAACTTTATGTTGAAAGAATCGCAAAATTCAATCAACTCCACATGTCATCCAATAAACCAAATAACAATCATAAGAGCATTGGTCCAAAAACCTATTTGGCCACAGATGGACTGGATGATTTTTTACGTGTACTCGAAAAATATTTTTTTGCCACCGCCAAGGTATTGTGCAAGCACAATTCAAAAAATTACACAACAGATCTGATAATTGATCTTCATCACAATTTTGGTATTGGAGAATGCCTTCGCCATTTTAACAATGGAGATTGGGGAAATTATAATTTCGCAGAAGAGAGTCATTCCGATATATCCAAATCACTGGGTAAAGCCTTGGAATCCCTGAACGATAAAAGTCCCTATCCTATGGATATTTTGGAGCTTTCGCTCCATTTTAAGGATACCTCTATTGTGATAACACGTTTGTACGAAAAAAGTATCCTTGAACAAGCCAGTAATATTCTAACGGCCATCGGTAAACACTTTGTGTATTTCACCAAAGGGTTGACCGAAATGCCGTATGAGATTTTTGTTCCTATTTTTGAAGATGACAGCTCTTTCAAAAAGAACCCTTCCGCACTAAAAGCAAAATATTCTTATTATGAATATTGGGGACTATATTTTGACAAAGCGCAAGAGCATGAAGCCTCAATATATTCGCTTCAAAGGAAAAAACTGTTTGATGACAGTATTTTCCTTTTTGAATAAAATTTTACGTTAAAGCAATTACTAAGCACTGAACAAAGGTCGCGATTTCATTAAATCGTTGACCTTTTGTTTTATCTGGCCAATTTTTGCCTCGTTACCAGCATCCGTAATAATCTCATCGATAAATCCAACAATGGTCTCCATATCTTCTTCCTTAAGACCTCTTGTAGTGATTGCCGATGTTCCAAAACGAATACCTGATGTGATAAAAGGTGATTTATCATCGAATGGCACCATATTCTTGTTGGCCGTAATGTCCGCCTTGACCAAAACTTGTTCAGCTTCTTTGCCTGAAATATCTTTATTTCTCAAGTCGATCAACATCATATGGTTGTCCGTACCACCTGAAATAACTTTGTAGTCTTTATCCATAAAGGCTTTGGCCATGGCAGCTGCATTTTTCTTTACCTGTACCATGTAATGCAAAAACTCATCAGAAAGTGCTTCCCCAAAAGCAACGGCCTTGGCTGCAATAATATGCTCCAATGGCCCACCTTGGTTTCCTGGGAAAACCGCTAGATCTAAAAGAGCCGACATTTTTCTCAAGTTCCCGTTCTTTAATTTTATGCCAAACGGATTATCAAAGTTCTCACCCATTAAAATAAGACCACCACGTGGACCACGCAATGTTTTATGGGTTGTGGTCGTCACTATATGGCAATGCGGAATCGGATCGTTCAAAATTCCCTTTGCGATCAATCCAGCTGGGTGGGATATATCGGCCAACAATATAGCTCCAACACTATCGGCAATTTCCCTAAAGCGTTTAAAATCCATATCGCGCGAATATGCAGACGCTCCAGCAATGATCAATTTGGGTTTTTCCTTATCGGCAACTTCCTGGATTTTATCATAGTCCAACATACCTGTTTCCTCGTCAACACCATAAAAAACCGGATTGTACAATTTACCGGAGAAATTTACGGGGGAACCGTGTGTCAAATGCCCACCGTGAGACAGGTCGAAACCTAAAATAGTATCACCTGGATTTAAACAAGCGTGATAAACGGACGCATTTGCTTGCGAACCCGAATGAGGCTGTACATTGGCATATGCCGCTCCAAAAAGTTCCTTGGCACGGTCAATGGCCAATTGTTCAACTTGATCCACCACTTCGCAACCACCGTAATAGCGTTTTCCCGGGTATCCCTCGGCATATTTATTGGTAAGCACAGAACCCGCGGCTTCCATTACTTGCGGACTTACAAAGTTCTCGGAAGCTATCAGTTCAATACCTTCAAGTTGTCTATCCTTTTCTTGCGCTATTAGTTCAAAAATCTTGTGGTCTCGTTGCATTTTGGCTTTATTTTTAATAAGCGGTAAAATTACGAATTGCAAGTAGATTTTTATCTAAAAAAAAGCATTTACGCTGTATTTTTATCAAACATCAATTAACAATGGTCCAAACCACATATCCCTTTAAAAAAACACCCTCTTTTAAGCTTTTGGCCCAAGACATACTACCGTTCCTCCTTTTTCGTTTATAAGTTGAGGATTTTTGGCACAGCTATTGAATTCCCCCTATCAAACCAATAAAGTTGACCCTATGAAAAAATTTATACTCTTAACCGCGATCATTGTTTTTAGCGCTTGTAGCGGCGTAAAGAAAACACAAGAGGCCCTAAACACGGGAAACTATAATACTGCAATGAACAAGGCCATTAAAAATTTGGCCGAGAACAAGACCAAAAAAGGGCATCAACAATACATAATTTTGCTAGAGGAAGCCTTTGCCAAAAATGCTGCAAGAGAGCAACAGGAAATTGCCTTTCTTCAGAATGATGGCAATCCTGCCAATTTAGAAAGCATTTACAACAAATATTTGCACTTAAAGCAAATTCAGCAGCGCATCAGGCCTTTACTACCACTATTTATTATCGATGAAGGAAGAAATGCCAATTTCAATTTTGTGAACTACGACAATAAGATTCTGGACACCAAGGACGACCTTTCGGAACACTTGTACCAAAATGCCTTAAACCTATTGTCCTTCGCTAAGTACAAAGCGGATTACAGAAATGCTTACGATGATTTAAAATATTTGCAAGAAATAAATCCGGGTTATAGGGAAACGGTATCCAAAATGGACGAAGCCTACAACAAAGGTTTGGAATTTGTAAGAGTAGATATTGCCAATCAGACGCAACAGATTATCCCTGAACGTTTAGAATCGGAGCTTTTGGATTTTAATGCCTTTGGAATCGATAACTTCTGGTTGCAGTACCACACCAATCCTTTAAAAAATGTAAAATATGATTACGCCATGAACTTGGATTTTATGGAAATCAATGTGTCTCCAGAACGCATTAACGAAACGCAAGTAATAAAAGAAAGACAGATCAAAGATGGTTGGCAATACTTATTGGACAATGATGGAAATGTGGTAAAAGACAGTTTGGGCAACAAAATAAAAGTGGACAAAATGCGTACGGTTACTTGTAAACTATTCCAATTTACCCAAACCAAAAGTGCCCAAATCGGGGCAAAGGTGAGTTTTACAGACCTAAGAAGCGGTCAAGAAATCAATTCCTATCCCCTATCCAGTGAATTTATCTTTGAGCATATCTTCGCCAATTACCAAGGCGATAAAAGAGCATTGGAAGATGATTTGCTATTATACCTGAATGCAAGGGAAGTACCTTTCCCATCCAATGAACAAATGGTTTATGACGCGGGCGAGGACTTAAAAGCACGCCTTAAGAGCATTGTCTCAAAATATCAATTCAATTAAAAAATTGTGTCACATCAAGCGTAGTCGAGAGCTTAGAGCATCTCGACTGCGTTCAAACTGACATGCAATTCTTCTTTTTACAAATACTTTGTTAGGTCGGTATCCGAAATAGCTCCATGCGAGGTATGGAAAACCACAGTACCGTCCTTGACCACCAACAATTGAGGTGATTCATGCCGAACATCAAACTGCTCCTCTATCGCATTGGAGACATCTCGGAAACGCTGGATCGTTAAAAAATAAAGATCCGCGTCCAAATCCATATCATAGCCATCCGTAAACATATTCAATACCATTCTGCTTATTCCACAGGTACTCGAGTGCTTATAGATAATTTGAGCCCTACTGTTTGATCTCTCCCTAATCGTCTTTAACTGCTCCAAGGATTCCAATGGAATCCAAGGCAATTCTTTTTTTTCTGTATTGGTTTTTCCCTTCTTTCCAAAAACACTGTCAAATATTCCCATATTGCAAATTTACAGGATAAGTCGTAGGGGAGCAAAAAGCTTACAACTGACTAAATGTCTTGTTGTTGCTGGATTTAACGGACATTTTGACGGTGTCTTCGCGTTGGTAAGGTTGTTGACATTATAGAGAAAAACAACGATTATGAACTTTAATAATTTCACAATAAAATCACAGGAAGCCATTCAGCGGGCCCAGCAACTGGCCCAAGAATTTGGGCATCAACAAATAGAGAACGAGCACTTGTTCAAGGCCATAGCCGAGGTCGATGAAAACGTATTGCCATTTATACTAAAAAAACTGAATGTCAACACCAACCTCATCAACCAAATATTGGACAAGGAACTCCAGAGCTTTGCCAAAGTTTCAGGAGGAGAAATAATGTTTTCCAGAGAAACTGGAAAAACCGTGAACGAGGCTAGCATTATTGCCAAGAATATGGGCGATGAATATGTTTCTGTCGAGCATTTGCTATTGGCTATTTTTAAATCCAAGAGCAAGATTGCACAGATTCTAAAAGATCAGGGCGCAACAGAAAAGGACTTTAAAGCAGCTATTCAGGAACTGCGCAAAGGCGGCAAGGTCACTTCGCAAAGCGCCGAAGAAACCTATAATTCATTGGATAAATATGCGAACAACCTTAACCAAATGGCCGATAGCGGCAAGTTGGACCCCGTAATCGGACGGGACGAGGAAATCCGTAGGGTGTTACAGATTTTATCCAGACGCACAAAGAACAACCCGATGCTGGTTGGTGAGCCAGGGGTTGGTAAAACAGCCATTGCCGAAGGATTGGCGCACCGAATTATTCAAGGAGATGTACCTGAGAACCTAAAAGACAAAGTAATTTACTCTCTAGACATGGGTGCTCTTATCGCGGGAGCAAAATATAAAGGTGAGTTCGAGGAACGTCTCAAGGCAGTAATCAAGGAGGTTACCTCATCAGATGGGAACATTGTACTCTTTATCGATGAGATCCATACTTTGGTAGGCGCAGGCGGCGGACAGGGCGCCATGGATGCCGCCAACATCCTTAAACCTGCTCTGGCCCGTGGTGAGCTTAGAGCCATAGGCGCCACCACCTTGGACGAATACCAAAAATATTTTGAGAAGGACAAAGCACTTGAGCGTAGGTTTCAAAAAGTATTGGTGGACGAACCCGATACAGAAAGTGCCATCTCCATACTAAGAGGTATAAAAGAAAAATACGAAGCGCACCACAAAGTTCGTATTAAGGATGAAGCTGTAATCGGTGCCGTAGAACTATCACAACGGTACATTACCAATCGTTTTTTACCGGACAAGGCAATCGACCTTATGGACGAGGCCGCATCCAAACTTCGAATGGAAATCAATTCCAAGCCAGAAGAACTGGATGTGTTGGACAGAAAGATCATGCAGTTGGAAATTGAGGTAGAAGCCATTAAACGCGAAAATGATACGACCAAACTAAAGTCGTTGAACTTGGAGCTGGCAAACCTCAAAGAAGAGCGCAACGAAATATTCGCCAAATGGGAAAGTGAAAAAACCGTAGTGGACAATATCCAAAAAACAAAAGAGGATATAGAAAATTTTAAACTCGATGCAGAACGAGCAGAGCGAAACGGGGACTATGGCAAAGTAGCGGAACTACGATACGGCAAAATCAAAGAAGCACAGGAAAGGTTGGACAAGTTGCAGGAAGAGCTTGCAGCGCAACAGACCGCCGGGACTTTGATCAAGGAAGAAGTAACCTATGAGGATATTGCCGAAGTAGTAGCCAAGTGGACCGGTATTCCTGTGAACAAGATGATGCAGAGCGAAAGGGAAAAACTCCTAAAGCTAGAGGATGTACTCCACAAACGGGTTGTAGGTCAAGATGAGGCCATTATTGCCGTTTCCGATGCCATCCGAAGAAGTAGGGCCGGATTGCAAGATGCCAAAAAACCTATTGGATCCTTCCTCTTTCTAGGAACCACCGGGGTAGGTAAAACCGAGTTGGCGAAAACATTGGCCTCTTATCTGTTCGATGATGAAAATGCCATCACAAGGATTGACATGAGCGAGTATCAAGAACGTCATTCCGTAAGTAGATTGGTGGGCGCACCTCCTGGATATGTAGGCTATGATGAAGGCGGGCAATTAACGGAAGCTGTGAGACACAAACCTTATTCGGTAATCTTGTTGGATGAGATTGAAAAAGCGCATCCCGATACCTTTAATATTCTATTGCAAGTATTGGACGAAGGTAGATTAACGGACAACAAGGGTCGTGTAGCGGATTTTAAAAACTCCATTATTATTATGACCAGCAACATGGGAAGCCATATTATACAAGAAAAGTTTGAAGATGCTACTGACGTGGAAAGTGCTTCAGAAGCTGCTAGGGTCGAAGTCCTTGGATTGTTGCGCAAGACCATAAGACCGGAATTTTTAAATCGAATTGATGATATTATCATGTTCGCACCTTTGAGCAAATCGGACATCAAGGATATTGTTGGACTGCAACTGGAAAATTTGAAGAAAATGTTGTCCAAACAAAATATTACTCTGGATGCCACCGAAGAGGCCATCGCCTATTTGGCAGAAAAAGGGTACGACCCCCAATATGGTGCCAGACCGGTAAAACGATTGATCCAAAAAGAGGTATTGAACAATTTATCCAAAGAACTGCTCTCGGGCAAAATAAGCTCTGACAGTATAGTACTTCTGGATTCTTTTGATGATCAATTGGTGTTCAGAAATCAGAACGAATTGGTGGATTAACATCAAATCACACTAAAAATAAGCCCCTACTGTGTTAAAGTGGGGGCTTTTATTTTAGAAAATACCAGACAGTATCTGATTTTTTATATCTTAGTTTCCGCCAAAACCAACCTTTATTACAATGACCAAGAAAGCCGAAAGAACCACAGCTTATATCATTGAGACCGTGGCTCCCATATTCAACAAACATGGCTACATAGGCACTAGCATGAGCGATTTAACCGAAGCTACCGGTCTTACCAAAGGTGCTATTTACGGTAATTTCGAAAATAAGGAGGCTTTAGCACTTTCTTCTTTCGAATACAATCGAAACCTATTGCTTACCGCAATAGACCATAAACTTGAGTTTGGGGTAACTGCATTGGATAAACTATATTCCTTATTAAGTTTTTACAAACAATACGATGCTTTTTCCCTTCCCATGGGCGGATGCCCCCTGCTAAATGTTGGAGTTGATGCGCAAGGAAACAATAAGCTATTGGCCGCGGCAGTAAAAGAGACCATTAAAGAGGTTGAAGGAAAGATTGCGCTTGTCCTAGAAAACGGGGCCAAAGAGAATGAGATAAGGCTCCCAGTCCCTCCGCTTCAATTTGCGAAGCAGTTTTTTACCATGATCCAAGGTGCCGTAGCCATGAGCACAATGACACAAGATCGCAAATATTTGACCAATACCATTACGTATCTGGAATATTTGATAAAACAAGAGCTTAAAAAGTAACGCGACCTATACGCTTTTAGAATTAGAACAAGTTGGCATTCCAATAGAACAAAGCAACTGGAAATCCCAAATTATTGAATTGGGAAGAGATTGCTCCCTATGTTTAAAACAACATAATGCCCTAAAAAAATTAATTCCCCTTTACACGGAAAATCCAAGTTTTATCCCCATACCTTCCAAAAAACTTACTATCCCGGGCTTTTCTGGCTTCTTCCATGGTGTTATATCGTTCTAAGTACACATAATTGTATTTATTCGCTTTCCTATAAAAGGATTTAGGCTCCAACCCCATCCCCCTGGTCGTTTGCATAAAGTTTTCGAAATACTTTTTTGTGCCGTACACGTTAGCGATCAAATAAAACCCTGGTTGCAGCCCATCCTCATTTTCAACCTCTTCATATCTTTCATTGGGTTTTACCTCTACTTTCTGATTTTGTAAACGTGCAATACTATCTTTTTTGCGTTGTAGCTCCAACTGCTGCTTATTTCGTCGAATTTCTGCTAAAGAATCTTTCTCGCGCTGCATTTGCCTTCTTGCTTCAAGCTCCCTTTGTTCCTCTTCTCTTCGCTGTTGTTCGATTTCTTCTTCAAGCTGTCTTGATTTTTCCTCTTCGTCTTCGAGTCTTGGCTCTTTTTTCTTGAATTTTGTCTTTCCAAAGTGATATGATGCCACAATTTCTATGGTCGGGTCTTCATCTGTCAATAAATCATCTGTTCCAAATTCCATAAGCCCACCAATTGAAAAGGCATTGGATATAGTAACCCCTAATCCGCCAGAAACACCATAAAAACTGTTATAGCCGCCTTGTACCCAAAACTTGGATGTGGACATCAAACCGTTGATGCCATACTGGGTATCTCCCTCCGGCACGGATTTTACATAAACAACCGGTCTTATAAAACTATCTCCAAAACTCTCCGATATCATGATCGGGAAATCATTGCCAAGAGTCCCTGTTATAACTTGAAAACTATCCATATTTTCTTGGTTACCGGAAACGTTGAAGCCAATAGCATTTTCAAAAGCCAAACCAACACTAAATCGGTTTACCAATAGCCGAAGTCCTGGTGAAAATTGGTCTTTAATACCTTCAAGGCCTTCCAATTCCTCAGGAGTAAGCTCATCTTCTATACCAAATTGCCCATCAGCCACAGTTTGTTGAAAAGCAAACGTGTTTAGTCCGGCCATTAAGCTGATTCCCTCGCCAAGCTGAAAGGTTTGGGCAAAATTCAAGTTTCCCCCAGTGTATAAAAACACCCCTGTATTGTGCTGCAAAAAGCCAGCTGAAGCAACTGTATTCGGTGTAAGTTGATGTGTATAATTGGCAAAGATAGACGTTGGGTCACCATCAATACTCTGCCATTGCCAACGTGTCCAAATGGACAATGAGTTGGGTTTGTTCCAATCCAAGGCATAAGTCGGGTTCCATAAACTAGCATTGAACTGAGTGAGCGAATGTTGCCTAAAATCTGATGGCAAAACAAGCTCTTGCCCCCAACTTAACGAGCAATTTACCATAACCAAAATACAAACCACAAACTTGCGCATACAAGAAAATAAAAATTAAACGTTACTTTTAAACGGATAAACAATAAATACTCGGAAACTTTGAATAGAACTATGCGAACCATCAAACCTCTAATTGTCCTTGCAATTATACTCGTTGGAAGTATCGCCTGCAAAAAAGATACGAAAATTGTGGAAGACCCTGTTATCTCCACCTTTTATTTTATCCGTCATGCCGAAAAGGACAGAACCGATTCCGATAACCCAGATCCGGAGCTTAACCAAGATGGTCTGGACAGGGCCATTCGCTGGGCCGAAGTTTTTGACCCAATACCTTTGGACAAGGTATATTCCACCAATTATGAACGCACGTCCATGACGGCAGCGCCGACATCAATTAAGAAGGATATTGATATTGAATATTATGACCCACAAGCTTTTGATGTTGAAGAGTTTAAACTGCAAAACGAAGGTAAAAATGTTTTAGTAGTAGGCCACAGCAATACCACCCCCATGCTAGTAAATAAAGTTTTAGGCTTGGAAAAATACGATCAAATGGACGATTCGGACAACAGCAGTCTTTTTATTGTTCGTATTATCGATGGTGTGCCTACAGACATCCGGCTTCGGATGGATTAGCAGTTTTCCGCACTACAAGACAAAAAGCACTTCAGAGACCTTTTACTCGGTCTCGCGGGCTACGCTAATATTTTTAGTTTCTATTTTGGATAAAAGCTCCAGACCATCCTTGTCGAACAACTGGCCAATTTCCAAAATATCGCTTCCTTCTTGTTTGGGTTTATAGTTTTCATAATCCACAAAGCGAATACCTTCAATGTAGCGCTCGTTATATGCTCTCCTAAATCGCTGACCACCACCATTCACATAAAAGCTATAGGCCAAGTAATCAGGTTTAAACGACTCTACATCAAACCAATACACATAAGTGTCTTCAAAATCCACGCCTCCTCCTTGCTGATCAAAGGTCACCTTTACTTTGTAATATTCTTTATTCTTAATGGTCTCCTTGCCCATCAGCTCTTTGTTTACCGCGGCATCGTTAAGTCCAAACGGCAACCTAACAAAATAGTGAACCGAATTAATGGAATTGGTGTAAAGTTGAGCCATTGAATCCTTCACTTTCACCAAAGAGTCATTTATGTATCTCTCAAAGCTATCGCTATGCATAACATCCTTTATAACAACAGAATCCAAATCCCTTATCCTGGTATAAACACGATCCCCTTCAATATGTTCCGAAATATATTTTAGATCTCTAAAATCAAACACCACCTTATTGGCCCCAAATAACTTTCCTCCGCTATCCTCAATGGATCGATTTATAATTTCTTGGGCAGTCAACTCTTTTTTTGGTTCTTGTTTACAGCTAATGGCAAATACTAAAGTGAGTAGAAATAAAATTCTTTTCATAGATTGGTTTTGATACTTATTCGTAAAATCTATCATAACATTACAAATTTCTTTCTAAAGAGTTTATATTTTTGTCCCCGATGCAGAAAAATGTCAACATAAAAAACAGAAGGGCCCGGTTCGATTACGAAATTTTGGACACCTATACAGCGGGTATAGTTTTAGGTGGCACCGAAATTAAATCACTCCGTTTGGGCAAAGCCTCCATTTCTCAAAGCTTCTGCGAATTTAATCACAAAGGTGAGCTTTTTGTGATTAATATGCAGATCGATGAATATAGCCATGGTGGACATTATAACCACAGGCCAAAAGCAGAGCGTAAATTGTTGCTTAACAAAAGAGAGTTGAAAAAGCTCCAAAAAGAAGTTGCCACAACAGGTTTGACCATTGTTCCCTTAAATGTTTTTATCAACGATAGAGGTCTTGCCAAAATGAACATAGGCTTGGCCAAGGGTAAAAAACTTTACGATAAAAGGGAAACAATCAAAGATCGCGACAATAAGCGTAACCTATCCCGTGTAAAAAAGAGTTTCAACAACTAGTTCTTATCCTCCAACAAAGGAACAAAACGAAACGACCCAAATTCTTTTTTCTCGAATTCCTTTTCGGACTTGCGTACAAAAAGTGTCATAATCTGCTCATCTACCCCAACAGGAATCACCAACCTGCCCCCTATTTTTAATTGGGACAATAGCGCTCTTGGAACTTCTGGGGCGCCCGCAGTAACAATAATACCATCAAAAGGTGCTTCTTGTGGCAACCCTTTGTAACCATCACCAAAAATTACTTTCTTGGGGCGATAATGCATTTTATTAAAAAATAAGCGGGTGGTTTTAAATAGTTCTGACTGGCGTTCTATCGTGTACACCTTGGCCCTTAGATGTAACAAAACAGCGGTTTGATATCCGCTTCCCGTTCCTATCTCCAATATTTTGGCATTTGGGCCCACCTTTAACAACTCAGTTTGGAACGCTACGGTATATGGCTGGGAGATGGTTTGGTCCGCACCAATAGGAAAAGCCTTGTCCTGATAGGCGTGATCTTCAAAACTGCTATCTAAAAACAGGTGTCTTGGTATGGTTTTAATGGCATCTAAAACTTTCTGATCGGTAATCCCCTTGGCCGCTACAACTTCTGCCAAGTTCTTGCGCATTCCCCTATGCTTAAGCGTATCCTTCATGGTCTGTGGTATGGTGGCACGAATTTAAAAAGTTCCCTAAAAATATCCCCCTAGTTCCGCTCAAAAATTTATGGAAACTGACATCATATCCTTATTTTTGACGAAAACAGGAAATATGCTAAAAGTTGGTGTCCTTGGAGCTGGACATTTAGGAAAAATACACCTGAGGCTCTTAAACCAATCTGACAAATACGAATTGGTCGGGTTTTACGACCCCGATGAGATCAACGCCAAAAAAGTCGCAGCGGAATTTGGTTACGTTTATTTTGAGAATATCAATAAATTGATTGATGCTGTGGATGTGGTCGATATTGTTACCCCGACCCTATCCCATTTCGATTGCGCAAAAAAGGCCATTGAAAAAGGCAAGCACATTTTTATAGAAAAGCCTATCACCAATACTTTGAAAGAAGCGGAAGAATTATTGGGGCTTACCAAAAAACATGGTGTAAAAGGTCAAGTAGGCCATGTAGAGCGATTCAATCCCGCGTTTTTGGCCGTAAAGGACAAAATTGACAATCCCATGTTCATAGAAACGCATCGCTTGGCAGAGTTTAATCCAAGAGGTACCGATGTTCCAGTGGTATTGGACCTTATGATCCATGATATCGATGCCATACTGAGCGTAGTTCCTTCGGAGGTTGAAAAGATTAATGCCAGCGGTGTTTCAGTAATCAGTCAATCTCCGGATATTGCAAACGCCCGTATCCAGTTCAAGAACGGTTGCGTAGCCAATCTTACTTCGAGCCGGATTTCCTTAAAAAATATGCGCAAATCACGATTCTTTCAGCGCGATGCCTACATCTCCGTTGACTTTCTGGAGAAAAAAGTAGAAGTGGTAAAAATGAAGGATGCACCAGAAAATCCAGGTGATTTTGATATGATCCTTCAGAATGCCGAGGGCGAAAAAAAACAAATCTATTTTGAAAATCCTGAAATAGAGATAAATAATGCCATTTTGGACGAATTGGAAACCTTTGCCGATGCCATTAATAACGATACAGCCCCTATCGTGAGCTTGGAGCAAGGCACCAATGCCCTCAGAGTGGCCCTTCAAATAATCGAATCCTTTAAAAATTAACGTATTGTTGTTCCTCTTTCTAGAACAACATAAGATAAACAAAATACAATGGAAAAAATAGCTGTAATCGGTGCCGGAACTATGGGGAATGGAATTGCCCACGTCTTTGCCCAAAACGGATACAACGTAAATCTTGTGGACATTTCCCAAGCATCTTTGGACAAAGGAATAGCCACCATAACCAAAAATTTGGACCGTATGATCGCCAAAGAGGTGGTAGATGAAGCCAAAAAGGAGGCTACATTGGCCAACATCACCACTTATACCAACGTAAAAGGTGGTGTAACCGATACCGATCTGGTCGTAGAGGCAGCTACTGAGAACTTGAATATCAAACTAAAGATTTTCAGGGATTTGGATGAGATATGCAAGCCCGAGACCATTTTGGCCACCAACACCTCTTCTATTTCCATTACACAAATAGGAGCAGCTACCAAGCGCCCCGAAAAGGTAATCGGAATGCATTTTATGAACCCTGTACCAATCATGAAATTGGTTGAAATCATTCGCGGCTACAGCACATCCAACGAGGTAACGGAAACCATTATGGAGCTATCCAAGAAATTGGGCAAAATTCCGACCGAGGTAAACGATTATCCCGGGTTTGTGGCCAACCGTATTTTAATGCCCATGATCAACGAATCCATCGAAACTTTATACAACGGCGTAGCCGGCGTTAAAGAAATCGATACAGTAATGAAATTGGGAATGGCCCACCCGATGGGACCTCTGCAACTGGCCGACTTTATTGGATTGGATGTTTGCCTTTCCATTTTAAACGTGATGTACGATGGTTTTAAAAATCCAAAGTATGCTCCTTGCCCTCTACTTGTAAACATGGTGATGGCCGGTAAATTAGGTGTAAAATCGGGCGAAGGCTTTTACGATTATTACGAATCTAGAAAAGCAGAAAACGTTTCGGCACAATTCAAATAGGATTAAAAGAATTTGATTGTCATTCCGGCAGAGCAATGCAACGAGGAATCCCATAACTTTAAGCCTATTCGGAGATTTCTCATCCCGATAATTATCGGGACTTTCGAAATGACATAGACAAATAAGTATTTCGAATAAAATATCGACAATAAATAATTAGGGGAAGCATCCCTACTAACTAGATAACAAATTTCATGGCCATTGTAAAGCCTTTTAAGGCCATACGCCCCACAAAGGACAAAGCTTTTTTTGTTGCTTCTCGCTCCTATGAAGAGTATTCCAAAGAGGAACTAAAGGCTGTACTGCAGTACAACCCATTTTCGTTTTTGCACATTATCAACCCAGGATTCAAGTTCGATAAGAACATAAAGGGCAAAGAGCGATTTGGGCTGGTTCACAATCGGTATTTGGAGTTTTTGGAGGAAAACATCTTTCAAAAAGATGATGACCCCAGTTTTTATCTATATCAAATTGAAAAGGACAATTTTAAAAGCCTAGGTTTTTTCTGCGCCTGCAGTGTAGATGATTACAGGAACAATGTCATCAAAAAACATGAGGATACCATCCAAGACCGCGAAGAGCTTTTTGCCGATTACCTGCACACCGTTGGCTTTAATGCAGAGCCTGTTTTAATGACCTATGAGGATAGTGATCTAGTAGATGAAATCTTTCAACAGAAAATACAACGGGATCCCGAATACGATTTCACTACGACAGACAAAGTAAACCATAAACTTTGGAAGATTTCATATCCTGAAGGGATCGAGAAACTGGAAAAGGCCTTTGGAGACCTTAATGCACTCTATATTGCGGATGGACACCACCGCAGTGCATCGTCCAGCTTATTGGCAGACCTAAAAATGTCCGAAAACGAGAATCACACAGGGGAAGAAGCCTACAATTATTTTATGGCTTACTTGATTCCTGAATCCCAAATGAGGATTTCTGAATTCAACCGCATGATCAAAGATTTGAACGGCTATTCGAAAAAGGAATTTTTGATTCAGTTGGACGAACATTTCAGAATAGAAAAAAGGGCGGACGGACTCTGCAAACCATCTAAAAAACATGAGTTCAGCATGTATTTGGGAGGAGAGTTCTATACACTTCATTTCAGGAAAACCAATCATGAGTTTACCGACGCCTTGAGCAGGTTGGACACCCAAATCCTATATAAAACCATTTTAGAACCTATTTTGGGAATCACAGATCTGAGAAACGATAAACGGATCTGCTACGGCTATGGCAAAAACAACCTGATCCAAATGAAAGATTTGGTGGATTCGGGCGATTTTTCGGTAGGTTTCAGTCTGGTCCCCACAACAGTTGAAGAAATCAAGGCAATTGCCGATGCCGGTTTGGTAATGCCCCCAAAAAGCACGTATATTGAGCCTAAGCTCCGTAGCGGACTGGCTATTTATGAATTGTAACAAATGTCACTCCTGCTGGTCCCAGAGCATAGTCGAAGGGAAGCAATAATCCATAAATTTAAAAGATTCCGCATTAGGTGCGGAATGACATCAATTAAACTATGTCCGTAAAAGATAATCTCAATACAATAAAATCAGAACTCCCTGAGGGGGTTACTTTGGTCGCAGTTTCCAAAACCAAGCCCAATGAGGATATTTTGGAGGCCTACGAGGCCGGCCAACGCATATTTGGGGAAAACAAAGTGCAGGAAATGGTCCAAAAGTGGGAAGATCTGCCCAAGGACATCGAATGGCACATGATTGGCCACTTACAGCGGAACAAAGTCAAATATATGGCCGAGTTTGTTTCCTTGATTCATGGTGTGGACAGTCCCCGTTTGTTGAAGGAAATCAACAAACAAGCGAAAAAGCACGACCGTATTATTCCCTGTTTGCTTCAGATCCATATTGCTGAAGAAGACACCAAATTTGGTCTGGACAAAACAGAGCTGGACGAGCTTATCAATTCTGAGGCATTCAAGGCCATGGAAAACATTAAAATAGTTGGTTTAATGGGCATGGCTACGTTCATCGACAACAAAAATCAAGTCCGCAAAGAGTTTGCCCACCTTAAATCCATGTTTGATGACCTTACAACCAAATTGACCGGTATCACAACCCTTTCCATGGGCATGAGCGGTGATTATGGTATTGCTATCGAAGAGGGGAGCAATATGGTAAGGGTAGGAAGCAGTATATTTGGAGCTAGAAACTATTCATAACCATTAATTTTTCCATGTACGCGATACTCGACATTGAAAGCACGGGAGGAAAATACAATGAGGAAGGCATAATGGAGATTGCCATCCACAGGTTCGATGGGCACAAGGTAGTCGATAAGTTTATCTGTTTGATAAACCCCGAACGGGAAATACAGCCTTTTGTGGCCAAACTTACGGGCATCAACAATAAAATGTTGCGTTCCGCCCCAAAATTTCACGAGGTGGCCAAGCGTATTGTAGAGATTACCGAAGGAGCTGTTCTTGTGGCACATAACGCCCAGTTCGATTATCGTATCCTTAGAACGGAGTTTAGGCGATTAGGCTACGATTTTCAACGCAAAACACTGTGCACGGTTGACCTTTCCAAACAGCTTATCCCCGAAGCGGAATCCCACAGCTTGGGCAAATTGGCCCGGTCACTGGGTATTCCCATGAGCGATAGGCATCGCGCCAATGGTGATGCATTGGCCACATTAAAGCTTTTTAAACTGCTTTTGGCCAAAGATTCCGACAAAAAAATCATCACTAATGTTATCCGGGAAGAAACCCACGGAGAACTTTCACCCAACCAGTTGGATATGGTTTTTAACCTGCCATCGGAAACCGGCGTGTACTATATGCACGATAAGGATGGGGAAATTATATATTTAGGCAAGACCAAGGATATTAAAAAGCGTGTAAATCAGCATTTTACCAATGTGGGTAAATTGGCTCGAAAACTTCAAAAAGAAACCAAAAAGGTTACATACGAAGCCACAGGAAGTGAGCTTATTGCCATTTTAAAAGCCTATCTAGAGCAAAAAAGGACCAGGCCCCGATATAACCATGTTTCCAAAAAAAAGCTTTTTACACATACCATTGATTTTAATCAGAATGGAACGGAGCACATTATTCTGGAAGTGGAAAAAAGTAAATCATTGGAATACAAAAAAATGGCTTTCAACGGAACAGAGGCCGCCAAGAGTTTCCTGAAAAAAATTGCAGATGAGTTTGAGCTATGTGCTGCTTCGCTGGGATTGGAAATGGAGAATCAACAAAGAAAAGATCAATTAAGCGCGGTTCACTGCAACGAAAAAGTATTATCCGTTTTTGAAAAGTACAGTATCCAGAACAAGGACATGGCATTGACCGACCGTGGACGGGAAACTGGGGAACGGAGTTTTATTTTAGTGAAAAATGGTAAGCTTCAAGGATTTGGGTATGTGGAACTCAATCATCAAATCAATAATATTCATATCTTAGAATCGATTATGACTCCAATGCGGAGCGATGAGAACACTACTTTTATTGTTGAAACATATTTGAGAAAAAACAATCGGCTAAAAGCCATCCCGTTAACCTCTTAACCTTATATGGACAATAAACCACTTCCCAAATGGCGAAATAAACTTCATGAAATAATTTATGAAGCGGATACCCCTGCAGGTAAATCTTTTGATCTAATGCTTTTTGTACTGATCATTATCAGTGTAATCCTGGTAATGTTGGAAAGTATTGAGGAGATTGATCAAAAATACCACATGAGCCTTCTTACAATGGAGTGGATAGTTACCATATTCTTTTCCATCGAATATATTGCAAGGGTGATCAGCATAAAAAAACCATGGAAGTATATCTTTAGTTTTTATGGCATTATAGATTTTTTATCGACTATTCCTTTATACCTTTCGTATATTTTGGCCGGCTCACAAGTATTATTGGCCGTAAGGGCCTTCCGATTGCTACGGATTTTCAGAATTTTAAAATTGGTCAAGTTCATTGGGGAGGCATCTCAGCTAAAAAAGGCTCTAAAAGCCAGCAGAACAAAAATCGCGGTATTTATTTATGTAGTATTGATCTTGTCTGTTATCCTAGGTACAATGATGTACATTGTAGAAGGAAACGAAGCCGGTTTTACAAGTATCCCTAGAAGTATTTATTGGACCGTTGTTACCCTTACCACAGTAGGTTATGGCGACATTACCCCGATAACCGGCCTAGGACAGTTTCTAGCCGCAGTTATTATGATTCTGGGATATGGCATTATTGCAGTTCCAACTGGAATTGTTACCGCAGAAATTGCAAAAAGCAATAAAGACGAAAAAAAGGACGCTGACAACGAACCTGTCGTCCACGTTAACACACAAGCCTGCCCATGTTGTAGCATTGGAGGACATAGGGACGACGCCTCTCACTGCTATAACTGCGGACATCTTTTATGAGCACTAAAGTCTTACTTGCCGTTGTTGGACCTACGGCCATTGGGAAAACAGCATTGGGCATTACTTTGGCCAACCATTTTGATGCTGAAATCCTATCGGCCGATTCACGTCAATTCTTTAAGGAAATGCATATTGGTACCGCTGTTCCCTCCCCCGAGGAATTGAAAGCGGCCACCCATCATTTTATTCAGCACAAAAGCATTTTTGAACCGTACTCGGTTGGTGATTTTGAGAAAGATGCCATTACACTCCTTACCAATATATTTAAAACAAAGCATATAGCCGTAATGGTCGGCGGAAGTGGACTTTATGTGGATGCAGTTGTTAAGGGCTTGGACGAGTTTCCAGAGGTTGACCCAAAAATTCGACAACAGCTAAATCAAGCTTTAGAGGAAGATGGTTTGGAAAACCTCCAGAATGAGCTTAAAAAAAGAGATCCGGAATACGCGGAAAAAGTCGATCTAGAGAATCCACATCGATTAATTAGAGCTCTAGAAGTGTGTCGAGCCGCCAACAAACCCTATTCCTCGTTCTTGAACAGGCCTAAGGCCAAAAGAGCCTTTAAAACACTTTATATAGGAATCGATGCGCCAAGGGAAATCATCTATCAAAGAATAAATATGCGAGTTGATTTGATGATGGAAGCCGGGTTACTGAACGAAGCTGAAAATCTTTATCCGCATAGAACATTGAACGCCCTACAAACAGTTGGTTACAAAGAACTTTTTGAATATCTTGACGGCAATTGCACTTTGGAATTTGCTGTTTCCGAAATCAAAAAGAATACAAGGAGGTTTGCCAAGCGGCAACTGACGTGGCTACGAAAAAATGACTCTATTTTATGGGTTCCTTTTAACGGAAAACCCGAAAAAACACTCCAAATGATTGAAGACCAAATAAATACCAACCTACATGCCCCACGGTAAAACTGTATTAGTGGTTATGGGAGTGAGTGGTTCCGGGAAAAGCAAGATCGGAAAATTACTTTCAGAGCATCTATCCCGTCCTTTTTATGATGGTGATGACTTTCATCCAGAGGCCAACATCAAGAAAATGAGCTCCGGTAACCCGTTGAACGACCAAGATCGTAAAGAATGGCTCATGGAACTCAATAGATTGGCCATAAAAAATAAACATACAGGCGCAATTATAGCTTGTTCCGCCCTAAAAAAAAGCTACAGAGACATATTGCGGGCCGGAATGGCAAATTATATGGCCTACATTTACTTGGAAGGCTCTTTTGAATTGATACGATCTCGATTGGAAAAGAGGAAAGGGCATTTTATGCCATTGGACCTCCTAAGGTCACAATTTGACATATTGGAACCGCCCTCGAACGAGATTACGGTTTCCATTGAAAAATCACCCGAGGACATCGTCAAGGACATTATAAAACAATTTTAACCATGGAAGTCAATCTTTTTTTGGCTGTTCTAATAGGCATTGCCATCCTATTATTTTTGATTCTCAAGCTTCGCATCCATGCGTTTATTGCCCTATTGATCGGTAGCATTGCCGTGGGTCTGATTGCAGGGTTGGATGCTACCCAAATTATAGATACCGTACAAAAAGGAATGGGCGGAACCTTGGGATTTGTTGCCACTGTGGTGGGACTTGGCGCAATTTTCGGGGGCATTTTGGAGGCTTCGGGCGGCGCCAAGGCCATTGCTGATTTTATGGTCTCCAAATTCGGATTGAAAAGAGCTCCTTCGGCAATGGTAATTTCGGGCTTCCTTATTGCCATTCCCGTTTTTTTTGATGTTGCGTTTATCATATTGGTTCCCATGATCTATGCCCTTCAACGAAAAACCGGAAAATCCCTGTTGTTATATGCCATACCCTTATTGGCAGGGTTAGCGATTACCCACGCCTTTATCCCGCCAACACCTGGGCCCATTGCCGTGGCGGACATTATCGGGGTAGATTTGGGTTGGGTTATATTAATGGGGTTTGCAGCCGGAATACCAACAGCACTGATTGCCGGACTTTGGTTTGGAAAGCACATTTCTAAAAAGATCTTTGTGGCTGCACCTGAGGAAATTGAGGAGGAGAACCACCCTGAACTTCCGCCAATAACACAAACCCTTTTAATTATAGGTTTACCGATTGTCCTGATCTTGTTGAACACGATTGTCTCTGCTGGAACTTTTGGCGTCGTAAACCCTAGCGTATTGAACACCATTGCGCTGATCGGTCATCCATTTTCTGCATTGATCATTGCCAATTTATTGGCCTGGTATTTTTTTGGACTGCGAAAAGGGTTTACCAAAGAACAACTGCTTAAGATATCCAACAAATCATTGGCTCCTGCTGGCACCATTATACTTTTAACGGGTGCTGGAGGCGTTTTTAAGCAGGTACTGACCGATACTGGGGCCGGTGAACTTTTAGCATCCTCATTGAGCAATGCAGGGATTCCAATTTTAGCTTTTGCTTTTATTAGTGCCGCTATTGTTCGAATTGTTCAAGGTTCCTCCACAGTGGCCATGATAACCGCAGCAGGCTTAGTTTCTCCTTTATTGGCCAGTGGCGGCTTAAATTCTATTGAACTGGCCTGTATGGTAATCGCAATTGCTTCTGGGGCCAGTATATTTTCGCATGTGAACGATAGTGGCTTCTGGCTGGTTGGTCAATATTTGGGCATTACGGAAAAACAAACCTTTCGGTCGTGGACGGCAATGACTACCATATTGGCATTTGTAGGGGTACTGACCGTTTCTGTAATTTATGCCTTTGCATAAAAAAAGCCACCTAAAGGGTGGCTTTCTATGATATAAAACTTTGTTATTGCTCGTTTTCGGCTTTTACAACAAGTCTAAATCCTTCTCCATGGATATTGAGAATTTCAACCAAGTCATCCTTTTTGAGGTACTTTCTAAGCTTCGCAATATAAACATCCATACTTCTGGAAGTAAAGTAGTTGTCGTCTCTCCAAATTTTTGTCAACGCCAGTTCTCTGGGCATTAGATCATTTTCGTGAAGGGCCAACAAACGCAAAAGTTCGTTCTCCTTTGGCGATAGTTTAATAGGCTCCTCTTCTTTATATTTAAGGAAGCGTAGTTTGGAGTTTAAATGGAAATTTCCAATTTCGAACTCGAACTGCTTGCTATCGGCCAAAGAGCTAGAAGCTTTTCTTTGAAGAATCGCCTTTAACTTCATAAGCAAAACTTCTGAATCGAAAGGTTTGTTCAAATAATCATCCGCTCCGGCTTTGTACCCTTTAAGCACATCTTCCTTCATGGTCTTAGCGGTCAAAAAGATAATCGGAACATTTTCGTTCTTTTCACGGATTTCCCTTGCAAGGGTAAACCCGTCCTTATAAGGCATCATAACATCCAAAATACAGACATCAAAGTTGTCCTTTTTGAATTTTTCGAAACCTTCCATTCCGTTTTTGGCCAGAACAACATCAAAGTCGTTCATGTTTAAGTAATCTTTTAGGACAATCCCAAAGTTGGGGTCGTCCTCAACTAATAATATCTTCTTTTTCTCTGTATCCATAGTTCGCTTTTTAAATTAAAGGGAGTTTTATAAAGAAAGTGCTTCCTTTTCCTTTTTCACTCTCGGCATAAACCTCGCCCTGATGATCGTCTATTATTTGCTTTACGTAGGCCAGTCCTAATCCATGGCCTTTAACGTTATGTATGTCTCCGGTATGTTCCCGGTAAAATTTTTCAAATACTTTTTTAAGTACTGCCTTGCCCATTCCAGCTCCTTGGTCCTGTACTTTTATAATGATGCTATTTTTTACCACTTCGGTAAATACATCTATTTTGGGTGATTCTGGTGAATACTTTACTGCATTGTCCAAAATATTGACCACCACATTGGTCAAATGCATATCATTGGCCAAAACCTCTGACCGTTCTGCATCTAAATGTGCGTTTACATACCCCCCCCTGTCTTGAACAATCAGTTCTATATGGGCAATGGCATCGGTAATAATATCGTGCATATTGACCCTATCCTTACTAATGTCCAACTGGTTTTTCTCCAACTTGGATATTCGCAATACATTCTCCACTTGGGCGTGCATACGTTTATTCTCATCACGAATCATTCCCAAATACCGCAATACTTTTTCCTTATCCTCGATAGACTTTGGGTTTCTTATTGCCTCTACCGCCAAATTAATGGTAGCTATAGGTGTTTTAAACTCGTGCGTCATATTATTGATGAAATCTGATTTGATTTCCGATATACGCTTTTGCTTTATCAATTGGTAAATAGCACTGGAATACGCCAATAAAATTACCAATGTAAACACCAAGGACAGTAAGGCCATACCCATTACCGAACTGAATATGTACTTTTTCATACTCGGAAAGGTCAACAATAATGAGAAGTTGGACACCCCTTCGCTATCCTTAAAAATGGGTGCCTTGTACATCTTTGAACCGGAAAACTTAAATTTTCTGGATCTTACTTTTGTGGGATAACCTTGACTGTAAACACCATATTCATAGTCAATATCAATATTCCTGTTACTCAATTCTTGACTAAGGAGCAGCTCCAATTCCTGATTGGAAACCCGCTTGTGGATCGGTTGCGTTTTAGAGTACTCCATAAACACATCTTCCCAAGCAGCTAGCTCAATTTTGTCAAGCTTGCCAATATTGGTCACTTTTTCGATTGGAGTTAAGCTATAACTTTTACCATCAATACCAAACTCTTCTTTAAAAACACTTTTGGTTCTTCGGCTGGTAAAGTTTCTAAACGTTGTGGTATCATCTCCACCCAATCTATTATCAAAGAACGCCGAGGTTATTGTATAATCTTCTTCCAGAATACCGTGGGAGTAGAAAAGAATCTCATCTGAATTGAGGTCCCTCTCTACAAACATAAAATTCTTGTAATGGGCGCTTTTTGGCTCACCAACACTATCTGCAAGAGAAGCCAAACGATCCGAGTATTCCTTCATCTCCCGTTTCTCCACCCTACTCGCTACTTTGTCCAGTATGTCCGTAACTGTTCTTGAAAATTGTTCTTCTTTGTCGTTTATTGAAGTTCTGATCCAATAAACTTGTACAAAAATTATCCCTAAAAGGGATAAACTCATAAGAACAACCAGAAGAACGAATAGCTTCTTGTTCATTGGCGTAAAATTAAAAATTTAACATTTAGTAATTTTAGCGTTTAACCAAAACTTAACATAAATGTTAAAATTTAGTGGCTAATGCTAAAAGTTTGAGGTGTAGTTCGTTAACCCTTTCCTTGGTTCTGTCCAAGTTCAGGTTTTCAATTAAATAATGAGCTAAATTTTGCTTTTTCTCATCATTTAATTGGTTTTTAATCCGGTCAACAACAGCTTGCTCGCCAACATTGTCCCTATCTACCACCCTTTGGATACGGGTTTTGGCCGGGGCCGTAACCAAGATAGTGCGGTCGTATTTATCCTGTGCCCCGTTCTCAAAAATCAATGCCGTTTCTTGAATCACATAAGGGGCTTTCTGTTTTTCTGCCCATTCCAAAAAATGTATTCTAACAGCCGGATGCACGATACCGTTCAATTTTTCGAGCAGCTCTGGGCTTTTAAACACCCTACCCGCAATATACGACCTGTTTAAACTCCCATCTATGTAAGCGCTTTTTCCAAGTAAATCCTGAATTTTGGACTTTACTTCCGCAGAGGCCATCATCAATTTTTTGGCCTCTTTATCGGAATCGTACACAGGCACACCAAGTTCCTCGAACATTTTGGCCACTGTACTCTTGCCGCTACCAATTCCCCCTGTAAGCCCAACTATCATCATTGCTGTTCCAAAACAAAATTTACACTGTTCTCTTCCAATTTTACATCATACACCTTTTGTGGGCTTTGTACCACCTCCAAAAACAGTGTACTGCTATCGGAACCTATCAATTGACCGTAATCGGCAATCACCTCAAAATCTGAGGCAGCTATTTGCTTTAGCCTATCTATAGTGGCCTTGCACAACAAAGTAACTACGTTCGGGAAGGTTTTTATCTGATAACCCTCGGGAACATTAATAACTTGGATAGGTACCTCAAAGACTTTTTCCGAAAACTTGGATACCTTGCCCCTCACCGTAGTACTTGAAACCGAAAAAATGCTATTGTCCAGACCTTTTGGAAACATCAATGCAACATCCCTTGAAAAATCGTTGCTAACATCGCTTAGTTGAATAACCGCTGTTTTTATATACCGGATGGTATCTATTTCATTTCTTGGGCCCTTTACCGCTACAGAATCTGGAGACATCATAATTTTTCCGTCCAAAATATAGTTCTGTCTAAGTTTTAGGTCCAACATGGGGCGTATGGCAATTTTTTTAGAGTTAACCTGATAAAGATCTACCTCCAATGGGTCCCTATCCAATTCCAAAAGTGAAATATTCTGCGATAGTTGTTGATCCATCTGTCTTTTGAGCGCATCTTCACTCATTACATAGCCTCCGTCCCTATAATCTACCTGTGATAGATCTACATCTATGCGCCGTTTAAAGATCTTATAATACAAAAACTGGAAACCACTGGTCCTAAGCTTGGCCTCAATCTGATTATTGGCATTTTTACCCAACAATAAAGAATCCGGCAGGTTACGATAGTTTAAGGTAAAATATGCCCGGGACTCGTAGGTTTCCGATAGGTTGCTGATAAACCATGCCGAAAACGAGCATAACAAGAAAAGTGAAAATACCTTCACTTTCTTTTTATTGAGGCCGTGCAATACCTTTTTAAACACTTTTACTTTTTCTTGAAAAACAATTTGGGAAACAGTTCTTCTGGCTCCTTACTACTAAAGTTAAGCAACATTGTGGACTTAAGAAAACCAATCCCATATCCCGTAAACTGAATCAAGGCGGCAAAAATGGATAAAACGGCCACAACAAGGTTCTTACTTTTCACCAGTGAATCCAAAAACAATAGCACAAAGTAGAGCCCATAAAGCAACAGCGGCAACCAAAGTCCAAAAACGGACACTAGAACGGAGATCATAAGACCCAATATAAACAACGTTGGAAACCAATAAGTAGGTTTTGCCGTTCCGGGATGCCATTTGTTCAAAATTGGACGTACGCTACCAAACTTATTGACTTGGATATAGAATTTATTCCAATCGATACGCCTTTTATGATAAACAAAGGCCGCAGGAAATAATCTGGTATCAAAACCTGCTTTCCAGATTCGGAAAGTAAGATCTGGGTCCTCACCTGGATGAATTCTACCAAAACCTCCTGCTTTTTCGAAAGCCTCCCGGGAAATTCCCATGTTAAAACTACGGGGCTGAAACTTCCCCACGGCTTTTTTGCCTCCACGGATACCGCCCGTAGTCAAAAAAGAGGTCATTACATAATTGATTGCTTTTTGAATCGTAGTAAAGGACGCATCAGCGGCATCTGGCCCTCCAAAACAATGGACAAATTCCTTTTTAAGTTCTTTATCGACCTCGGATAAATATTGTTTGGGAAGAATACAATCTGAATCCAGAACAATAAAATAATTTCCTTTCGCCTGCTGCATTCCATAGTTTCTGGAATCGCCCGGGCCAGAGTTTTCTTTAAAATAGTACGAAATCTGAAGGTTTTCCCGAAAAGAATTCACAATCTCCTCCGAACTTTCAGTAGAGCCATCCTCTACAATAACCACTTCAAAATCCTCGGTAAAATTCTGCGCTTGCAAGCTTTCCAATAGCTCACGAACTTCTTCGGGCCTATTGTACACCGGAACTATTATGGAAAAGAGTATGCTCATTAAAATGAAGTTCTATGAGGCAAAATCATCAATCCGAGCATAATCAAGAATTTGGATTGCCATGTGAGACAACTATCCCGACTATGCTCGACTTGACTTTATTTTATTGGAATGGGCTTACTTTGAAAATTCATCGATCACCTCCTGGCTAACCCCGGTGTTGGAGAATCCTCCGTCGTGAAAGAGGTTCTGCATAGTCACTTTTTTGGTAAGGTCAGAGAAAAGTGAAACCGTATAGTTCGCGCAATCGTCCGCTGATGCATTGCCCAGTGGTGACATTTTTTCGGCGTAATTGATAAATCCATCAAATCCTTTAACCCCTTGACCTGCAGTAGTAGGTGTTGGTGATTGCGAAATGGTATTGACTCTTACTTTATGCTCTTTTCCGAAAAAGTATCCAAAACTTCTGGCAACAGACTCCAAATATGCCTTATTATCGGCCATATCGTTATAATCAGGGAATGTTCTTTGTGCTGCCATATATGTCAAAGCAACAATACTCCCCCACTCGTTCATGGCCTCTGCTTTGTAAAGTGATTGCATTACTTTATGAAAAGACAATGCGGATACATCCCAACCTTTTTCGGTAAAGCTGTAGTTCTCGTCCGTGTACTGCCTTCCTTTTCTAACATTAACGGACATTCCTATGGAATGAAGTACAAAATCCAGTTTTCCGCCCAAAATCTCCATGGACTGCTCCACTAGGTTTTTCAAATCCTCTTCGTTAGTGGCATCAGCAGGAATAATTTGTGAGTTGGTCTTTTCCGCCAGTTCATTGATTTGCCCCATTCGCATGGCAATGGGAGCATTGGTAAGCACAAACTCACCACCTTCTTCATGAACGCGTTCAGCAGTTTTCCAAGCAATTGAATTCGCATCCAAAGCGCCAAAAATGATTCCTTTTTTACCTTTTAAAAGATTGTATGCCATAATTTTTTGCAATTGTTTATTGTAAGACAAAGATATTTAAACTAATTGAAGTTTGTGATTCCGTTTTGCTGTTTTATTGCAACAACTCCCTGGCATGGGCCAAAGCTGACTCGGACAAGGACTTGCCACCTAACATTTCTGCCAATTCCCGAACCCGTTCATCCTTGCTCAATTGTTTAATGTGCGTACTCGTACCTTCCGCACCTTCTTGTTTGTAAACTTTAAATTGATAGCTTCCTTTAGATGCAACCTGCGGCAAGTGGGTAATAGAGAACACCTGCATGGTGCTGCTCATTTGCTGCATAATTTCTCCCATTCGGTTGGATATTTCTCCGGAAACGCCGGTATCGATCTCATCGAACATCATGGTCGGTAAGTTCTCATACTCGGCCAAAATGGATTTGATTGTCAGCATAATACGGGATAGCTCCCCTCCCGAAGCTACTTTTTTCAGCTCGCCATAACTGGAACCTTTGTTCGCAGAAAACAAGAACACCAAATCATCTTTCCCATTGGTTTTGAATGATTTGGCCAGGCTTACCTCAATTTTAAAAGTAGCTGACGGCATGCCGAGCGATGTCAAGTTCTTTTGAAGCCTATCTCTTAATTTAGGGATAACAGCTTTTCTGCCCTCGCTGATTTTTTTGGCCCATGCATCTACTTTTTTAGTGATGGCACCGACCTCTTCTTGTTTTTCCTTGATTTTGGACTCGATATTAGCTACTTCGTCAACTTTTTGTGATAAATCTTCTCGAAAATCGATCAATTCCTTTACAGAATCGGTATGATGTTTTTTCTGAAGATCGTACAATTGCTGCAATTGGCCGTTTACCACCTCCAATCGTTCGGGGTTTGCTTCAACACCTTCCTCCAACTGCTCCAATTCGGAAGCTACATCATCCGTTTCGATCAAAACGGATTGAATTCTTTCGTATAAGGACTTGTATTCTGATCCAAAATCCGTTAGTCCTTGTAAAGCTCGTTTTAAATCTGTCAGCCTACCCACAATACCCAATTGCTCGTCGTTCAACAACTGATGACTCGCGGATAATTGTTCCATGATCTGCTCTACATTATTCAACTGCTCATACTCTTCCTCCAACTCCTCTTGCATACCCTCTTTGAGCTTGGCATCCTCCAGCTCTTTCAGCAAAAAACTATTGTAATCGTGCTCTTTATCCGCTTCTGACTGAAAATCCACCAATTTTTGAAGTTCTTTGGATGCTGCCTTCAATTTATCCAACTCCTCGGTATATCGCGAAAGATTCTCTGCGTTGCCCGCCAAGGCATCGAGTACCTTCATTTGGAAATCATTATCGGCAAGCTGCATGGTCTGGTGCTGGGAATGTACATCTACTAACTGGTCGCCCAGCGAACGCATTACATCAAGGGTAACTGGAGAGTCGTTAACGAACGCTCTAGATTTTCCACTCGGCAATATTTCCCTTCGGAGGATGGTGGTCTCCTCATAATCAAGGTCGTTTTCCTCAAAAAAAGGCCGGAGTTGGTATTTGGAAACATCGAATTCAGCTTCGATTACACATTTTTGGTCCTTATTTTTAAGAGAGGACAAGTCGGCACGTTTACCCAAAACCAAGGATAAACCACCCAAAAGTATGGATTTTCCTGCCCCTGTCTCCCCGGTAATTGTAGTAAAACCGTCAAAAAATGACACACTTACATCATCGATGAGCGCATAATTTTGAATGGATAGATTTGCTAGCAATATTGAAGAATTTATCCGTAAAGATAATCCTCTTTAGAAAACTGCCCTAGTATTTTATTTCATTCCAGGTACTCGAGTAAAAAGGAGCTACTTTATTCAAGGTTTCCTTGAGTTTTACAACATCTACTTTGGGGCCATCGGAAAAAACATTTTGAATTTCTTCTGATTTGGCATCAAAAAAGGTCTGGATCAAAAACGCATTCGGTCTTCGGCTTATCAATGTTTCGAACAGGCGAAGGCTCCCCATAATGATTTGTTTTCCCGTACTATTGTTGTCCGCTAAAATATCGAGCCCTTTTCTGTGATAGTTGTACATGGCGATTCGATATTCCCTAAAGGAATTGCTCAAAAGATTGTCCACAAGCTCAAAACGGCTCCTATCCCCAGTTTCCTGACTCCATCCGCTGTAACTAGAGCTTTGTGCTTGAGTTACTATATTCTGCGCCCTGCGATAAAAATCGTTCCCTCCCTCCAGAGAAAAAGTGTCCGCATCCAGTCCCAACATAACATAAACGTAATACGAGATTACCGCAACCAAATTGGAATCGAATGAGTTCGGGTTATAAACCAAAGGTTGAAACTCCTGATATTGGAAATTGAAAGCATTGTCCTTATAGTTAAAAGCAGGGCTTTCGTAAGAGGTGTTAAATACAGGCCTTGTGGATTGAATTTGGATATTCGCCTCAAAACGGTCTGATTCGTATTGAGTAACAGTGATAAACATTCGGGCATTGACCCGTTCATTTTCCCGATAAACCCGATTGGTCCATTTGGTCTTGTTCACAAAATCGTTGAGCGAACGCTCCAAAGTCCTGAATATTTGTTGATTGGTCTGTCCAACTTGGTCGGAGTTGACCGTTACGGAACAGTTTAATTCCTGAGCGCGGGCACCAATTGCCAACAACAAAACAAAAACGGATACAAATAAGTTACGCATGTACTCTGGAGATGATTTCTTCCCAAATATCAGAAGCCACTTCGGACTTCGCTTTCAAGTCAAACGTTTTTATCTCCGAATTCTTATCTATAAAGGTAATTTTATTCGTACTACTGCCAAATCCCGCACCGTCGTCTTTTAAAGAGTTTAGAACAATGCCGTCCAAATTCTTTCTTTTGAGTTTTCCTTTGGCATTTTCGAGCTCGCTCTGGGTCTCCAAGGCAAAACCTACCAGAAACTGATCTGTTTTGGCCTCGCCGAGCGACATTAGAATATCTGGCGTTCGCTCTAATTCAATATTCAAATCGTCGTCTTTCTTCTTCAACTTTTCCGAAGCAATCGTCTTGGGGCGATAATCGGCGACTGCAGCGGCACAAATCGCAATAGTCGTTTCCGCGTAGTGTTTATGGCAGGTTTCGAACATCTCTTGCGCGGAGGTCACACGAATCAGTTCAATATTATTGTGATTTACATTTAAATGTGACGGGCCGGAAACTAAAATAACTTTTGCTCCTAAATCTGCTGCTTTTTTAGCCAATTCGAAACCCATGGTACCCGTGGATCGGTTTCCCAAAAAACGGACAGGGTCGATTGCCTCGTGTGTAGGCCCAGCAGTAATCAATACTTGTTTGCCGGACAAAGGCAACCCCTTGTTCAAATCATTCTGAATAAAAGCAAGGATGTTTTCGGGTTCCGCCATGCGACCCTCTCCATGCAAACCACTCGCCAATTCACCGGACTCGGCAGGAATCATACTATTTCCATAGGATTCCAACTTTTCAATCGAGGTCAAGGTAGAAGGGTGTTTATACATATCCAAATCCATGGCCGGGGCAAAATAAACCGGGCATTTGGCGGATAAATAAGTGGCCAAAAGAAGATTATCGCAGGTTCCATTTGCCATTTTGGAAAGGGTATTGGCCGTGGCCGGGGCAATAATCATAACATCCGCCCAAAGTCCAAGTTCCACATGGTTGTTCCAAGAGAGGCTACCATCTTCCTCGTTGATAAAATCGAGCAAGACAGGGTTTTTGGAAAGTGTGGACAATGTAAGGGGGGAAACAAAAGAGCTGGCACTCTGGGTCATAATAACTTTGACCTGGGCACCAGCCTTGATGAGTAACCTAACAAGAAATGTGGTCTTATACGCGGCAATTCCCCCGGAAACTCCCAAAAGGATATTTTTACCGCCAAGCATTTCTTAGGATTCTTTCTCTGTGTTTCTGGAATAGATTTTATCCTCTAACCACTCTTGCACAGCAAGTGCATGTGGCTTTGGCAATTTTTCGTAGAACTTGGAGACTTCTATCTGCTCCTTGTTTTCGAATACTTCTTCCAAGCTATCACTGTACGTAGCAAATTCCTCTAGCTTTTCCAACAACTCCTTTTTGATATCGGAATTGATCTGAACTGCTCTTTTGGCCACAATGGAAATGGCTTCGTAAACATTTTCGGTCTTTGTATCGAACTCATTTTTGTTTAGAGTTACGGTGGAAACCGGTGCCTTGGTGTTTTTCAAATCTTGCATATGCAGTAGTTTAAAAACTAATTTTTATTTGGACAATGTAGTGTTTTGATAAGTGCTCAATTCTTCTTGAACTGTTTCTGCCAGCTTATCAGCTTCTTTCTTAAACTGCGTTTCTGGAAAATAACGCATTAAATTCTTATAGGAATTAAGGGCATCTTCCAGACGCTCTTTTCTTTTATCCTCTGTACTGTTCAATGCCAATCGCGTGGCAGCTTCGATTCGGTAATAAAGGGCTTCTTCCCTATAAATAGAACCTGGATTATCGGTAATGAAATTATCGAAGGCCGTAATGGCAGAAATCAATATTGGCAAGTTAAACTCCCCCAATTTATTGAACTGCTTGGCTATCTCAATTTGTTTCCTCTCTTTTTTGGCGGTAAGCTCCTTGGCCATTGCATTGGCCTCTTCAAAATATTCAGATTCAGAATAATTGTTGATAAAGGTCTGGAGCTTTGCCAATGCTTTATCCGTTTCCGACTGATCCAACGAGTGCTTAGGAGAAAGCATGTAATAGCTTTTCGCCCCTAAAAAACTAGCCTCCTGAATTTTATCGCTCCTTGGGTAGGATTTCACAAAACGTTCAAATTGATATCCCGCCAAATAATAATCCTCGTTCTTAAAGTAGCAGTCCGCAAAGAAGAACATTACCCTCTCCCCTTGTGGCTTACCTACATATTTTGGAGCTATTTGTTCGAACAGACGAACTGCCCTTCTATAATCACCTTCATTATAGAGTTTTTCGGCCATATCATATTTGGCTTTCACATCGGTTTCCTTAAGTACTTTTTGGTACTCGCTACAGGACACGAGAAAAACTGCTACAAAACAAAAGAGAAGTATTGACCTCATTTTCAAAAACATTTTGCAAAATTAGTGATATTGAATGGATATAAAAAATGAATTTTACCTCTCAAATGTAACGGGTACATTGGCCAACACACAAGAAATTGTGCAAGATTTAACTATTTTTAAACAGCGGCCTTGTTCAGTTCTTTTAATGAAATGCTGATTTTTTCCTTAAGATCTGGGGAGGCTTCGACCAATGGCAATCTAACGGCAGCCTTGCAAACTCCCATGTTCTCAAAAACACTTTTGATACCGGCAGGGTTCCCTTCTTCAAAAATTTGACCCATAAGTGGAGATAATGTGTGGTGGATTTCGTACGCTTTCCGAGCATTACCTTGCAATCCTAATTGTATCATTTCGGAAAAGAACGATGGCAAACCTTGCCCCAAAACGGAAATAACTCCGGCACCACCTGCCAAAACGGTTGGCAAAGCGGTCATATCATCTCCGGAAATCACCAAAAAGTCCTTTGGCTTGTTCTGGATAATCCTATCTATTTGACATATGTCGCCCGATGCTTCTTTTACACCTATAATGTTGGGAAAATCACTAGCTAACCTTACTATTGTTTCGGGCAACATATTACTTCCTGTCCTTGAGGGGACGTTGTACACGATTATCGGCTTGGGAGACACCTCGGAAATATGTTTGAAATGCTGATAAATACCCTCTTGCGTTGGCTTATTGTAATATGGTGAAACGGATAGAACAGCATCGAAATCGGAAAGGTCCAAGGTTTGCAACTCGTTAACCACTGCCATGGTATTGTTACCTCCAACACCTAAGACCAAAGGCAACCTACCTGCATTGGTGCGCACTACAACATCCACTACCAATTGTTTGTCGGCTTGGGAAAGTGTTGCGGTTTCGCCCGTTGTGCCCATCACCACCAAATAATCCGTACCATCTTGAATATTGAGTTCAACAATTCTTGCCAACGCTTCTACATCCACCGATAAATCATCCCTGAACGGAGTGACCAAAGCCACTCCTGTTCCGATAAATTGCTCCATTTGATTAAATTTCTTTTAAGACCTTTAAATACTTTTTCAATTCACCCTTGAACAATTTAAAATCATTCAAAGGCGTATTTAAAATCAAATCATTGACCTTCGGGTCTTGGGCGGCCAAACCGACCTTGAGTCGAGCGGGTGTTTTAACGGACAATAGCTTCATCATTAAACTATCTCTTTCGTAGTAATTGATCAGCATATCGTACTCCCTGCCCAAAAACTCAAGAACATAACCATTTTCTATGTTACCTTTCCATCCAAGGTCCTTATCGGAGAACATTTGGATGGCATACGGTGAGTTTTTATCGTACTCACTTTTGTAACCAATGATCTTTATGGCATTAGGCCTTAACGAAAACTCTTCTATCAGCTCATAAAAGACCTCCGCTTTAGAAAAACTATCAACGTCCACAATACAGCCAACACTGGTAATTCCTTTCTCCCTGGTCACGGACTTTGGAGGCTTTTCCATTACCTCCTTTAAATATTTAAGCCCGGATTTAACTTTAAATTTGTCTTGGAGTCCTTTCAAAAACATATTTTTGATGATTTTTACAAAGGTAAATATTATACCAAGACGACTTAACAAAGATACATCTGTGAACATTTTAAAATTTAAACATTTTGTTATATTTATAACTTTATGTTTTTTGGCCTCCTGTAAAAACGACCCGAGCAGGCTTGCGGAAATAAAGGGAAAACAAATCCCAATTGACTCTACACTAATAGCCATAGACTCCATAGAACAATTTGTAGTCCCTTACCGAGACAGGATCAATGAAGTTTTGGACAGCACCCTGGCCTATGCCCCAAACCCCCTACTACTTAACGATGGCGAACGGAACACCTCCATGGGCAACCTTATGGC
This sequence comes from Algicola sp., assembly GCA_018222835.1. GTDB lineage: Bacteria > Bacteroidota > Bacteroidia > Flavobacteriales > Flavobacteriaceae > Flagellimonas. The sequence continues at coordinate 35,239 of JAAEZN010000008.1, read as the reverse complement.
GGATATTGTTTTTGAAGAAACAGCCCCAATTTTTAAATCCAGAACTGGAAAGGAACTGGATTTTGTAGTTCTCAATGCGGGTGGCGTGCGCTCCATAATTTCTCAGGGGAATGTAAGTGCAAGAAATGCCTACGAGGTGATGCCTTTTGAAAATTACATTGTTGTAGTGGAGCTGAGCGGCTCTGCAACTCGGGAACTAATCAACTTTGTCACCAAAGCATCAAGACCCCATCCTGTTTCCCATTTACAAATCGTTACGGATAAAAATCGTTCTCTGGAATCCGTGAACATTCAGGGGCAACCTTTTGATGAAAGCCGAAATTACTACGTGGCCTCCTCCGATTACCTGGTAAATGGCGGCCCAAGTGTTGGTTTTTTTAATGAGATTATTTCAACAACCGAAATCGATTATCTTTTACGCAATGCCATTATAGACCACTTTAGAAAGGTGGATACGCTAAAAGCCGAAGTGGATGATCGCATAAAACAACTGGATTAAATGAAAAGAAGGGATTTTATCGCCAATACTACGGCAGCCTCCACATTGGTAGGTCTAGGCGGGCTTAGTTTGGCCTCTTGCACCAATCTGGACAAAAAACATATTACCATACTACACACCAACGATGTGCACAGCCATATCGATTCCTTTCCCGTTTCGCATTCCAGATACCCTAATCTGGGCGGAGTGGCACGTAGAGCCACCTTGGTTGAACAAATACGCAATGAAAATCCGAACACACTGCTGTTTGATGCCGGAGATATTTTTCAAGGAACCCCATATTTTAATTTTTATGGTGGGGAGCTGGAGTTTAAACTGATGAGCACCTTAAAATATGATGCCGCCACAGTGGGCAATCATGATTTTGACAACGGAATAGATGGTCTATTGGCCCAAATGCCCAATGCCACATTCGAAATGATATCCGCCAACTACGATTTTTCCAACACCGTGATGGATGGTTATGTAAAACCTTACAAAATTTATACTATTGATGGAGTAAAAATCGGGGTTTATGGACTAGGAATCGAATTGGACGGATTGGTTGCCAAGAAACTATACAAGGAGACCCAATATTTAAATCCTTTTGAGATTGCTCTGGATATGGAGAGAAAACTTAAAGAAGAAGAAAAATGTGATTTGATTATTTGCCTTTCCCATCTGGGTTACGACTATAAATATCCCGACAAACCTTCGGACACCCGCTTGGCACAACAGACCTATTACACCGATTTAATTATTGGAGGGCACACCCATACCTTTTTGGACAAACCCGATGTTCGCACCAACCAGAATGGAAACTCGGTATTAGTGAATCAAGTGGGGTGCTACGGGATCAACTTGGGTAGAATCGATTTTTATTTTGACACCAATAAAAATGCTTCGGCCAAAGGGGTTAGCATAACGGTTTAGTACCAACAAGAGGAATGGTTTATAAATTGGCCTCTACCAGAACTTTAAACTCATCTTCCAAACCGTAATCAGGAAAAGACCTGTCGGCACGGTTATACCAATAACCCGCATTCCATTTATCACCCTCCTTTCGATGAAGGTAAGCATGGACCCAATTGCCCATGGACGATTGTATGTCTTGGGCAATATTGTGGGAGGATTCCCAATCCCCATTGGCGTCAAACCAAAGTGACCGCATAGCTTCCGACCATTCTCTTGGAGGCGAATCCAAGTGCAGGGCGGATTGAAATTCCTCGAAAGTCTTTGGTGTCATGCTTCCAGTTTTTGTAGAAAATCCTGTTCGGATATGATAGGAACTCCCAAAGTCTCTGCCTTTGTTCGTTTACTTGGTCCCATTTTATCACCGGCCACCAAAAAACTGGTCTTGGAAGAAATGGACGAAGACACTTTACCACCATTATCTTCTATCATTTTCTTTAAATCGTTCCTACTGATCGTTTCGAAAACGCCAGAAACCACAAATGTCTGTCCTTTTAACAAATCGGTCTGATTTTCCAGCTGTTCCTGCGACAATGAAAATTGTAATCCGTAGGATTTTAAACGCTCAACCACCTCTATATTGGAAGGTTCCGAGAAAAAACCGACCACACTTTCTGCAATCCGATCCCCAATTTCATCAACAATTACAAGTTGTTCCTGTGAGGCCGTCATTAATGCATCGATATCCTTAAAGGCCTTTGCCAATTTCTTTGCTACTGTTTCGCCGACATACCGGATGCCCAATGCAAAAAGTACCCTTTCAAAAGGGATCGCTTTTGATGCACTGACCCCGTTCACCAAATTCTCGGCCGATTTTTCGGCCATACGCTCCAATGGCAAAATTTGTTCCTTGGTCAAGGTGTACAGGTCTGCATAATTCTCAATCAAACCCTCCTTAAACAGTAATTCGACCGTTTCGCCGCCCAATCCCTCAATATCCATTGCCTTTCGGGAAATAAAATGCTGGATTCGACCTGTTATCTGTGGAGGACAACCTACATCATTAGGGCAAAAATGTTGTGCTTCCCCCTCTTTTCGAATCAGTTCCGTACCACACTCCGGGCAATGTGTTATGTATGCCGTAGGATTTGAATCCATATCCCTTTTAGTGAAATCCACACCTACAATTTTTGGGATAATTTCTCCTCCTTTTTCCACAAAGACCGTATCGCCTTCGCGCACATCCAGCTTGGCTATTTGGTCGGCATTGTGCAAAGAGGCCCGTTTAACCGTGGTTCCCGCCAACAAAACTGGTTCCAGATTCGCAACAGGGGTTATCGCACCTGTACGACCAACTTGATATGTAATCTTGTTAAGGGTAGTAATGGCCTGCTCCGCCTTAAATTTATAGGCCATGGCCCAACGGGGCGATTTGGCCGTATAACCCAGCTCTTCTTGCTGCTGGATACTGTTCACCTTTACTACAACTCCATCCGTTTCGTAAGGCAAGTCATGCCGATGTACCTCCCAATAATCCGTAAATTGCATTACCTCGGCTGTAGATTTACAAAGTTTGGCCACGGTAGGGACCTTAAACCCCCAAGACCTTGCTTTGTCCAGAACTTCAAATTGCGATGCAATCCCTAGATTATCACCGGTAATACTATACAACAAACACTCCAATGGGCGCTGAGCCACCAAAGAGCTATCCTGTAATTTTAGACTGCCCGACGCCGTATTCCGCGGGTTCATGTATGGGTCTTCGCCAGCCTCAACACGCTCCGCATTCATTTTTGCAAAACCCTCCAAGGTTAGAATAATTTCCCCACGAATATCAAATTTCGGTGGATAATCCCCTTTTAACTGCAAGGGAACAGACTTTATGGTCTTGATATTGTTGGTCACATCATCCCCTTGAAAACCATCTCCTCGAGTAACGGCCTTTACCAATCTTCCATCTTCATAGGTAAGACTTATCGAAGCTCCATCATATTTTAATTCGCAAGTGAACTCCACTTCTACATCACCCAGAATACGCTGGATACGCTTTTCCCAATCCTCTAGGTCTTCCTTGGAATATGAATTGTCCAAAGAATACATGCGATGCTCGTGGGCAACGGTTTCAAAATTTTTGGTGACCATCCCTCCTACTCGCAGACTTGGGGATGTAGCATCATAAAATTCCGGGTGCTCCACTTCCAATTTTTGAAGTTCTTTGAGCTTCATATCAAACTCGTAATCGGAAATGGATGGCTCATCGAGCACGTAATATTTATAGTTGTGTTCGCGAAGTTCTTCACGAAGGGAAGTTATTTTTTCTTGAATGTTCATTTTCTATCAGCTTTTAGCATTCTGTCGTTGCCAAACATATCTTTTCGTAGTTCAATTTCCGAAAAACTACGGGTACGGAAAAGCTCTTTGGTTTCCTCGCCCAAATATTGGTTGATTTCAAAATACAACTTTCCTTTTTCCGATAAATACTTTTCAGCAAAATCAATGATCGCCCTATAAAATAACATTGGGTCTTCATCAGGTACAAAAAGTGCGGTATGCGGTTCAAAATCCTTTACATTTTTATGGATTTGATTCTTTTCCAACTCCCTGACATACGGTGGATTGGACACTATAATATCAAAAATAGGTTCAGAAGGGAATCCCCGTTCATTGTTTAGAATATCCTGATGCAAAAAAGTGATGTCCACACCATTTGCTTGAGCATTTTTTTGGGCAACCTCCAACGCTACTTTGGATACATCCAACGCATACACTTTGGCATTCGGAAGATTTTTGGCCAATGCTATTGCAATACACCCACTTCCGGTTCCGATGTCAAGAATATGCAAAGAACGGTCATTGAGCGGAGTCGAAATGACGCTTTGGCTCCGCTCAGTGTCCAAAATCCATTGTACCAATTCCTCGGTTTCAGGCCGCGGGATCAATACATTTTCATTCACCTGGAGTTCCAAATCCATAAAATGGGCTGTTCCTAAAATATACTGAATGGGTTTTTCCAACTTTAGCTCGGCCAATGCCTCAAAAAGGGGCTGCTCCTCCTTTTTAATCAACGTTAGGCCAGGCTGAACGGCCAAAACAAAGCGCTCCAGTTTTAAATAATGTTCAATACAGGAATAGAAAAATGAATCTATCTCCTCTTTCGGATAGATGCCTCCCAATTCTTTATGGAAAATGTTCTTGATCTCTTTTAGCTGCATCACAACTTTTTAAGCATCCAAACTGGGCAAGAATAATGCCCTGTGTCACCCATTGGGGCATCTATATAATCAAAACCATTTTTCTTATATAATTTTTGAGCAGCTTCCATGTAGGGCATAGTTTCTAAATAACAAGCCTCAAAACCAAACTCCTTGGCTTTTTTCAAACATACGTCTATCATCTTCGCCCCTAGACCTTTGCCCCTAGCCTCTTCCAAAAAGTACATTTTCTGCAGCTCACACACATTTCCTTCATAATTATCCAATTGGGCCACGCCGGCACAACCTATAATCTTTTCCTCGTACTCTACTACAAAATAAGCTGCCTTTGGTCTATTATAATTGGCATACATATCATCCAAAGATGAATCCGCATAAGCGGTACCGACTTTGGGAATACCCATGTCCACAAAAACTTTGCGTATAACTTGGGCCACCTGTGCATTGTCTTCGGGGGTTATTTCGCGAATCACCGTATCTCCCATTTTGTGTTTTTATTGTTCTATTTTTGTTGGGTGAAGATACATCAAAAATACATCCTTCGCTGCATGGAACTGGCCAAAAAAGGTCTGGGCACCACTGCTCCAAACCCCATGGTGGGATGTGTGATAGTGCACAACAACAAAATTATTGGAGAGGGCTTTACTGATCCTTATGGCGGGCCACATGCCGAAGTGAATGCCATAAACTCGGTAAAGGACAAAACTTTGTTGGGAGAGGCCTCCCTATATGTTACCCTGGAACCATGTTCGCACTATGGTAAAACACCCCCTTGTGCCAATTTGATTGCCGAACATCAACTTAAAGAAGTGTTTATTGGACTTGAGGACCCACATGAAAAGGTCGCGGGCAAAGGCATCAAAAAATTGAAGGAGGCGGGATGTAAGGTCACCGTAGGTATTCTTGAGGATGAATGTAAGGAACACCACAAACGCTTTTTGACATATCAAGAGAAAAAAAGACCTTACATTATTTTAAAATGGGCCGAGTCCAATGATGGATTTTTAGCTCCCGATTCCTCCTTACGAAACGATAACCCTGAACCGTTTTGGATTACCAATCCCCAATCCAAACAATTGGTTCACCAATGGCGAAGTCAGGAACAAGCCATTTTAGTCGGCACCAAAACCGTTATGGAGGACAATCCAGGTTTGACCACTCGCGATTGGGCGGGCAAGAACCCGATTCGTGTGCTATTGGACCGTGAATTGAAAATAGACCAAAGTTTTCAGGTTTTGGATGCCTCCGTAAAAACGATTGTTTTAACAGAGGTCATCAACGCATCAAACTATATTAAAGGAGTGGACTACACCTTGGTTGATTTTTCAAAACCTTTGGCCAACCAAATTTGCGATGCTTTATATCAACACAACATCACTAGTATAATTGTTGAAGGCGGTGCACAAACACTTCAAACCTTTATTGATGAAAATCTATGGGACGAAGCCCGTGTGTTTAAAGGTTCCACTTGTTTTAAAAGTGGATTGCCCGCTCCAAAGCCACAGGGAACCCTACGGGAACGTCAACAGATTTTAACCGATACCTTATCCTTATATATAAATGATTAAGAACATAATCCTCGATTTTGGCGATGTACTCATTAATCTGGATAAACCGGCAACGGCAAAAGCTATGGTACAACATGGCTTTAGTGGCGTAACGGCGGATTTGGAACATTTGTTTCAAAACTACGAGAAAGGGCAATTGGGTTCTTCGGAATTTTTGGAGATAGTTTCCACACATTTTCCAAAAGCAGGAGAGGACTATTTGGTCAAAGCCTGGAACTCTATCTTATTGGATTTTCCAGAAAGCCGACTACGCTTTATTGAGCAATTGGCCGCGGAAAATGAATATAAAATGATATTGTTGAGCAATACGAACGACCTACATATAGAATGTGTAAAGCAACAAATGGGAATGGAACGCTATAATAGGTTCAAAAATGCATTCGACATGTTTTATCTGAGCTACGAAATCGGGATGCGTAAGCCGGATAGCGAAATATTCAACTTTGTATTGCAGGAAAACAACCTAACTCCGCAAGAAACTTTCTTTGTGGATGATGTAAGCGAAAATACCAATGCTGCTTCGGCACTGGGAATCCATGTTTGGAACCTGCATGTAGGGAAAGAGGATATCACTCAATTAAAATCAAAATTGTAAATGATCTACCTTGCACTGAGCGTCTTGAGCTCCACCTGGATTTTTGTGGTCTTTAAATTATACGATATCTACAAAGTACAGACCTTGGTGGCCATTATTGTAAACTACATTACAGCTTGCTTGGTGGGATTGATTTTATACGACCAACCTTTGAAAGTGCAACAAATTTTGGGCGCATCTTGGGCCTGGGGGCCAATTTTCATGGGTGCCCTATTTATCACCATCTTTAATTTAATGGCCAAAACATCGCAAGTTGCCGGCGTATCCGTAGCCTCGGTCGCCACCAAAATGTCGCTTGTAATACCGGTGCTGCTCGGCGTTATACTCTACCAAGAACATCTTACCTTTTTTGAGGTTATTGGAATTGTATTGGCCTTGGCCGCAGTTTATTTGGTATCCGGAAAAGGAAAGGGAATCCATGTGGACCGTAAACATTTGATTTTGCCCATATTGGTCTTCTTGGGTTCCGGGGTAATCGATTCCAGTATCAAGTATTTCGAGGAAGAACACTTGACAGATGCGGAAATTCCGATTTTCTCTTCCATGATTTTTGGATTTGCCGCTCTTTCCGGCCTCATCTTTATTTCACTTAAACCCAATACAAAGGAAATGACATTGAATATGAAAAACGTACTGGGCGGAATCGCCTTAGGTGTCCCCAATTTCTTTTCCATTTTTTACGTCATCCGGGCTCTCTGTTCCGACCTTTGTGGCCATGCTACCATATTTACCATTAATAATGTTGCAATTGTTATGTTATCGACCCTGATCGGGATTATAATGTTCAAGGAAAAACTGGCCCCAAAAAATTGGGCCGGGGTCGCTTTGGCCATTTTGAGTATAATATTGGTAGCTTTGTTTTAATGAAGCAATCGGATACCTACAAAACATTGAACCAACCTTCACCGGAAATACTTTATAAGGATAGAAAAAGTAAATTCTTTGCTCAGGTATTTCCCATTGATTCCGAAGATGATGTTAAACCTATCGTTGAAGACCTCCGAAAAAAATATCATACAGCCAACCATGTTTGCTTTGCATGGCAATTGGGAACGGAAAATCCAATTTACAGGGCCAATGATGATGGTGAACCCAACAACTCTGCCGGTATGCCCATCTATGGCCAAATACAATCTTTTGATGTAACCAACATACTCATAACCGTTACACGAATCTTTGGCGGCACCAAGCTCGGGGTGGGCGGATTGATTCAAGCCTATAAGACTGCGGCACAAATGGCCTTGGAAAACTCCAAGATAGTGGAGAAAATCATTAAGGCACATTACAGATTGCAATTTAGCTATGCGGAAATGGACAAGGTTATGCGCATCATCAAACAGAAAAACCTGGATATTGTTTCCCAAAAAATGGAATTGGATTGTGATTTTGTCGTTTCTGTTCGGTTAAGCGAGTCCGAAGACGTGTTTCAAATATTCGATGAAATGCAACACATTAAAATTTCCAAACTAAATTAATCATCCAATTTTTCCAAAATATAATCCGGACATTTAATAGGCCTTCCTGTTTTTTTGTCCATAAAGGCCAAAACAGTGTTGGCCGTGGCCAATAATTCTCCAGATTCGTTCACCAGTTCGTAATCAAATTCTATTTTAACCATGGGTCTGGATTTTAATTGCGTTTTAACTGTGATCAAGTCATCGTAAAGCGCAGATTTCTTATAGTCAATATGTAAGGAAATTACGGGCAACATAACCCCATTATCTTCCATGCTCTTGTAGGTAATTCCCAAAGCCCTTAACCACTCTACGCGGCCCATCTCAAAATACTGCGCGTAATTGCCATGATAAACGACTCCCATTTGGTCGGTTTCTGCGTAGCGGACTCGAAAAGAATGTGAATTTAGACCCATTTTTAACTTAAAAATTATATATTTAGAGGCTTGTTGATTTTGAGAGTAACATGCGAAAAAAAAACAGAACTTTCAATGACTATTTGATTTTTTTTTTAAAAGAATTGTTCACATATTTGTCGCATCCAATAAGCATTTAATAACCCTGTAGATGCTTACTCTTAAATTGTAAAGCTAACCATTAAAACAAGGAAAAACTTCTATGAGTGCTACTGCTAATTCCGTATGGAACAACTGTTTGGCTTTTATCCAAGATAACATCCAACCGCAGGCATTCAAAACTTGGTTTGAACCTATAAAGCCTATCAAATTGACAGATAAGGCTTTGAGCATTCAGGTTCCCAGTAAGTTTTTCTACGAATGGCTCGAAGAACATTATGTTAAGCTTTTAAAAGTTGCACTGACCCGTGAACTGGGCAATAACGCAAAGCTGATATATGTTATAAAAATGGAGAACAAGTACGGTAACAAGGAACCTTTCACTGAGCAAATTCCAAGTTCTAACCGTACTGCAGTTGGACCTCAGGAACTGGACGTGCCGATCACTTCCAAAAGTCCCGAATTAAAAAATCCATTTGTGATTCCCGGTATTCGAAATATCAAGATCGAATCACAATTAAATCCCAACTATAATTTCGAAAATTTCCTGGAAGGGGACTCCAACCGATTGGCAAGATCGGCCGGTATGGCAGTAGCCAACAAGCCCGGAGGAACATCCTTTAACCCACTATTGGTTTTTGGAGGCGTTGGCTTGGGGAAAACACACTTGGCCCATGCCATTGGTGTTGAAATAAAAGATAAGTATCCAGAAAAGACCGTTCTCTATATTTCTGCTGAAAAATTCACGCAACAATATATTGAATCGGTAAAAAAGAACACTCGAAACGACTTTATCCATTTTTACCAATTAATAGATGTATTGATTATTGATGATGTACAATTTCTATCAGGTAAATCTGGAACCCAGGATGTATTTTTCCACATATTCAACCATTTGCATCAAAATGGCAAGCAGGTGATATTGACTTCGGACAAAGCTCCGGTGGATATGCAGGATATCGAACAGCGTTTGTTGTCCCGTTTTAAATGGGGGTTGTCAGCAGAACTGCAAAGCCCTGATTACGAGACCCGTGTATCCATATTAAAGAACAAGTTGTACCGCGACGGCGTTGAAATGCCCGAGGACATTATAGACCATGTCGCCAAAAACATCAAAACCAATATCCGTGAATTGGAAGGTGCCATTATTTCATTGATAGCACAATCTTCTTTCAACAAACGAGAGGTAACCTTGGAATTGGCACAGCAGGTGGTAGATAAATTTGTGAAGAACACCAAACGGGAAGTATCCATAGACTATATTCAAAAAGTGGTTTCGGATTATTTTGAGATGGATGTAGCCACTCTTCAGTCCAAAACAAGAAAGCGACACATTGTTCAGGCGAGACAGTTAGCCATGTTCTTTGCGAAAAAATTCACAAAGGCATCTTTGGCGAGCATTGGGTCACAAATCGGAAAGCGTGATCATGCAACTGTACTCCACGCCTGTAAAACAGTGGACAACCTTGCGGAAACAGACAAACAATTCAGAAAATATATTGAGGACCTGAACAAGAAGTTCACCTAAAATCACTTCACTTTTTTCTTATGAAAACCAAAGTTTTGATGGTCTGCCTGGGAAATATATGCAGATCACCTTTGGCCGAAGGCGTACTGCAATCCAAGTTTGACCCCGAAAAGGTCTTTGTGGATTCGGCAGGCACGGCAGGATACCATGTGGGCAACCCTCCCGATAAACGCTCTATTGCCGTGGCCAGCAAATATGGTATAAACATACAAAACCAAAAATGCAGAAGGTTCTCGAGAGAGGATTTTATAAAATTTGACCACATTTATGTGATGGACCGCAGCAATTACTCGGATGTGGCCAGTCTAGCGAATAATAAAACCGAAGTAAGCAAGATAAAGTTACTCTTAAGCGAAGTAGAGTTGGGGTTTCTTGAGGTGCCCGACCCCTATTATGGTGGCAATGATGGTTTTGAAAATGTGTATCAAATGATAGATACCGCTTGTGAGGCAATTGCGAAAAAGCTAAATTAAACCCATGGAAGATGAAAAACCCGGTTTGGTCGTTGGTAAAATCTACTTGATTCCAACTACACTTGGAGACAATGCTCCCTTGGAAGTATTGCCTATTTCCGTAAAGGGAACCATAGAAAGGATCGATCACTATATTGTTGAAAATGAGAAAACGGCCCGGCGGTTTATAAAAAGAGTGAGCCCCAACAAACCACAGCCCGAACTAAAACTACATTTACTGAACAAATACACTAACCCAGAGGAGATACCGTCCTTTTTAGATCCCTGCATACATGGATTCGATGTTGGTGTTTTATCGGAAGCCGGTTGTCCGGGCATTGCCGACCCGGGTGCCGATGTGGTACGCGTGGCACACGAAAAAAGAATCCAAGTAGTTCCTTTAGTTGGCCCCTCCTCTATCCTAATGGCCATGATGAGCAGCGGTATGAACGGGCAAAATTTTGCCTTTAACGGATACTTGCCCATCGATAATGCGGAACGTAAAAAAATGCTAAAAGATTTAGAACGGCTTTCAAGGGACAAAGGCCAATCCCAAATATTTATGGAAACCCCTTATCGCAATAATAAAATGCTCAAAGAGCTATTGAAAACACTTCAAAAAACAACACGCTTGTGCATTGCCTGCGATATTACCCTACCCACAGAATTTATCGCTACCAAAACTGCACATGAATGGGGAGAGATAGAGATTGATTTAGACAAAAGACCGACCATTTATATTATTCAAGCATAAAAAAAGCCCCGAACTTCGGGGCTTTTTTTTATTACAATCTTCTACCTACTAGACTTTGGCATTTTTTTGTTGTTTGATATTGGAAATATCGTAACCCGCAAATCTTTTCATATAGTGCGAAATACTACTTCCGTACGCATCAGTTACATCGTTTTGCCCATATGATCGTAGATACTTCTTAACATTTCCTGCTCCGGCCAAATGTGCCGCCGCCAAAATTCCGGACTCAGTAACCTTTATCCCACCAATGGTTTTTCCGGTAAAGCGCTTGATATCCCTTCGCAAAATCCATTTGTTACGGGCAATATTGGCCTCAAAAGCCTTTTCCTGAAGTTCTGGATTCACCAGAAAATCATCCATATCGTAAACGCCCATCAAATTTAAGGTACTACTACCAAATTGATATTTCCCTAAATAACCCAATGTGTTTACTCTATGATATTTGCCTTGGGATTCTTTAAAAGCGAGCGCTTCTTTAAAGCCATAAAATGCTTTTCCCAGAAAAGGAGGGTTAACCTCGTCCTCGTCAAGAAGTTCAATGGAGCTTTGCGGTGCAAAAATCTCCGAATCGGCCGTAACCTTCAGTGAATCAGGAATCTCTACTATTTCCTTTTTCATTACGGTATAGGAACCAAAACTTGTCAAAACTACAATCATGGCAAGATGTAGTACAAAACCTATCCATCTTTTCATAATGTTCATATTTGTGATCTCAATACATATACGTATCAAAAATCAATTTGGCCGGCAAATATAGGGGGAGTTCACAAAATGGGTACCCTAAAGCTCTTAAAGATTTCTTAAATGAGACCTAAAATCCGTTAAAGTGATGAATATCAACGGTAAAGAGTACTACCTAAGCACTTTTTGTTGATTCAGCCAACGGGTGTACTGCACTTTATTTTGGTTGTGTTGCGCCAAAGTTTTGGCAAACATGTGGTATCCGAAGTTAGAAACATCGGCCACAAAATAAAGATAATCGTGCTTTTCGGGGTTTAAAACAGCATCTATTGATGTAATGTCCGGCATAGTAATCGGCCCTGGTGGAACACCTGCATATTTATAGGTGTTGTAGGGTGAGTCCATTTCCAAATCGCGGAAGAGAACTCTTTTAATAATGGTGTCGTAATTACCTGTCTCTTTTTTAATGGCATAAATTACTGTTGGGTCGGCCTGAAGCAACATCCCTCTTCGGATTCTATTGAGGTAAACTCCTGCAACACGTGGTCGCTCATCAACTTTGGCCGTTTCTTTTTGAACAATGGCCGCCAAAGAAATGACTTCGTTGGGCGCTAGGCCCATGCTTTTGGCTTTTTGCAAACGGGTATCGTTCCAAAAACGATCATATTCCTTTTTCATTCTATCCCTAAAGCTCTCTGCATCTGTATTCCAGAAAAACTCATAGGTATTGGGAATATACATGGCCAACTTGGTATCTTCATCAAAATTATGTTCTTGCAGAAAACTGGAATCGTTGAATGTTCCCAACAAGGACAGACTATCAGCTTCTATTTGCTCGGAGATTCTCCCGGCCAGCAATGCCAGCGATTCTTGATTATTAAAGGAAACTTGAACAGGTATATTGGCACTGCGCAATGTATTGATGATCTCGTTATTGTTCATCCCTTTTTTGAGCGCATATTTTCCTGCCTTAATATTATTGGTGTACCCCTTACGGTTGGCCACGGCTTCAAAAGTGGACAAATCCTTTAATAATGGCTCCAAAGAAGTGGTTACATCGGAAAATGTAGCATCAGAAGCAATGTAAACATAAGCTTCATCATTATTAAACTGTGTATTGGGACTAAAAATGGCATTATAAATCTGGTAGGCAATAAAACCACAAATTATTAATCCGAGTATAGCGGTAGCCCAAAGTACTTTTTTAAGATTCATTTGGTGTTGATCTTTTGAAACATTATTTCGTTTTTGAACCCTTTATTGGTTCGTATCCATTCTTTTTTGATACCAATCTCTTCAAACCCCAATTTCTTGAACACGTAAATGCTGGCTTCATTATCTTCCAAAATATTAGCGTACAATTGATGCATATCCAAAGTGGCAAAAGCATAATCGCACAAAAGTGATAATGCTTCGGCACCAGCTCCTTTGTTCCTATCCCCAGGTTCAGCAATCACAATTCCGATACCGGCCCTTCGATGTTTGGGGTCAAAATCAAAAAGATCTATCAATCCGATACATTGATCATTTTGATCGCTAATACAAAGCCGCAGCTGTTTAACATCGTAAATATCCCTGTGGGCATTGTCCAAATACAACTGGAGCACCTTTTTTGAGTATGGTTTTAACGTACCGCTGACCTCCCAGACCGATGTATCATTTTCCAATTTGTACAGAAAGTCCAAGTCGGTGGGCTCAAGGGCGCGCAAATAAACCTTTTCTCCTTTTATATTGAGCATTCTATTGTTCCTTTAAATACCTGTTCTGCGGGTCCTTTTAAGAAGATATTGGTGTACTTTTCGTTGTTCTTTTTAAAGTAAATGGTCAGGTTGCCGCCAATGGTCTCAATTTGGACTTCGCTTGCAGCGGTCTTTCCTAGTTCGAACATGGTAAGGGCCACTGCGGTAACTCCAGTACCACAGGAATATGTTTCATCCTCTACGCCTCGCTCATAAGTTCTCACATGGAAAACATCTTCCCCTTTTTGCTCTACAAAGTTGATATTGCTCCCAGACTCACCGTAAATGCCATATCGAAGTTTTTTTCCCTCTTTATGTACATCGAAACTTTCCAATTGGTCAACGAGTTGCACGTGGTGCGGGGAACCCGTATCTAAAAAGCTGTGATTTGGCTTTTGATGGATTTTGTCCACATCGATCATTTTTAACTTTACCTGACTACCATTTATGGTTGCATAATGGAGTCCATCTACAGCATTAAATGTGGTTTCTTTTTTAAAAATCCCCAAATAATGGGCAAAGGCAACCAAACAACGGCCTCCATTGCCGCACATGCTTCCCTCTTCCCCATTGGCGTTGTAGTAGATCATCTTAAAGTCCGACATGTTGTCATTCTCAAGGAGCATCAAGCCATCGGCCCCTATGCCAAATCTTCTATCACAAAGTTTTGAAATAAGCTTGGTATTGTTTTTGGGGAAAATAAGTTGACGATTATCGATAATTACAAAATCGTTTCCCGTTCCTTGGTATTTAAAAAACTGTAGTTCCATGATTATCTACAAAGGAACAAATATATGGGATTATTTAAGGTTTTTTTTGTAGTTAAAACAGCGTTAAACCAACTTGATCAAAAATTGAATTATTTTAATTTTGACAAAGCTAAATGTTAAATAATTATTGAATTATGAAGAAAATAGCGAGTTTATTCCTAGTTTCCGTGTTTGCAGGTGCAATTACCCTAGGAGCCTACAAATTATTTTTTGAGAAAGAAAGCTATAAATGGGTCACCTCCGAACAAGAGACACCATTTTTATCCACCAGCAGCCTAGATACTTCGACGAAGGGTGCCGGAATCAATGAGGTGGATTTCACCTCTGCTGCCGAAAAAACGGTACACTCCGTGGTACACGTTAAAAACATGACCATTAGTAGAGGGCCATCCAGCATAGCAGAGTTCTTTTATGGTTACGAACGTCAACAAACTCCACAAGTAGGAACAGGGTCTGGGGTAATCATCTCTCCCGATGGTTATATTGTGACCAACAATCACGTTATCGCCAATTCCAGCCAATTGGAAGTTACCTTGAACAACAACAAAACATACAAAGCGGAAGTAATCGGGACCGATGCGGATTCGGATATTGCACTTGTAAAAATTGAAGCTGATGAGGCGCTTCCCTATTTGGCATTTGGCGATTCCGACAATGCCAAAATTGGTGAATGGGTACTGGCCGTGGGTAACCCGTTTAACCTTACCTCTACCGTAACAGCAGGTATTGTTAGTGCAAAAGCCAGGTCTTTATCGCCAACAAGAACACAATCCTTTATCCAGACCGATGCTGCCGTAAACCCTGGAAACAGTGGTGGTGCCTTGGTCAACACCAATGGGGACCTTATCGGCATCAATACGGCGATTACTTCACAAACAGGGTCCTACGTGGGATACGCTTTTGCGGTACCGAGCAATATCGCCAAAAAGGTAGTGGAGGATATTATGGAGTTTGGTAACGTACAGAAGGGCTTGTTGGGGATTTCGGCAGCCAATACCAAATCCAAGGCCGCGATCGAAATGGGACTGGATCAATTGGAAGGAGTATATGTTGCCGGGGTCGAAGAAGAATCCGGTGCCGACGATGCAGGCTTGTTGGAAGGCGACATTATTAAAAAAGTGGACAACATAGATATTCAAAAATTCTCGGAACTTACAGGGTATCTCTCAGCTAAAAGGCCCGGAGATGTAGTACGGGTAACTTTGGAGCGTGATGGCGAAAATCTCGTAAAAAATGTAACCCTGAAAAAACAGAATAGCGTTATCCTTCCCGCCACTTCCTTTAAGGTAATGAATTTGACCAAAGAGGACAAAAAGAAATTTGGCGTGTCCAAAGGCGTAAAAATTATAGATGTTCCCCAAGGATATGCAAGGTATGATCTCACCAACAAAGTTATTATTGAACTGGATGGCGAACCCATCAGCAACATTGATGATGCCAAGGAACGGTTCGGTCAAATATCAAGATATGGCAGAACCAGTTTTACCATGATCAATGCAAATGGCGAAAAAGAGCACATGATATTGCAGTAAACTGATTCACAAACATTCAAAGCGTCTTTTAAAAGACGCTTTTTTTATGCCCAATAAGTTTTACGAAAACGTTTGAAATATCTAATTTTGCCGAAAAATTAAACAACACAACTGTAACCATCATCCATGAGCAACAACAATTCTTACGAAAAAGAGCTTGCGTTCCAAGCGGATAGACGAAAAGCAACCACGGAATTTATCAAGATTATTAGCGATTTATGGTACGATAAGGCCATTGAAGTCGTACTCTTTAAGAATCAAATAATCGACAAAAATGTGAGCGACATCATCAACTTGCACGAGTATGCTGGTGAATTTGTCCAAAAACCGATGTCGATCTTTGATTCCGTTGAGATACTTAGGGCGATAAACGACCTTAAGCTACCACCTGCCAAACTGGACATTGGAAAATTGACGTACGAATACAACAACAGCCAAAATGCCCATCTTAACGTAAAAGCATTCGTAATAGACAAACTAAACGATGCCCAATCCTCCAAGGCCATAAAACCAAAGGATGTTGTACTCTATGGGTTTGGTCGTATTGGCCGATTGGTAGCTAGGGAACTTATGGCCAAAACAGGGCGTGGCAGTCAATTGCGCTTGCGTGCCATTGTGGTTCGCGGAGAATTGAACAAGGAAATTCTAGAAAAAAGAGCAGCCCTTTTAAAAACGGATTCCGTACACGGTCCTTTTACCGGAACTGTGGATATCGATGAGAAAAAACAAGCCCTAGTGATCAATGGCACAACAGTAAAGATTATAAGTGCCAATCAACCAGAAGACATCGATTATACCAAATACGGCATCAACAATGCCTTGATTATTGATAACACTGGAGCCTTTAGGGACAATGTTGCACTTTCCAGACATTTAAAATCCAAAGGGGCCAGCAAAGTATTGCTGACCGCTCCCGGTAAGGAAGTTCCCAATATTGTGCATGGCGTAAACCATAAGGATTTTAATCCGGATAAAACCGATATTTATTCCGCCGCATCTTGTACAACCAATGCCATTACCCCTATTTTAAAAGTTGTGGAAGATTCTTTGGGCATTAAAAAAGGGCATCTGGAAACCATACATGCCTACACCAACGACCAAAACTTGGTGGACAATATGCATAAAAAATATCGCCGTGGCCGAGCTGCTGCCCTAAATATGGTGATTACAGAAACTGGCGCCGGCTCCGCAGTTGCCAAGGCCCTACCCTCACTACAAGGCAAACTTACATCGAACGCCATTAGAGTTCCTGTGCCCAATGGATCCTTGGCGATTCTGAATTTGGAGGTAAAAAACAAAACTTCCAAAGAAGGAATCGACACCATTATAAAAAAGTATGCTTTGGAAGGTGATTTGGTGGAGCAGATAAAATATGCCCTGAGCAACGAACTCGTTTCTTCGGATATAATTGGAACCACTGCACCATCTATTTATGATAGTAAAGCCACAATTGTTTCTGCAGATGGCAAAAATGTGGTTCTTTATATTTGGTACGATAATGAGTATGGATACTCCCATCAAGTTGTACGATTGGCAAAATATATCGCAAAAGTTAGGCGTTATACGTACTATTAATGGATGACGAATTGTTCAAAGAACCAGTTTTCTTTTTCAAAATTAGGTATATTGGTGTAATTTCGTCCCGCCCTTAATCTAAATTTAATACGAGAACATTATTGAACATGAAGCAATTACGCAATTTATTCGGCCTAATCTTACTTATTCCAACATTTTTTATCCACGCGCAGGATGCGGAATCCCCTGCCCAAGAAACGGACAACACCTTAAGAGGTCAATTCGAAGAGCTGGAAAAAAAGTCTGGAAATTATCGGGCCAATGGCATCCGCTATGAAGTAATCAAGTTATCCGAGCTGTACGAAACAAAAAACAACATTTTTGATTCTATAGATACGGCCAATAAAACCATAAAGGACCTGTCCGCTACTATTGATGCGAACAAATCCGAAATTGAAGACCTCAATGAGAAATTACAGGATACCACCAATAAATTGAACAATGTTACCGAAGAAAAGGACAGTATTTCCTTTTTTGGCGCATTGATCAGTAAAGGCTCCTATAATTTTATACTGTGGTCCATCATTTTTGGACTTTTATTGTTGTTATTATTTTTTATCTATCGATTCAGAAATAGTAATTTCTTGACGCAGCAGGCCAAATCTGCACTCGCCGATCTGGAAGAAGAATATCAAAACCACAGGCGCCGCTCACTGGAGCGTGAGCAAAAAATTAGCCGACAACTGCAGGATGAGCTCAACAAGCAGAAAAAATAAGAAACAAGGCTCCCTAAAAACGGGAGCCTTTCTTTTTCATAACTGTTAGAATAGCTTTCATTACTTTTGACGCAAATTAATATCCATACAAAATGTCCATGCGTATTGACATTATTACAGTACTTCCCGAACTTTTAAAAAGCCCTTTTGAAGCTTCTATTTTAAAAAGGGCCATCGAAAAAGGATTGGTAGAAGTGCACCTACATAATTTAAGGGACTATACCTCTGGCAACTATAAACAAGTGGACGATTATCAGTTTGGTGGTGGCGCAGGCATGGTGATGATGGTAGAACCTATTGATAAATGCATCTCAAAACTCAAATCTGAAAGAGAGTACGATGAGATTATTTATATGACACCCGATGGTCAAACATTGAACCAGGGAATGGCCAACCAAATATCCCTTAAAAAAAACTTGATCATACTCTGCGGACATTATAAAGGAGTGGACCAACGGGTAAGGGATATGTTTGTGACCAAGGAAATCTCGGTGGGCGACTACGTACTTTCCGGAGGTGAACTGGGCGCCGCCATTTTATGCGATGCCGTAATACGACTACTCCCTGGAGTCCTAAACGATGAAACTTCTGCCCTTACCGATACTTTTCAGGATAATTTACTGGCACCTCCAGTATATACTAGGCCAGCAGAATATAAAGGCATGGAAGTACCAAAAATTTTGTTGAGCGGTAACTTTCCTGAGATTGAAAAATGGCGGGAAGACCAAGCTTTGGAACGAACAAAAAAAAGAAGACCCGATCTCCTAAAATAAGACACTATGGCAAACTACGAAGCATACTTTATGGTTGGAGGCGTTCTGACCGCTTTGGGGAAACTAATTCTTGTGTTGGCGAGCGGCATTCTTTTTACCAAGCAAAGAAACCTAGGCACTACACTTATGTTTTTGGGCAGCGTGCTTTCCATTGTATTTTCGCTCGGCACGCTTCTCCTTACCACATTCTCGGCCCAAGCAGGCCAAGAATCTGTCATCAAAGCCAATGCGTTGGGTAGTTTGTTGACGCCCCTCCCCTACATTCTGTTTGCTATCGGATTGTTGTTGTTTGTCATAAAACAGGTGAAAAAACATCCCGGAAATGGATAATTGATTCAAAAAGCAAAAAACCACTTGCTATTTCTAAATATTGCATTACTTTTGCAATCTCAAAATCAACCTCTGACGAAATCCGTGAAAGTTGGTCTTGTCCAAAACAATTAAAAAGACAAAAATGGAATCCTTAGTAAAATTTGTTGAAGACGAATTTGTTCCAAAAAAAGAATTTCCAAAATTTTCAGCTGGTGACACCATCACTGTTTATTACGAAATCAAGGAAGGTGAAAAAACACGTACCCAGTTCTTTAAAGGTGTAGTGATACAACGTAGAGGAAGTGGTGCTACAGAAACCTTTACCATTCGCAAAATGTCCGGTACTGTTGGTGTGGAAAGAATTTTCCCGGTAAACATGCCTGCTTTGCAAAGAGTTGAGGTAAACAAAAAAGGTAAAGTACGCAGATCTAGAATCTTCTACTTTAGAGGTCTTACCGGTAAAAAGGCCCGTATCAAAGAGATCAAAGGATAATCTATATCCTGTACAACATGAAAAAGCACCCATAATGGGTGCTTTTTTTATGAACAATTGTTAATAACACCGGTTTATATCATGTTGATTTTTAAACACTTAAAAAGTTGTTGGATTTAAATATTCCATCTACTTTAGACAAAGATATGATTGGGATACCATCACAATGATATCGATTTAAAGTTGACGTTCTTTAAAACTTTGTATTCCCTTTTAATTGGTAACACTACTGATCACAAAAGGATTTTCGATTGGGGAGGCGCTCAGGCAATTCTACAGGAGAAAGAATAAATTTTATGTGCGAATAAAAGAGCAATTTTTTTTTTTGATAAAATTTAGGAATGCAACAGTATCACTTTGCAAAATGTAGTTTAGTTGAAAAATTAGAAACATAGCAGAGTAAACGTCGAGGGGACTTAAAATGTAATCTAATAGATTATGGTTTTGGCAACAAAACAAGTTTTAGTCCTATCTGAAAGCCATATCCTTCTTTAAAAAGAGGATATGGCTTTTGTTTTTAATAAATTCACAACAAAACCACCTACTTTTTACTCTTTTCCATTCGTACTTCACCGTCCATAAATCGTATATTTGCAACCGCTCAAACAAATACAGATAAATGGCAAAACTTTATTACACCAAAACAGATGAGGCTCCTGCCTTAGCAACATTATCATTCTTGCCCATTGTTAAATCATTTACCGAGACCGCCAATATCGCAGTAGAGACCAAGGACATCTCCTTGGCCGGTAGAATTGCTGCCATGTTCCCCGAGTTATTGACCGAGGACCAAAAAGTTACGGACGACCTGGCCATCTTGGGCGAACTTGCAAAAACCCCAGAAGCCAACATCATTAAGCTCCCTAATATCAGTGCCTCCATACCTCAATTAAAAGAAGCCATAGAGGAACTTCAAGCAAAGGGATACAAACTTCCTGATTATCCAGATGAGCCAAAGTCCGATGAGGAAAAGGCCATCAAAGCAAAATACGATAAAGTAAAAGGTAGTGCGGTAAATCCAGTGCTTCGAGAAGGAAACTCGGACAGACGCGCACCAAAAGCTGTTAAAAACTACGCAAAGGCTCATCCTCACACCATGGGCAAATGGTCTTCAGACTCCAAGACCCATGTGGCCACTATGGCTCACGGCGATTTTAAATCCAACGAAAAATCAATGACCTTGTCACATGCGGACAATATCCGCATTGAGTTGGTCGGCAACGATGGAGAGACCACCGTACTTAAAAACAACCTTTCACTTTTACAAGGCGAGGTTATCGATGCCACGGTTATGAGCAAAAAAGCATTGGTGGAATTCTTGACAAAAGAAATTGCCGATGCAAGAGAGAGCAATATTTTATTGTCCTTGCACTTTAAGGCCACGATGATGAAGGTTTCCGACCCTATCATATTTGGTCACGCACTGGAAGTATATTTCTCGGAATTGTTCAAAAGCTATGGGGATGCCTTCGATAAATTGGGAATAAACCCGAACAATGGCCTAGAATCTCTATTGGATAAAATTGGAGAATTGCCCGAAGCACAGCACAAAGAAATCGAGAAGGCAATTAAGGACAGTATCGATAACGGTCCTGACTTGGCCATGGTAAATTCCGATAAGGGAATCACCAACCTACATGTGCCAAGCGATGTTATTATTGACGCCTCTATGCCCGCCATGATCAGAAACTCTGGTAAAATGTGGGACAAAAATGGAGAGCTTCAAGATACAAAAGCTATAATTCCCGATAGTAGCTATTCCGGTGTGTACCAAGCTACCATTGATTTCTGTAAGGAGCATGGCGCATTCGACCCAACCACAATGGGTACAGTACCCAATGTAGGGTTAATGGCACAAAAGGCCGAAGAGTACGGATCGCACGATAAAACTTTTGAAATTGAGAAAGCGGGTACGGTAAAAGTTATCAATGCCGCTGGTGATACATTGATTGAACATACCGTGGAAAAAGGTGACATTTGGAGAATGTGCCAAGTTAAGGACGCTCCTGTTCAGGATTGGGTGAAATTAGCCGTTTCTCGTGCAAGGGCCACCGGTACACCTGCAGTTTTTTGGTTGGACGACAGTAGGGCCCACGATGCCGAACTTATTAAAAAAGTAAATCTATACTTGAAAGATCATAATACCGATGGTCTTGACATCCGAATCCTTTCCCCTATTGAAGCTACCAAGTTTACCCTAAAACGCATGAAGGAAGGAAAAGATACCATTTCCGTTTCCGGGAATGTATTGAGGGACTACTTGACAGACCTTTTCCCTATTTTGGAAGTGGGAACGAGCGCCAAAATGCTTTCCATTGTACCCTTAATGAACGGTGGAGGATTGTTCGAAACAGGTGCCGGTGGTTCAGCCCCAAAGCACGTAGAGCAATTCTTGGAGGAAGGCCACTTAAGATGGGACTCCCTTGGAGAATTCTTGGCGTTGGCCGTTTCCTTGGAATTCTTTGGGGAAAAGAACAACAACAAAAAAGCTCAAGTGCTTGCCGATGCGTTGGATAAAGCTACAGAAGAGTTCTTGAACCAGGATAAATCACCTTCCAGAAAAGTGAACGAGCTGGACACAAGGGGAAGTCATTTCTATTTATCGCTTTACTGGGCCGAACAATTGGCCAAGCAAGATGAAGATGGAGAATTAAAAGAAATATTTGCCAAAGTGTATCAAGATCTTTCTTCCAACGAGAGTGCCATTGCACAGGAATTGATCAATGCACAAGGTTCTCCCGTGGACATTGGAGGTTATTATCTGCCAAATCCAGAAATGGCGTCCAAAGCAATGCGCCCCAGTGAAACATTGAACAGAATTTTGAATTCCATTGGATAATCAAAATCGGAACTAAATAAGACAAAAGGGCGACCCTAAAAAGGGCCGCCCTTTTATTTTTGATGCAGGATATGCTAAAAGCCCCCAGAACCAGTTTTCATTTTTATCCTTTTATGGAAAATGCTTATTTTTAAAAAAACCAATCGAATGCCCAGACATTTACTTGCACTATTGCTTGCCCTGTTTGGGCATTTTTTCGTGCTCCAGGCTCAACAGCGATACACTCTGAGCGGTACAATTTCCGAAGCCACCAGTAACGAAACCCTAATAGGCGTAACAGTAGCCATTTCGGAGCTAAAAACCGGTACAACCACAAACGAATACGGTTTCTATTCCATAACCCTTCCAGAAGGACAATACCAGGTAATCGTGAGTTATCTAGGCTTTCAAGAAGTAGTTAGGACAATAAACCTGAACCAAAATAGGAAACAGGATTTTAACCTTGCCGAAAAAGCTGAGCAACTACAAGAAGTGGTAGTAACGGAAGATGTTGAACGGTTGGATATCCGTAAACCTCAAATGAGCGTTACCACCCTTGCGGCAAAGACCATAAAACAAGTCCCCGTGGTACTTGGCGAGGCAGATGTTATAAAGTCCTTGGTATTGTTGCCCGGGGTCACGAATGCCGGAGAAGCTTCATCCGGATTTAATGTGCGTGGTGGCGCAGCCGATCAAAACCTAATTCTGTTAGATGAAGCTACCATTTTTAATTCCTCCCACTTATTTGGCTTCTTTTCCGTCTTTAACCCAGATGCCATCAAGGATGTCAAACTTTTTAAAGGGGGGATTCCCGCCAGATACGGCGGGAGGGTCTCATCCGTACTCGATATTTTTCAGAAAGAAGGAA
This sequence comes from Algicola sp., assembly GCA_018222835.1. Lineage (GTDB taxonomy): Bacteria > Bacteroidota > Bacteroidia > Flavobacteriales > Flavobacteriaceae > Flagellimonas. The sequence goes on along the minus strand of JAAEZN010000008.1, from coordinate 11,494 downwards.
ATAGCAAAGACTTTAAAGTAAATGGCGGTATAGGCGCGGTAGCCAGTCGATTGCTCTTGGAAGGCCCCATTCAAAAAGATAGGGCAGCATTTTTGATTGGCGGAAGAGCTTCCTACGCACACTTGTTCTTACCCTTGTTCGACGTTAACAGTAAGGCCTATTTTTATGATTTGAACGCTAAGATCAACCACAAGATAAACGAGAACAACAATATATTCCTATCCGGATACTTTGGTCGAGATCTCTTTAATGTAAATGAACGCTTTGTAAATGTTTACGGAAATGCTGTTGGAAATTTACGCTGGAACCATTTGTTTTCCGATAAACTGTTCTCCAACCTATCCTTGATCTATTCAGATTATTATTATGGTTTAGAACTTGATTTTGTAGGGTTTGAATGGAATTCGGGTATTCGCAACTTTAACGTTAAGTACGACCTAAAACATTACCTGAACGATAAGCTTCAACTAAACTATGGCGTAAACGGTATTTACTATGTGTTCAATCCCGGAAAAATTGTTCCCAATAGTCCCGATTCAGGTATTCTTGAAGAGCAATTGACAAAAAAATACGCCAACGAAAACGCGGCATATATCGATATTGAGCATCAAATTAGTAATAGCCTAAGTATTCAATATGGTCTTAGGGCGAGTCAATTTAACCGCTTTGGACAAGACAAGTTTTATGTGTACCAAAACAATAACCCTGTAGAATTTGATCCTTTTACATTAACCTATCGCGAAGGCAAAGCAATAGATACCATTAGTTCTGGTAAAGGGCAAACCCTTAAAACCTTTTTTAATCTGGAGCCCAGAGTTTCCATGTCCTATTCGTTCAAAGAAAAAAACTCTATTAAAGCAAGTTACACGCGATTGGCCCAGTATCTGCATTTACTATCCAATACCAACTCCCCTACCCCTTTAGATGTTTGGACACCAAGTGGACCTTTTGTAAAACCACAGTTGTTAGATCAATATGCCGTAGGGTATTTCAGAAATATAAAAAATGGGGAATACAGCTTGGAAACCGAAGTTTTTTATAAGGATATCCAAAACAGGATCGATTATATAGATGGAGCCAATCTTATTGCCAACAAAGCCATAGAACAAGTTATATTGAACGGTGAGGCACGAGCCTACGGGTTGGAAATCTTGTTTCGCAAGAACGAAGGCCGGCTCAAGGGTTGGTTGGCATATACACTCTCCAAGTCGGAGCAAAGAACTCCTAGCAGAAAATTAGGGTTCGATTCTGGACGCTCCAATTTGGAAACGGGCATCAATTTTGGGGATTGGTACAACACCCCTTACGATAAACCTCATGACCTGTCCATTTACGGAAGCTTTGACCTCAACGAAAAATGGAACATAAATGCCAATTTCGTGTATCAAACCGGGCAACCTACCAACTACCCTATTGGTCAGTTCGAGTTTGAAGGTGTAAACGTTCCCTATTATGGCTTAAGAAATAAAGAACGTTTGCCAGATTATCATCGATTGGATCTATCGGCCACCTTAACACCAAAACGGAACAGCCATAAAAAAATACAATCCGAATGGGTGTTCAGTATTTACAATGCTTATAGCCGTAAAAATGCTGCATCCATCAATTTTAGGGAAAATGAGGATACCGGGCGTAACGAGGCGGTTCGTACGGCTATTTTTGGCATAGTCCCATCCGTAACCTATAATTTTAAATTCTAGTGGTATGAAAAAAACTCTAACATATATTTTTATCACTTTATTTATTGTGTCTTGCGAAGACCCTATCGATGTGGATTTGCCAGAAGTGGAAGCAAGATTGGTAGTAGATGGACTTTTACGCGTGAACAAAAGCGAAGAATTTGTAGATGTTAGGATTACCATGCGGGAAACAAGTCGGTTTTTTGATGAGAACCAAACCACCCAAGTGGAAAATGCAGTTATAAGCTATGGCGTTCTAACAGATGAAGGATTGTTTGAAACGCTATCTTTTTGCAATTTAATAGAGGAATCCACTGGAACGGGCATATATGTGCCCGACCCTAATTTTACCACCGATCAGCGCATACGAACAGCTTCGGCAGAACCCGGTGTGGTGTTTATTCTACAACTTACCCACAACGGCAAAAAATATTTTGCCCAGACCGAGTATGCCCCTACAGCACCAATTGATAATCTGGAACAGGGCATGGACACCTTTATCGATGAAGATGAAACCGAGGTCAAAGTTACATTTACCGATGATGGCACCAGTGACAATTACTATGCTTTCGACTTTATGAACAATGAATTTCTGGTAATCGAAGATGAATTCTTCCAAGGACAGCAATTTGAATTCTCTTATTTCTACAACGATGAGATTTCTGCGGGCGATGAGGTCACTGTGAGTATTCTTGGCTCCACAGAGGAGTTCTACAACTATATGGATTTGGTTCTGGAACAGACCCAAAACGATGGCGGTATTTTCCAAACTCCGGTAGCAACGGTTCGTGGCAATGTGTTCGATATTACCGGACTGGACAATATCACTATTTTGGACAATGTGGAACGCCCCAACGATTATGCCCTAGGTTTCTTTGCTGTAGCGCAGGAATATACTTCGAGTATAGTTATACAGTAGTTGCTCTAGACTAGCGCATAAAGCACCAAAATCATTAAAATACCAATCACACCTTGAATCAGGGTTCCCAAAGTATGCCCTCTTAGAGCTGTTTTTACGTTCATATTGGAGAATTGCGAAACCACCCAAAAATAACTGTCATTAATGTGTGAAACCGTCATGGCCCCTGCCCCAATGGCCAATACCGCAAGTGCTTTGTCCGTAATGGAGATCAATCCAAAGGTTTCCAGCAAAGGCGCAATAATTGCTGAAGTCGTTATTATGGCCACGGTAGATGATCCTTGAGCAGTTTTGAGTACGGCAGCGATTAAAAAAGCAATCAACAAACCGCCCATACCACTGCTGGACTCCAAATCCATGATCGAGGCGATATCCATGGTTCTTAGAATAGCTCCAAAGGCCCCTCCAGCACCTGTAATCAAAACAATTGCACCTGCTTGCCTGAATGCTTCGGGAACCCAACTCTTCTTTTCTTCGGCCGAAAACCGACCTCCCAGTGCAAAAGCAAAGAACACCCCGACCAACAATGCTATTACGGGACTCCCTAAAAAATCAAAAGCGGCAAACACCCATCCCTCTCCCAACGGTCTGGTGGGATAACCAGCAATGGAACTCATGGCAATCAATACAATTGGTACCAATAAAGGCAAAAAGGCCCGATATGGTTTAATAGTGGGTTGAACTTCTATTTTTTCAACTATTTCCTCTTGATTATTCTTCTCTATCAAAGACTTACCAATAAATCGAGCCCAAAAGTAGCCCGAAACGGAAACAGGGACCGCCACCAAAATACCTAAGATCAATACTGTGCCCAAATCGGCATCAAGAATGGCAGCAGCAGCCAATGGGCCCGGTGTAGGCGGTACAAAAACGTGGGCCGAATACAATCCCGTTGCCAATGATATGGCAAATACCAAAGCAGGAATGCCTGTTTTTTTACTTATCGCTTTGTTCAAAGATGAAAGTATGATGTATCCTGAATCACAATAAACGGGAATGGAGATAACAAAACCCGCCACATTAATGGCCAAAGGTGATCGTTTAAGACCAATCACCTTTAAAATACTATTGGCCAAAACCTGTGTGCTTCCAGTTTTCTCCAAGTAAATCCCGATCACTGTTCCGAATGCAATGACCAAACCAATGCCCGAAAGGGTTTTTCCAAAACCATCTGCCATGGTGGACATTATCTCTTGCGGTGCAAGTCCCAACAAAAAACCAGAGGCTATAGCAGCAATGGTCAATGAGAAAATCGGATGCATTTTAAATTTTACGGTCGCAATTACTATAAAAAGAACAACAACCCCAAGAATTAGTAGCTCCATACTTAATTTTTAGTGCGATATCCACTAAATATAAGCTAATATTCCTACTTTGGTCCCATGAGGCGAACTAACAAAGAACTACTGGTAAAAGGGATAAAATCGTTTGGTTTCACGGTGCTTGCCATGTTTATGGGTCCACTTTTAATATATCAAGCCTTTAAAAATGATGGGCATCCGTTTTATTGGCCCGTTCTGATCTTGGGTATCATCTTTGCCATTTTGGCCATCTATTTGGGATTTAGATCGGTAGGGATTGTAATGGAAGCTATATTCGGGAAAAAATCCAAAAGCTAATTCTCCGTATCTGGTGGTCTATTTTTCCACTTATTGGTAAGTTGTGCGTAATCGTAATCCAAAACCGATTTTTGACGTTCCAATCGACTGGCTGCAAAAGCCCGCTGCAATATATCCTCGATCAAATAATCCTCGTGAACAACTTCGGGCCTAAACTCTTCCTTTAAACTTATTTTGAACATGCTTGCCGTGGTGTTGTACCAAAAGGCCCTCCATCCACTCCGAAGTTCCTTTACAAGATCAAAGGCCGTGATTCCGGTTTGGCGGTGTATCAGCTTTACCAGAATCTGTCCTTCTGTTCGGGTCAACTTTTTCAACTCCTCAGAAAACTCTCCTTCGATATATTTTTGAACCTTTCGGGTGTAGCGCTTTTGGTGCCGCTTTTTTTTGATGTGCTGCAAACTATCGTTGAGTTGTACCAACCGCTCGGCAGCCAATTTAGCATACGGATACACCTTCAAGGTTTTTCGACGTAGAATGTAATATCGTAATTTGTCCTTTTGGTTGGCAAACTCAAGTTTACCAAAAATATAGACTTCATCCAGAGCAATGGAGCTCATCAAAATGGAGTCCCCTTCAAATCGAACATAATAGTCCTCTATAGAATCATTGGCTATGGGATTCAAAGGGGCAATAACGGAATCCTTTGCGGACTCTTGAGCAAACCCAAGAGACATAATTGCCATAAAAACAAAAAGAAAGCAGTTACGCAGCATAAGATTTGTTCCTCAATAGTCTTGCCAAAAGTAAGGATAAAGGTATGATATGGTTATTAAATAAAAGTGAATATTCTTATTTTTGTACACTAAATCAGATACATGGCAAAGAAGAATATCATCAACAAAAAATCCCTCGAATTTCTAGAAAAATATTTGAACAACGCCTCTCCGACCGGTTATGAGTGGGAAGGCCAAAAAATCTGGATGGACTATTTAAAACCTTATGTGGACGAATTTATAACGGACACCTACGGTACTGCCGTTGGGGTTATAAATCCGGATGCCAAATATAGAGTGGTCATAGAAGGGCACTCCGATGAAATTTCTTGGTACGTAAACTATATTACAGAAGAGGGTTTGCTCTATGTAATCCGCAATGGTGGAAGCGACCATCAAATTGCACCCTCCAAATGGGTGGACATCCACACTAAAAACGGTATTGTAAAAGGTGTGTTCGGATGGCCGGCCATCCACACAAGGAACAAAGCAAAGGAAGAACCGCCTAAATTGGACAATATTTTTATTGATATAGGTGCCAAGGACAAGGAAGAAGTGGAGAAAATGGGCGTTCACGTAGGCTGTGTGATTACTTACCCGGACCAATTCCATATTTTGAACAAGGATAAATTTGTATGCAGAGCCTTGGATAACCGTATGGGTGGATTTATGATTGCAGAAGTGGCCCGTTTACTAAAAGAGAACAAAAAAGAGCTTCCTTTTGGGCTTTATATTACCAATTCGGTACAGGAAGAAATTGGATTGCGTGGCGCGGAAATGATAACGCACACCATAAAACCCAATGTTGCGATCGTTACGGATGTTTGCCACGACACTACTACCCCAATGATCAACAAAAAGACCGAGGGAGAGACCAAAATCGGTGATGGACCAGTAATTTCCTATGCTCCAGCGGTGCAAAATAAACTCCGTGAGCGCATTTTAGACACTGCCGAAGCCCATAAAATACCTTTCCAGCGCAATGCATCTTCTCGTTTTACAGGAACGGATACGGACGCTTTTGCCTACAGTAATGGTGGCGTGGCCTCTGCTTTGATCTCACTTCCGTTGCGCTATATGCACACTACAGTGGAAACGGTTCATAAAGAAGATGTGGAGAATGTGATCCGTTTAATTTATGAAACTCTATTGAACATCAAAGAAGGAGAAACCTTTAGCTATTTTGATTAACTGAGCGTCTGTCATCCTTTCAGATCTTAAAATTATGTCACCCTGAAACCTCTTCAGGGTGACTTTTTTTTATCTTTATATAATATGGATGAGCGTGTTGACATTTTGGACGAACAAGGAAGACCAACAGGGGAATCCTGTTTAAAATCGGAAGCCCACCGCAAAGGGCTGTTGCATCCAACCATTCATGTTTGGTTATACACACCCGAGGGTCGTATTCTGATACAGCAACGGGGCAAAAACAAAGCAACCCACCCATTACTTTGGGATGTTTCGGTAGCCGGGCATGTTGCCGCTGGTGAAAACATTATTGCTGCAGCCATCAGGGAAGTCAACGAAGAAATAGGCTTGGCCATATCCGAAGCTGACTTAGAATCCCTGGGCACTTTTAAAGCGGTGCATAAAATTTCCGAAGATTTTATTGATGCCGAACTGCATCACATTTATTTGTGTCAACTCAAATTGCCCCTAAGCCAGCTTACCAAACAAAAGAGCGAAGTTGAAGATTTAGCCCTGATCCCCCTGTTTAAGTTTGCTGAAGAAACTTGGGGTTTGGCCAGTGTTGGCAAGTATGTGCCTCATGGTCCAACTTACTACAAAACCATTGTAAAAGAAATCAAAAAAAGAGTCTAGCTTAAAATATCCTCGGCAAACTTGGCCACAGCATCAATAGCATAAGCCTTATGGCCACCGCTCTTCATTTCTTTTACAACAAAAGCATTTGTGTTCAATTCTTCCTCTCCTAAAAGAATTACATAAGGAACGCCTCTTTTGTCTGCATATTTAAATTGCTTCTGTACTTTGGCATCTGTAGGGTATAGATCCGCTCGAACACCATTTTTACGTAATCCAGACACCAATTTTAGAGCAGCCTGAGCTTCTTTTTTGCCAAAGTTGAGGCAAAGTACGTCCAGAGATGAATCCAAACTATCCGGGAACAGGTTCAGCTCTTCCAACACCAAATAAATACGATCTAATCCAAAGGAAATGCCAACACCACTTACATCTTTTAACCCAAAAATTCCAGTTAGGTCATCATAACGGCCTCCACCGCCGATGGAGCCCATTTTTACACCTTCCGGCGCTGCGACCTCGAAAATGGCTCCTGTATAATAATTGAGACCTCTGGCCAAAGTAACATCCAACTGTAATTTAGCGGATTGCAGCCCCAACATATCCACAGTTGTAATAATTTCTTCCAATTCTGAAACACCGAGCATACCTACCTCTGAGCCAGATAAGATAGCTGATAGTTTTTCCAATTGTTCAGAAGCAGTTCCGGTCATTTGGAACAATGGCTGTGCTTTGGAAATTGCTGTTTCCGAAATACCCTTTTCCATCATCTCCGCTTTTACCTTCTCCTCGCCTATTTTGTCCAATTTATCCAAAGCAACGGTAAAATCCACTAAAAGATTTTTTGCCCCGATAACTTCGGCAATCCCAGATAGTATTTTTCTATTGTTTATTTTGATTGTGGTTCCCTGTAATCCCAAGTCTGTGAACACGGCATCGTACAATTGTACAAACTCCACTTCCTGAAGCAGGGAATTGGCACCAACCACATCGGCATCGCACTGGTAAAACTCACGAAAACGCCCTTTTTGTGGTCGGTCTGCCCTCCATACAGGCTGAATCTGGTATCTTTTAAACGGAAAATCAATTTCGTTCTGGTGCATTACCACATAACGGGCAAAAGGTACCGTAAGATCGTAGCGAAGAGCCTTTTCCGAGATTTTTGGGGTCAAGGTCGCCGAGTTCTTGGAACTGTAGGTAATATCATCAACCTTAGAGATAAAATCCCCAGAATTCAAGATTTTAAAAATCAAACGGTCTCCCTCATCTCCGTATTTGCCCATCAAGGTTTCCGAGTTTTCAAAGGACGGCGTCTCTATAGGCTGAAAACCATAAGTTTCGAAATGCTTTTTTATGGTCTGGATGATATAGTTCCGTTTGGCTACTTCAGCCGGTGAAAAATCTCTGGTTCCCTTTGGGATGGATGTTTTTTTTGCCATGTGGTATTAAATTCTCGTGCAAATATACGGTGTTAAAAAATTTATTCTTCATTGGAGAATTGGACAAAACTTCAAATTTAGAATCATTTTCCAAAAACTATATGAATTGAAAATAAGCATCCATCAAACCAAACCGGTCATCCATCAATCGGCAGATAAAGAATGAAACATTTTGTTTTCTCTTTGAACCTTTAACTGTTAAAGCATACAACATGAAAACTTCAAAAATTTTATTTTTCAGCTGCTTAATTGTCAGCATTTTATTCTTTTCTTGCTCTGGCGAAGATGGCGAAGATGGCGAACAAGGAATTCAGGGCAAACAAGGAATCCAAGGCGAACTAGGGCCTCAGGGGGAACAAGGACCCCAAGGAGAGCAAGGAGAAAATGGCAATGCCAATGTAAACAAAATAGAGTTTGACATTACGCAAGCTGCTGGAGAAGGGGCTTTAACTATAGATGTTCCCGAATTTACAGCCGAGGCTCTACAAAACCACGTACTGATAGTGTATTTAGAAGTCTCTGAATTGGACAAAAGTACTTACTATCATTTACCTGGTACAATTATGGGTCTTGGCATTAAGTTGGAATTCCAATATACCGAAGGATTATTTGGGTTGATTGTTTACAATACAGACGGTACTCCGGGCGCCTTTCCCGTTTTACCAGAAGGTATATCCGCTACCTTGCATATTACCATGGTTGAGATCAACTCAGATTCGATGGCTGGCAAAAATTCCGTTGCCAATGATTTAAAAAGTGCCGGAATAGATGTTGCCAATTACCACGAAGTAATGGAATTTTATGGATTAGAGTAAGATTGTACCCCATTAAATTACAACACAAACCTAAAAACAAAGGGTTGCCAATATTGGCAACCCTTTGTTTTTTATTCTATATCCATTTGAGCACTTCAAACTTATCTTTACAATTGATTCTTTAATCACTTAGCATCCTTAAAATAGTTCTGAGGAAAAACCTCTGCACGTTCCAATAGGTACTCAACTGCGTTCGAACTGAGAGTTCGGATGTATTTATCTGTTTATGCCCTAGTATTTTAATTCTGGGCTATTAGTGCTCTATTATTTGATCGAACCACTGGTATAGTTCGCCTTTGGTGATTACCGCACCTTGTTTGATCAATTCGAACTTATCAGCGTTCTTATCCTCACCATAAGCTTTGGAAGCAGATAAATATTCCACAAAGTCGGATTGGTAATTCCTTTTAAACCATCCAAAACCTACCTCGGTCCTGAGGTCGATCTCCGGATTAAGTATCTTAACGGATAACAGCTTCATCTCTTTATCCGTTAAATGGAATAAATGCATGTGCCTTTCGGAAACATTCTCCAAATACTCCACCTTGTTCAGCACACCTTCCCATATTAAATCGCTGAAAACATCAATTTCTTCTTCGGCCACATCAGGTTTTTCTTCTTTTATGGTCTTCCACTCATCAGCTGTAATGGATTGGGTCGCCAAAAAGTTGATAAACTCAGGATGTAACTCTTCCAATTGCTCTTTTGAAAGTCTCTTATATTTCATGGTTCAAAAGTATAAATACTTGTAATTGGATAAACAAAAAAAGAGTTATGCATGCATAACTCTTCTTATTATTAAATACTTATTAAAGCTTATTTTGCTTCTGCAACCACTTCAAAAGGAAATTCTAAGATAACTTCCCTGTGTAATCTGATAATTGCTTCGTAAGGACCAACTCTTTTGACAGCTCCACCTTTAATATTGATGAATTTTTTGTCAATTTGGTGTCCTTCTTTATCCAAAGCAGCAGCAAGGTCTATGTTTGTTACAGATCCGAACAATTTGTCGCCTGCACCTACCTTTGCAGCAATCTTAATTTCCAATTGCTTCAACGCATTGGCAACCTTAGTTGCTTCGTCTATTACTTTTTTCTCCTTGTGAGCTCTTTGCTTAAGGTTTTCGGCCAAAACTTTTTTGGCAGAAGGTGTAGCCAAATCGGCCAAACCTTGAGGGATAAGGTAGTTTCTGCCGTAACCGTTCTTTACGGTAACGATATCATCCTTAAATCCCAAATCCTGTACATCTTCTTTTAGAATAAGTTCCATTCTCTGGTGTTTTTTATTTCAACATATCGCCAACATACGGCATTAACGCTAGGTGACGGGCACGTTTTACGGCCTGTGCCACTTTTCTTTGATATTTCAATGAAGTACCTGTAAGTCTTCTTGGAAGCAATTTACCTTGCTCATTTACCAACTTCATCAAGAAATCCGGATCTTTATAGTCAATGTATTTGATACCTGACTTTTTGAACCTACAATACTTCTTTTGCTTGCTGGTCTCAATATTAAGCGGGGTCAAATATCTGATTTCCCCGTCTTTTTTTGATTTTGCTTGTTGCTCAATAGATGCCATACCCTTATGCCTTTGCTTTTAATTTAGTTCTTCTTTTTTCCGCCCAAGCAATTGCGTGCTTGTCTAATCTAACGGTCAAAAAACGCATAATGCGCTCATCTCTTCTAAATTCCAATTCGTAAGGTCCGATGGCCTCGCCCGGAGCTTGAAATTCGAACAAGTGGTAAAATCCACTTTTTTTGTGCTGAATGGGATAGGCCAATTTTTTTAATCCCCAATCTTCTTTGGAGACCATTTTGGCACCATTCTTAATCAAGAAATCCTCAAACTTCTTGACTGTTTCCTCTATCTGCGTTTCAGACAGAACGGGATTCAAAATGAAAACAGTTTCGTAATGGTTCATTATACTATATTTTTAAAGGAGCGCAAAATTAACAATAATTCTTTCCTCCTGCAAGAAAAGTGAAAAAACTTCGTTAAAGTACAAGAGTTATCAACATTGATGAACCCAATTAAACCTAAATAACGCATATGGCAATCTACACAACAAAATAGACCATGTTTACATCTTTTGTTGCTGTTAAACGTCTTTTTTATGTAATTTGCCGATGATTTAAAACCCTACAAATCACCCCATTCATGAAATTAAAAAGTATAATTGTAGACGATTCTTCCATGCAGCGCATGGCCGTAGCGAAATTGGTCAACAATCATCCACACCTAGCCTTGGTTGCCGAGTACAGTAACGCAATTGAAGCCAAAAATGGCCTAAAAAACCATGATATCGACCTCATCTTCCTAGATGTTGAAATGCCGATCATAAGTGGTTTTGACCTTTTAGAGGCCTTAGAGAACCCACCACAGGTTATCCTTATTACCGGAAAACCTGATTATGCACTAAAAGCGTTCGATTACGACGTTACAGATTATCTTCACAAACCCATCACTCTAGCACGTTTTGAGGCCTCTGTAAAAAGAGCTGTTGCCAAATACGAGCAAATGAACAGAGTGGATGAGGATGAAG
>JAAEZN010000092.1 GCA_018222835.1 Algicola sp. | reverse complement strand
AAGCGCTTTTCGCTCGCGAAGAGACATTTAATTTTAACCCATTTATGGAAAATAAAATAAAAGCATTTATGGATGAGGTAATCGCCAGAAATGGTCATGAGCCTGAATTCATACAAGCAGTGCAAGAGGTTGCCGAAACCGTGATACCTTATATCGCTCAACACGATATTTACCACGGAAAAAACATTTTATTAAGAATGGTAGAACCTGAACGATTGATTTCGTTCCGCGTAGCTTGGATAGATGATAGTGGTGAAATCCATGTAAACCGTGGTTACCGAGTGCAAATGAACTCTGCGATAGGACCGTACAAAGGAGGCTTGCGCTTTCACCCAACCGTAAATGCCAGTGTTCTTAAATTCTTGGCCTTTGAGCAGGTGTTCAAGAATAGTTTGACCACTTTACCTATGGGAGGTGGTAAAGGAGGTTCCGATTTTGACCCAAAAGGAAAATCGGATGACGAGATCATGCGCTTTTGCCATGCTTTTATGACTGAACTTTGCAGGCACATTGGACCTAATACGGACATCCCTGCCGGAGATATTGGAGTAGGTGCTCGTGAGATCGGTTTCTTGTTCGGAATGTATAAGAAAATCCGCAATGAGTTTACCGGAGTGTTGACAGGTAAAGGACTTTCTTGGGGGGGATCATTGATCCGTCCAGAAGCAACCGGTTATGGCACGGTATATTTTGCAGATAGCATGTTAAAGACCCAAAATGAAACTTTTGAAGGAAAAAAGGTAGTTATTTCAGGTTCTGGGAACGTAGCACAATATGCTGCGGAAAAAGTTATGCACCTTGGAGGAGTGGTTCTTACCCTTTCCGATTCTGGAGGGTATATCTATGACAAGGACGGTATTGACAAGGAAAAGCTTGCCTTTGTGATGGACCTGAAGAACAACAAGCGTGGAAGAATCTCCGAATATGCGGATAAATACCCATCTGCTGAATACCATAAAGGAGAAACGCCATGGAAAGTTGCCTGTGATATTGCATTGCCTTGTGCTACCCAGAACGAATTGGATGGAGATGATGCCAAAGCATTGGTCAAAAACGGATGTATTGCCGTTGCAGAAGGTGCAAACATGCCTTCTACTCCAGAAGCCATACACGTATTCCACGAAGCAAAAATTCTATTTGCTCCAGGAAAAGCATCCAATGCAGGAGGTGTTGCCACTTCAGGATTGGAGATGAGCCAAAACTCACTTCGTATAAGCTGGACCAGAGAAGAAGTGGACAAGCGATTAAAAGGAATTATGTCCGATATACACGATGCTTGTGTGGAATACGGAAACGAAGATGGATATTGCAATTACGTAAAAGGAGCCAATATAGCTGGCTTTGTTAAAGTTGCAGATGCTATGCTGGCACAAGGGGTAATTTAAGACTCCGAACATCAGTATTGATATTTGATTGGCAGTTACCAGAAGTAGTGGTTACATTTACACTTCCGGTAACTGCTTTTTTATTGGCATATGCAAATTACAACGAGAGCCATTGTACTTTCTTCCCTTAAGTATGGGGACACCAGCCTTATTGTTAAGGCCTTTACCCAATCCGATGGAGTAAAATCATACTTGTTAAAAGGTGTCCTAACTTCCAAAAAAGCAAAAATAAGACCAGCATACTTTCTTCCCTTAATGCAATTGGAGATTGTTGCCAACCATAAGAACAAAGGAAATCTGGAGAGTTTGCGAGAGGTTAAGGTGGCCGTTCCATATCAAACCATGCATACCGATATCGTAAAGAACAGTGTTGTCCTTTTTTTGGCGGAGATGCTTGGCAATAGCATTCAGGAGCAAGAACAGGACAAAAGCCTCTTCAATTATTTGGAATATTCCTTTCGTTGGATGGACATACATAAGTTATCGCCCAATTTTCACATTTTATTTTTACTCAACCTTACCAAATATTTGGGCTTTTACCCTGACACTTCCTATAGCAATTCACCATTTTTTGACCTTTTGGAAGGTAGCTTCAGCAAAACCCCATCACTTAACCCTTTGATACAGAGCGAAAATCTTGATGGTTTTAAGAGGTTTTTAGGCACGGATTTTGATGCATTGTCCACGATACAACTAACTAAATCCAATCGACGAGAACTATTAAAAACCGTTATCCATTATTACAGATTACATGTGGATGGATTTCGGGAACCAAAGTCACTTGCCGTTTTAAATGCCGTATTTACATAAAATGCAAAACCAAAAATCAATCTTAACCCTAGTACTTTCGTTATTTTCCTTTTTAATTTTTGCCCAAGAAGTAACTGTTTTAGATGCAGAGACGGGAACGCCCATAGACAATATTGCCATCTTTAACAAAGATCAATCCAAAAGTACCATTACCGGTGTCAATGGAAAAAGCGAACTGGATGTTTTTGCCCGGAACGAGAAAATAACCTTTAAACATATTAGTTACGAACCTTATACAACAACAAAGGCTCAGATCTATCGCAGGGGCAACAGAGTGTACCTATATTTAAAAACAGAAGAACTACAAGAAGTCGTTATGTCTGTTTCCAAATGGGAGCAACAGAAAAAGCACATTCCCCAAAAAATCGAAACTTTTGATGCGCGAAACATCGCTTTTGCCAATCCACAGACTTCTGCCGACCTTTTGCAGAGTAGTGGGAAGGTTTTTGTGCAAAAAAGTCAATTGGGAGGGGGGAGCCCAATGATCAGGGGGTTTGCAACCAACCGTATTCTATTGTCGGTAGATGGTGTTCGCATGAACAACGCCATATTTCGTGGAGGAAACCTTCAAAATGTAATTTCCATAGACCCGTTTACCATAAAAAAAACTGAGGTGACCTTTGGTCCAGGTTCCGTTATTTATGGAAGCGATGCCATTGGGGGCGTAATGAATTTTTACACACAAAAACCACGTTTTTCCTTTGCGGACAGCTTAGTTTTTTCTGGAAATGTGGATTACAGGTTCTCATCGGCAAATAATGAAAATACCGCTCATATAGACATTAATATTGGAAAACAAGATTGGGCGTCCTATACTAGTTTTACTTTCAATCATTTTGATGATTTAAAAATGGGCGAACACGGCCCTGAATCCTACTTGCGGAACAATTATGTGGTTCGTGAGAACGGAACGGACGCTTTGGTAACGAACGATGATCCTCGAAAACAGGTGGGTTCGGGCTATGATCAGATTAACTTCCTTCAAAAATTTACTTACAGGCCCAACAGTACTTGGAACTATGATCTGGGATTGTATTATTCAGAAACTTCCGATTTTCCTCGATATGATAGATTAATAAGGCCTAGCCGTGATGGTAACGGGCTTCGTTCTGCGGAATGGTACTACGGTCCTCAAAAATGGTTTATGGGAAATTTCCAGATAACCCAAAAAGGGAAAAATAAGTTCTACGATGGTATAAAGCTTACCACGGCCTATCAATTTTTTGAAGAAAGCAGACACGACAGGGGCTTTCAAGACTCCGAGCTTTACTCGACCCAGGAAAAAGTGGACGCGCTATCCGTGAATTTGGATTTTGAAAATAAGAAGATAGGAAACCTTCACCTGTATTATGGTGCTGAATATGTTTTTAACAAAGTCGGTTCCAAAGGAAATATGCGGAATATTGATACGGATGAGGTCGAGAAAACAGCTTCTAGATATCCAGATGGGGCTACGTGGCAAACCTTTGCAGGTTACGTAAATGGTGAGTATCAGCTAAAACCAAATCTCTCATTGTTGTCCGGTATTCGATATAGCCAAGTTTGGGTCGATGCCTCTTTTGATGACGCCCATTATTCTTTTCCTTTTGATGAAGCCGATATTGTGACCGGTGCACTTACGGGCAGTTTGGGACTTAGCTGGTTTCCAAGGTCCGATTTACAAGTGACCTTAAATGGATCTACAGGGTTTCGCGCGCCCAATATAGACGATATTGGGAAGATATTTGATTCTGAACCGGGTTCCGTAGTGGTGCCCAACCCAGATTTGGAACCTGAATATGCCTACAATGGTGAATTAGGTCTCAGAAAAAACTTTAACGATGTTCTTGTGTTAAAGGGAGCAGCCTACTACACTTATCTGGTCGATGCATTAGTGAGAAGGGATTTTGCATTCAATGGTGAGACCGAAATAGAGTATAATGGTGAACCGAGTAATGTTCAGGCTATTCAAAATGCCGCAAAAGCCTATGTATATGGTTTTGAATTTGGATTGGAAGCTTTTTTTAATGAAAATCTATCGTTGAGTTCCAATTTGACATTAACCGAAGGAATCGAAGAGGATGATGATGGAACCGATAGTCCATCGCGGCATGCCGCGCCAACCTTTGGAGATGTACACTTGATATGGCAAAATCAAAAATTGAAGGCAGATTTATTTCTAAACTATAATGGTGAGGTCAGCAATGATGATTTGGCATTGTCGGAACAAAGCAAAACCTACATGTATGCTAGCGACAGCGATGGCAATCCGTATTCTCCCTCTTGGTACACCTTGAACTTTAGGTCGCAATATCAAATTACCAATGCTCTTAAAGCTACAATGAGTTTGGAAAACATGACCAACCAACGTTATCGGATGTATTCTTCGGGAATTGCTGCCCCCGGAACCAATTTGGTGTTGGGGATCGGGTACGTATTTTAAAAAAATAAGGCTCGGGAATTCCTGAGCCTTACACTTTTTTGTCTTTTATCCGTGACGTCTCTAGATGCTGTCGATCGCTTTTTTTGCTGCTTCTTTCATCTCATCGCCGGCCTTTTTGGCTGCATCCATGGTTTCTTCGCCCACTTCTTTGATTTCCTCGCCGGCATCCTTTATGGCGTCAGCGGCATCATCGGCGGCCTTTTTTAAGTCATCCCCGGCTTGGTCTAAAGTTTCTGCGGCTTCTTCCGTAGCCTCTTTGGCCTTGTCCTTTGTTTCCCTGCAAGATGTTAGTACCGTTAAGGATAAAGTCAACGCCATTGCAGTCAATACTACTTTTTTCATAATTAAAATGGTTAAGTGTTAATTAAGGATTTAAGATAGAAAAATTAATGGAAAAAGAAGCCTGTTGGCATATCATATTTAGGGTAAGGGGATTATGTGCATTCTAATGTCAAATTCCAAGGCGTAATTCCATCTAAATTCATAATTTTGCAAACTTGAATTCTACTAGAAGAAGCAGTATATGAAGTTTGCGGAATATAAAGGACTGGATTTGCCCAAAGTATCGGAAGAAATTCTAACCTTTTGGAAAGACCAACAGATTTTTGAAAAGAGCGTTTCCACTCGGGAAGGCAAAGAGAGTTATGTATTTTTTGAAGGTCCGCCCTCTGCAAACGGAATGCCGGGAATTCATCACGTAATGGCACGTACCATTAAGGACATATTCCCAAGGTACAAGACCATGAAAGGTTTTCAGGTTAAAAGAAAGGCCGGATGGGATACCCATGGTCTTCCTGTGGAAATCGGTGTGGAAAAAGAGCTGGGCATTACCAAAGAGGATATCGGAAAAAAAATATCGGTAGAGGAATACAATGCAGCGTGTAAAAAAGCAGTAATGCGTTACACGGATGTTTGGAACGAGATGACCGAGAAGGTGGGCTATTGGGTAGATATGGACGACCCATACATCACCTACAAGCCCAAGTATATGGAATCCGTTTGGTGGTTGCTTAAACAGATTTACGACAAAGGTCTTATCTATAAAGGTTACACCATTCAGCCCTACTCGCCAAAGGCGGGAACAGGGTTAAGTTCCCACGAGCTGAACCAACCGGGCACGTACCAAGATGTAACCGATACCACGGTTACGGCACAATTTAAAGCAAAACAAGATTCACTTCCCGATTTTTTAAAAAAGGTAGAGGGAGATATCCACTTTTTGGCATGGACGACCACACCTTGGACCCTCCCATCGAATACGGCATTGACCGTAGGTCCAAAGATTGAATATACACTCGTTAGATCCTACAATCAATATACATTCGAACCTATTAATGTTGTAGTGGCCAAAAATTTGGTGAACTACAATTTTTCCGGAAAGTTTGTCAAAGTAGAAAGCGAGGAGGAATTGAAATCGTTCAGTGAAGGTGACAAAAAGATTCCATTCTTGATAGGAGAATCATTTGTAGGTAAAGACCTGGTAGGCATACAGTACGAGCAGTTGATTGATTATGTGCAGCCATACCAAAACCCTGAGAATGCCTTCCGAGTAATTGCCGGGGATTTTGTAACCACCGAAGATGGTACCGGAATTGTACATACAGCGCCCACCTTTGGTGCGGACGATGCCCTGGTGGCCAAGCAGGCCACTCCGGAGGTACCCCCTATGCTGGTTTTGGATGAGAACGATAACCCCGTTCCGTTGGTAGATCTTCAAGGAAAGTTTAGACCCGAACTTAAAGAGTTTGGCGGCAAGTATGTAAAGAACGAATATTATGACGAAGGCGAAATGCCCGAAAAATCGGTCGATGTAGAGATTGCCATCAAGTTAAAAATAGAGAACAAAGCCTTTAAGGTCGAGAAATATGTGCACAGCTATCCCAACTGCTGGCGTACGGACAAGCCTATTTTGTATTATCCATTAAACTCTTGGTTCATCAAAGTAACCGATGTAAAGGATCGTATGTTCGATTTGAACCAATCCATAAACTGGAAGCCAAAATCTACGGGAGAAGGCCGTTTTGGGAACTGGTTGGCCAATGCAAACGATTGGAACCTGTCCCGATCAAGATATTGGGGAATACCTTTGCCTATTTGGCGTACTGAAGACGGCAAGGAAGAGATGATCATTGGTTCCGTAGAAGAGCTCAAGTCAGAAATGGCCAAAGCTGTTGAAGCCGGAGTAATGGATAAAGATGTTTTTGAGGATTTTGTAGTGGGCGATATGAGCGAGGAAAACTACGACAAGATCGATCTGCACAAAAATATTGTGGATGGGATTACTTTGGTGTCACCATCTGGGCAGCCCATGAAACGTGAATCGGACCTGATCGATGTTTGGTTCGATAGTGGCTCTATGCCCTACGCGCAATGGCATTATCCTTTCGAGAACAGAGAACTTATAGATGACGGTGTTGCGTTCCCGGCCAATTTTATAGCCGAAGGTGTGGACCAAACGCGAGGATGGTTCTACACATTGCATGCCATTGCTACCATGGTTTTTGATAGCATTGCCTATAAAAATGTAGTTTCCAACGGACTTGTACTTGATAAGGAAGGCAAAAAAATGTCCAAACGTTTGGGCAATGCGGTAGATCCGTTCGAGGTATTGCCGGAGCACGGCCCGGATGCTACACGTTGGTACATGATTTCGAATGCAAACCCATGGGACAATCTAAAATTTGATATAGAAGGCATAGTTGAGGTAAAACGAAAGTTTTTCGGGACTCTCTACAATACCTACTCCTTTATGGCACTTTATGCCAATATAGACGAGTTTGATTATTCCGAGACCGATATTCCATTAACGGAAAGACCGGAAATTGATCAATGGATCTTATCCGAGCTCCATACCTTGATCAAAAATGTGGACGAGGCGTACAAAGATTACGAAGCTACCCGCGCTGCTAGAATGATCTCGGATTATGTACAGGAAAATTTGAGTAACTGGTATGTTCGTTTAAGCAGGAGACGTTTCTGGAAAGGAGATTATCAAAAAGATAAGATTTCGGCCTATCAAACACTTTATACCTGTTTGTCCACTGTGGCTAAATTATCGGCACCGATTGCTCCGTTCTTTATGGATCAATTGTACAGGGATTTGGATGCCACTACACAAAAAGAAGGTTTTGAAAGTGTGCATTTGTCGGATTTCCCCTTTTTTGATGCCAGCATGGTAAACAAGGATTTGGAACGAAAAATGCAATTGGCACAGAAGATCTCTTCCTTGGTACTCTCCATACGTCAAAAGGAAAAAATAAAGGTGAGACAGCCGCTTCAAAAAATTATGATTCCAGTTTTGGATGATGAGCAGCGAAGCGATATCGAGGCAGTATCGAATTTGGTAAAATCCGAAGTAAATGTGAAGGAGATCGAAATGCTGGATGATGCCTCTGGAGTATTGGTAAAACAAATAAAACCCAACTTTAAGGTTTTAGGCCCAAAATTTGGTAAGGATATGAAGGTCATCGCCACCGAAGTATCAAAATTGAACCAAGAAGACATTCAAAAATTCGAACGCGAAGGAGAATTATTGCTGCAATTGGAAAATAAAACCGTTAATTTACAGTTAACCGATGTAGAGATCAGTTCTCAAGATATTGAAGGTTGGTTGGTAGCCAGCTCGGGCCCTTTAACTGTGGCTCTGGATGTTACGATAGACGACACCTTGAGAAAAGAGGGTATAGCCAGGGAACTTGTAAACCGAATCCAAAACTTGAGAAAGGAATCCGGATTTGAAGTAACCGATAAAATTGATATTAAAATATTGAAGGACGGCCTAGTGGAAAATGCAGTTTCCAGTAACGAGGATTACATCAAAACGGAAACCCTGACCGCCGAGCTCAACTTTGAAGAGAAACTTGAAAAAGGTGTTGCAATCGCCTTTGATGAAGTGAACACAAAATTGTTTATTCAAAAGCATTAAGAAAATGGCAGAAGATTCAAAAGTAAGATACTCCGACAAGGACCTTGCGGAATTCAGATCCTTGATCGAGGAAAAAATAGAAAAGGCCAAAAATCACTTGGAACTGTTAAAAAGCTCCTACATGAACGATGGTAACAATGGTACGGACGATACCTCGCCAACGTTCAAAGCTTTCGAAGAAGGTTCCGAGACCATGAGCAAGGAGGCAAATACCCAATTGGCCATCCGTCAGGAAAAATTTATTCGTGACCTTAAAAACGCTTTATTGCGTATTGAGAACAAGACCTACGGAATTTGCCGAGTAACCGGTAAGCTGATAAACAAAGAGCGTTTAAAGCTTGTGCCCCATGCTACTTTGAGTATCGAGGCGAAGAATATGCAGAAATAATTGAAACGCCCTCGGGCGTTTTTTCTTTATGAGGGTGTTGTTGTTTTTGGCGGTATTTTTTGCACTCGTGCACGTTCATGGGCAAAAACTGGTTAGAAAAGCTTTTATTGGCCCTAGAACAGAAACCATTCAGATAGATTCACAATATTGCTATAAAATCGATCTGCAGACCTCAACTTCCAATGAGGTCGAGGTCTCCGCAAGTATAGAAGGCGAATATGCCAAAGACTTATTGATCTCTATCGAAGAAAAGGGGACAACAGTGGTGGTCAGTGCGGATTTTCAGCCCCTTTTTATAAACCCGAACGATAAGTTGAGTGCTCACAAAGTGGTTTCCATTGCTTTGCAAATACTTGTGCCGGAATATAAAAATGTTGCGGTTTACGGAACCAACGCCAATGTGTACTCTACTGGTAAGTACGAGAATCTGAACATTACACTGTCGGATGGTCGCTGTACATTAGAGGATATTTCAGAGTCTGTAACAGTAACGACCCAAAAAGGCGATATAATACTGGCAGTGCCTAAGGGCGAAATAGTTGCGGAGAGTATTTACGGTGAAGTAAACAGGGAATCCATACCCTTAGGGGATAATGTATTTGTTCTTAAGACCATAGAAGGCAACATCTTCCTTACGAAAACAAAATAATATCCATATTTTTGCAATTCTTTTATTAAAAGTATGAGTTTAAAAAAGTCCCTTATCATCATCATCTTGATTCTGCTTGTGGACCAAATAAGCAAGGTTTTCATTAAAACAAGTTTTATACTTGGCGAGTCGCATGAAGTTTTTAGTTGGTTTAAAATCCTTTTTATAGAAAATGAAGGTGCTGCTTGGGGGACTAAATTGAGTGATTTACTGCCAATTTCTGAGCCTGCTGGTAAGCTGATATTGACCATCTTCAGGATTTTTGCTGTTTTGGGAATAGGGTATTGGCTTTGGGATATAATTAAAAAACAATCGCCCAGAACATTGGTTTTGGCTGTTTCCTTGATTTTTGCCGGTGCCGTGGGCAATATAATCGACTCTGTTTTCTACGGAATCATATTTGATCATAGTAACGGGCAGGTAGCCACACTTTTTACAGATGAACCCTATGGAAGTTTATTTCACGGTAAAGTAGTGGACATGTTGTACTTTCCTTTAGTGGATACTACATGGCCTAGTTGGGTTCCTTCTTGGGGAGGTCAACGTTTTCGTTTTTTTGAACCCGTTTTTAATATTGCGGATACTGCGATAAGTACCGGAGTTGGTATTTTAATAGTGTTCAACAAAAAAGCTTTTCCTAAGAACGAAAATGAAGATGTAAAGGAAGGGTCGGATAATTAGAATATGTAGGTCTTTTTAGGCGTAACACAATAGTCCAATCTAACATCATTTTCATTGATATCCGTTATAGGGTCTATCTCCGGGCCAAAAAATGATAGTCCGATTTTTACTGTTTCTTTTTTGCATTTGTTCAAAAAAGTGTCGTAGTATCCTTTGCCGTACCCCACCCTGTTTCCAATTGTGTCAAATGCCAAAAGGGGAATAAAAACTACATCTATCTTGCTTTCGGGAATTTCTATGCCGTCAACTGGTTCGGGAACACCGTACGAGCTTTTTTTAATGGTTATGCTATCGGTGAGTAAATAGTTCTCCATGGAGTTTGGGCCTGCCACTTTCGGAACAACAATGTTTTTGTCCTTGCCCTGTAATAATGTGATCAAAGGGAGGGTGTCCACTTCAATTTTATCCTCCATACTCAGAAAGATATGGTAATAAAAAAAATCCCAAATAGGGATTTGAAGCAACTCGTTCGCTAAAATTAGGCTAAAATCCGAGGCTTGTATTGGAGTTAAATCCGCCCTCAGATCTTTATATTTTTTTCTTAGCTCACGTTTCAACATTTACTGTTGACGATTTAGGGTTATTGGGGGGTACTATAAAAATTTACTCTCCTTTTGTTGCAACGGAGAAAAAGATTTTGAAGAAAAGCATCAAAATCAAGTACATTCCCAAAACAATGATATAGTTTTCCATTGGATTGTTTTTCTACCGTTAAATGTAAGTAAAACAATTGGAAAATTTACTTTGAACTGCATATTTTATCGATGAAATACATAATATTTAGCAACCGTTTAACAATTTATGTTAAACCATGAACATGAAATTGAAGGTTTTCCATAGTTTTTTTAAAGGAAATCCCCAGTTTTGTTTAAGGTTGTTTCAAAGTGTCAAATTCTGAATCGATTCTTATTTTTAAGGTTTATCGGTTGGGGACCGTTAAGTATCGATCCAAATGAGGAATTGATCAAGTTTAACAATAAACCCCATTTATAAAATATAACTTTGTTGTAAATCCGGAACGGTTCAATTTTTTAGAACTTCTATGTCCAAGTCAGTATCATTAAAAGTACAATTGAGCGCACTCCCAGATAATCCAGGAGTGTATCAATTTTATGATGTCGATGGCAAAATATTGTATGTGGGCAAGGCCAAGAACCTCAAAAAAAGAGTTTCTTCATATTTCAATAAAAAGCAGGAGTATGGAAAGACCAGGGTGCTTGTTAAGAAAATCCATTCCATAAAGCATATTGTGGTCCCTACCGAGTCGGATGCACTTTTGCTGGAAAATAATCTGATCAAAAAACTACTGCCCCGTTACAATGTCTTGCTCAAGGACGATAAGTCCTATCCCTGGATATGTATTAAAAATGAAAGATTCCCTAGGGTTTTTTCCACAAGAAAACTGATCAAGGACGGGTCTGAATATTTTGGGCCATATACCAGCATGAAAACGGTACGGACGCTTTTGGATTTGGTGAAGAGCCTGTATCCCCTACGAACATGTAATTATGATCTCTCCGAAGAAAAAATCACGGCAGATAAGTACAAGGTTTGTCTTGATTATCATTTGGGCAATTGTTTAGGGCCCTGCGAAGGTTTGCAGAGCGAAGAGGAATATCAAGGACAGATCGAGGATATTAGACAGATTATAAAAGGGAACCTAAAAAGCTCCATACAAACTTTTAAGTTGCAAATGATCGCCTATGCCGAGCAGATGGAATTTGAAAAAGCTCAGCGGGTAAAGGATAAAATCGAAGTGCTCGCAAACTATCAGGCAAAGTCCACGGTGGTGAACCCAAAAATCAATAATGTAGATGTGTTCACCATAATTTCTGATGAGACCCATGGCTATGTCAACTTTTTACAATTATCGCACGGGGCCATTATTCGGTCGCACACTATCGAGATTAAAAAGAAATTGGAAGAGTCCGACGAGGAATTGCTGGAATTGGCCATAACAGAGATCCGACAACGTTTCAATTCAAAATCGAAAGAGATATATCTGCCATTTCCCGTTACGGTTGATGGAGACTTAAAGGTGACTTTGCCCAAGTTGGGGGATAAGCGAAGGATATTGGATTTATCGGAGCGTAACGCCCGGTTTTATCGACAAGATAAATTGAAGCAAATCAAAATAATGGACCCTGACCGCCACGCCAAACGGATCATGGCCCAAATGAAAACGGATTTACGCCTATCGGAGGAACCACGACATATCGAATGTTTCGACAATTCCAATATTCAGGGAAGTAACCCTGTAGCGGCCTGTGTTGTTTTTAAAGATGGTAAACCGTCTAAAAAGGACTATCGCCATTTCAATATAAAAACCGTTGAAGGGCCGGACGACTTTGCCAGTATGGAGGAGGTTGTTTTTAGGAGATATAAAAGATTGCTCAACGAAGAAGAACCCTTGCCACAGCTTATTGTAATCGATGGAGGAAAAGGGCAATTGTCCTCTGCGTTAAAAAGCCTCGAAATATTGGGGTTAAGAGGGGAAATTGCCATAATAGGTATTGCCAAGCGATTGGAGGAAATTTATTTTCCGGACGACCCTGTTCCACTGTATTTGGACAAAAGATCGGAATCCTTAAAAATTATCCAGCAACTGAGGAACGAGGCGCACCGTTTTGGAATTACCCACCACAGAAACAAAAGGAGCAAAGGAGCCATAAACTCGGAGTTGGTAAATATTGAAGGGATTGGGGAAAAAACGGCGCAACAATTATTAATAAGCTTTAAATCGGTAAAGCGAATCAAGGAAGCATCACTC
>JAAEZN010000091.1:720-13310 GCA_018222835.1 Algicola sp. | reverse complement strand
TTTTGGAGAAAGAGAAATGATAAAAGCAACAGAGACCAAGTTAAAAGGATGTTTTGTTTTGGAACCAATCATTCATGAGGATGAAAGGGGCTACTTTTTTGAAAGTTACAACCACAGGGATTTCTGCAAAGCCATTGGTCAAGACATAAATTTTGTGCAGGACAACATTTCTTATTCAAAAAAAGGAGTGCTTCGAGGGCTACATTTCCAGAAGGGTAAGCACGCCCAGGCAAAATTTGTTTCGGTATTGGAGGGGAATATTCAGGATGTTGTAGTAGATTTGCGTAAAGATTCCCCCACTTTTGGTGAGTATTTGTCTGTTGAGCTGAGTTCTGGGAACAAAAAGCAATTGTTTGTGCCTAGAGGTTTTGCCCATGGTTTTTTAGCGTTGAGCGATTCTGCCAAGGTTTTTTATAAATGTGACAATTACTATAATAAAGAAGCTGAGGAGGGCATGAGATATGACGATGGTAGATTGGGGATAGATTGGGTGAAGGTTTCAGGTTGTTTTGTGCTTTCAAAAAAAGATGAAAAAAACCAAAGCTTTGAAGAATTTTTATCCAAAATGGATTGCAAAGATTGATTACTGTCCACAAACCTATGTCATAAACGTATTAAATGGCAAACCAACATTTACAAACTGAAACGTAACAACAATTTAGCGATAGCTTTAGCTATCTGAATAAATGAAGATCGCCAAATACTATAGTGCGTTTAGAATGAAGTTATTGAAGAACCTATTCTTTAAGAACGTATTAAAAATATTTACAGGAACTTTTTTGGCACAACTTATTATGCTGGCCGGGATGCCCATAATAACCAGAATCTACGAGAAAGAAACAATTGGTCTGTATGCTCTTTTTATCTCAACGATTGGAATAACCGGCTCTTTTGCATCATTGGCCTATGACAATACCATTGTATTGCCAAAAAAAGACAAGCATGCCTTTGTTCTGTTGAAAATAACTTTGATAAGCGCTTTCTTGATGTCTTGTTTAATAGGTCTGGCCCTAAAAGTATCCATTGGATTTTTTGAGGAGTATAGGGAAATTGCACTTTTTGTTGCAATAGCCACTTTTGTTCAAGTGGCGATTACCTCACTTGGGTACTGTAAAATAAGATTCAATGATTACAACAGGCTAAGTTGGTCCAAAGTGCTCAGAAATTTAGTGTTGATTTTATTACAGATCGGATTGTTCTATGTTACTCCGTACGGAATGGAATGGGGTTTTATAGCCTCTGGCTTGGCAGGGGTGTTCTTTTTGCTGTATAAGGACCAAAAAATATTGAATGGCCTGTTCAGTAAAGTATCAAAGAAATCAATAAGAAAAGAACTTTTAAAATATAAGGAGTATCCCAAATTTTTCTGTTGGTCGAACCTTGTATTGGCTCTTTCGGCAGGGATGCCTATTTTGGTGTTCACGGAATATTATTCCTTGGCACAAGTTGGGGTCTATTCTATTGCACTTAGCCTAATAGTCCAGCCGGCCAGTTTAATTTCATCTTCAATAAGGCCAGTATTGCTCTCCAAATTGGCACAAAAGAAAAACAACAACCAAACCATTGCCCCTATTTACAACAAAGCATTCGTGGCACTAATGGTTGGGAGCATATTCATATCAATTGGAATATTTGCTTTTTTCCCACCCATCGTTGAATTTGTGTTTGGAAAGGACTGGTCGCAAAGTGGGGTTTTGACGCGATATCTGATTCCCATATTTATATGGTATTTTATTTCCATACCTTCTTCCGTATCCATGAAAGTATATCCGTTTCAAAAATATGCCTTTTGGTATACGATGGTCAGTTTTGTTTCCATTACTTGCATGGTCTTGATAAGTTCCTATTATAATTTCACATTTCATAATGTTGTTTTGTTGTACGCAATAGCATCCTTGAGTTTTTCTTTGATCAATCATCTATTGGTAAAAAGAAAAATTTCAATATTTGAAAAACTACAGATAAAACAGGATGAGTATGATTCAAAGATTGTTTAGAAGTATAAGATTAAGGGCACTATCCCCCAATTCATTTGCAAAAAAGGAAGGGGTTAAGTTTGGTAAGAACTGTGTTTTTAGAACAAGGTTTTTCGGTACAGAACCATATCTGATAGAAATAGGGGATAATTTTGCAACGGCACCCAATGTACATTTTATTACACACGATGGCGGTCTACATGTAATTAGAAACCTTAAAAAAGAGTATCGGAATATCGATTTGATCAAAAAAATTGTTATTGGCAACAATGTTTTTATCGGATTGAACACCATGATTCTACCTGGTAGTGTAATTGGGGACAACATAGTAGTGGGAGCCGGAAGTATCGTGAAGGGTGTTCTGGAATCCAACTCCGTTTATGCCGGTTCACCTGCAAAATTAATATGTAGTATTGAAGAATACTTTGAAAAAAACAAACCAGATTACGACTTTGTCTATGGAATGGAGCTATCAGAAAAAAAAGAATATCTTGATAAGAAGTTCAGAAATCAAGACTAGAATATCCATTTCTACTTTCAGTTAAGAGAACATAACGATGACGATTCAACCAAGACTGGCCATAAAAAATTACAATGTTGTTTCTTTATTAACCCTATTGGTTAGTCCCTGGCTTTCGGCACCGTTCATTTTTTTTGGTGTTTTTAAGAAAAGCAGGGGTGCATTAACTCTTTTGGCCATTTTTTATGCGCTACTGAGCTATCATATTATTCCTTTGGAAACTAATGATCTGGCAAGCCATTATCGTTTTTTTGAGCAGATTGAACAAATGAACCTTCAGCAACTTGGGGTTTTATTGGAGTCAAGAGCAGATTCTATGTTCTATATTTTGATGTTCGTTTTTTCCAAACTGGGACTTTCTGCCCAAGTTTTATTTGCTGTTATAACCTTCATAACCTTGGAAAACTTTTTTAGGGTTTATTATAGCATGTTTAAGGATAACGACAAAAAAACCTACGGTATTGGCATTGTTTTTCTGCTACTTTCATTTTTATGGTCCTTTATTTTTTTGGGGGTAAGGAATTATTTTGCCTTTTCTTTTGTATTGGTGGCTTTTAATCAAGGAGTTTTTAAGAAAAAGCACTTACAAGGGTATTTATGGCTTCTTCTTTCAAGTACAATCCATTTTAGCTCATTAGTTTTTTTCCCCATATATATGGTATTGCTGTACGGGAATAATAATCGAAACTATGCGAGAAATATGTTTTTGATATCTCTCCTATTTGTCTTTTTGACTAAAAAGACATTATTGGAAATAGCATTGTTGTTACCATTCCCTGAGCAGATACAGGAAAAGCTTCTTTGGTATCTGACCGGTAAGGACATTGTTGAAATTGGGATTGAAAGTTCGATTTCGGGTAGAATTTTATATATCATTTTAGGTTTGTGGATGTATTTGGGTTACATATACTTATTCGTGACAATTCGAAGAAAATCTGTTTTAAGAAACCTGACATACTTCCTTTTTTTCTTATTGAACGTGCTATCTGTTGCACCCGATCCCCAAAAAAGGTATGCATATATGGCAAGGCCCATCCTTCTCTTTTTGGTGGCATATGAATACGGTATCTACAAAAACAAATTATTTATTTATTTGTTCATGGTCGCAATGCTTTTGTTTTCATTTGTGGACATCTACGTAACAAAAAACATTTATATGGAGAGCTTTTTAAATTTTGGCTCACTGACCACCATCGGAATACTTAGCAAACAAATTGAAATAGTAAATTAAATGGCTACAGAAGTCTTAAAATTAGGTTTGGTGATACCTACATTTAAGCAGGGAGGTATGGAGCGGGTAATGAGTGAGCTTGCGGACCATTGGTCGGAAAACGACCAATGTATCAGTTTGATATTTTTGGTGGATCATGAACCTTTCTACAAAATAAATGACAAAATACAGAAAGTGTTTTGGCCAAATTTCAAGTATAATCCTAACTTTTTATCAAAGTTCGTTTATAAGATCAGACTGTTCTTTCATCTTAGAAAAGTCTATAAAGAATCTGGAATAAACACCTTATTGAGTTTCGGGGAGGGGTATAATGCATTTATTATCTTAAGTGCATTGGGGAAAAACTTAAAGGTATATGTTTCCGATAGAAGCAACCCCCTAAAAAAAGTCTCAACATCAAGGGACTTTTTCCGCAGAATTCTTTATCCAAGAGCAGAAGGTATATTCGCCCAGACCTCTTTGTCTAAGCAAGAGCTATTCAAGAAGACCAAGCACTCAAATCTGATTTTAATGCCCAACCCCGTCAAAATTATTCCTAGAGAAGAAGTTCCAAAGGAAAATATCATAGTGAATGTAGGAAGGTTGGTCCCGGAGAAAGATCAAATTACCCTAATAAGGATTTTTGACGAAATTGACAACGAAGGATGGAAATTGGAAATCATTGGAGAGGGGCCACTTAGAATAGAACTGGAAAAGGAAATAGCTGAAAGAAATTTAGAGGAAAAGGTAAAGCTTTTGGGAAGTAAAAAAAATCTGAGCCCACATTTGTCCAAAGCAAAAATTTTTGCTTTTACCTCGATATCGGAAGGCTATCCCAATGCATTGTGCGAGGCCATGGCCTTTCCACTTCCGTGTATTAGCTTTGACTGTGATGCAGGCCCAAGAGATGTCATTGATGATGAAGTAAACGGGTATTTAATTGAAAAAGGAAACACAGAATTGTACAAAGAAAAACTGTTTAAACTTATGAAAGACAAGGCCACTAGGGATCTTTTTATGGCCAATTCGGCCAAATTGGGAAAGGAACAATCTACAGAAGTCATTGCACAGAAGATTTTAACTCATTTACACGATTGATGATCAGGTACAAACACAGATTCGTTTTTGATGCATAAAGCCAGTTTGTTAAATATAGGAGATTTCCGAAAAATTATTGAACCACCCTCTATTCTTGGTGCGCTGTTTTTCCTATTGCCATTTGGAGGGAAAATAGTTCCTCCGGCAATAATCCTTTTGGTGTTGAGTGTACTGGTTTTTTCTAGCAAGAGGAACTGGATGGCGAAAATAGCAGCGAGAAAAAGTTTCTATTTGCCATTGCTTGTTTTTTTCCTTCTTTACATAGTAGGTGTTCTATGGTCCAGTAACATAAACAGTGCTTTTAAAAGGATTGAGCATACGATGGTCTTTATGGTTTTGCCGATAATTGTTCCTTTGATAAAGTTGGATAAAGGACAGATTTTAGGGTTGTTCAAGATTTTCACCTACAGCTGCCTTTTGATTTTGACCCTTTCATTTATCGATTTTGCTATTGTTAGTTTAACCCATGATGAATATATTATATTAGGTGAAATCCCAGCAGGGAACAGACCAGGGTCGGTATATGAGTATTTGAGCCAACAATTTTTGATAGTCGATGTCCATAGAACTTATTTTTCACTCTACCTGATTATCTCACTGTCATACGTCTTATATTATTTCTCGGAATATATAAAGTTGCGCGGTAGATCGGCAAATTGGATAGGATACCTTAGTTTGTTATTGATAATGTCCGGGCTGATCGTAATTCAATCAAAAGCGGGCTGGATATTGGCCATTGGCGTGATTTTCAGTTTTCTTTTGGTTAAAAGCAAGCACAAATTAAAGTCCATGGTTATCTTAACGGCCGTGTTATCCTTGATCTTCATTGCCCTTAAACCATTTATGGAATATAGACTGGCACCCTTGGTAGAGGAAATCAAAGCAATAGCATTGCCTGGAACCGACAGGGAAAAAAGCTTCGCCATAAACCTTCGCCCAGGCAGTGCCGAAATTCGATATATGGTGTATAAATCTTCCCTTCAATTAATAAACAAAAGCCCATTGCTGGGATATGGAACCGGAGACGTCAAGGATGTATTGAGAGCACAAAACGAGCAAAATGGATTCAAGAGTATCGCACATTTGAATTATGGCCCCCACAGTCAACTCTTGGATGTCCTTTTGTCCTTTGGAATCCTAGGGGCGCTGATTTTTCTGTTGGTGTTTTTATTGCCCATGGTCGATTTGGTGAGGAGCGGCAATTATTTTGCGACCACGGTACTCCTAATGATTTTGTTGAGTTCATTAACCGAGTCCGTACTTTCTAGGCAGGAAGGTATAATACCCTTAGCTTTGCTGATTACAGTTTTTGGAAAATTCAAAGAAAAGTCAAATAGAGAAAATGGGTTCACTGAATAGCCAATCTAAAAAGGGAATGCCCATAGTTGTGGGAATTGACGCGACCAATATTGGCGGCGGCGGCGGCATGACCCATTTAAAAGAGGTTCTTAGTTCATTTGATGGAGAGTTTTTCAAGAATAAAATATCGAGGATTGTTGTTTTTGCCTCGAGGAACACTCTAAATGGATTGCCAGAAATGGAGGTTCTTAAAAAAAAAACATTTAAAGACCTCAACGGGAATTTGCTCAAAAGGGTGTTTTTTCAAATAAGGTATTTTGATGGACACATCAAGGAATCCGGAGTGGACATCTTATTTTCCATAACTGGGGATTATATAGGGAATTTCACTCCTGTTGTGGCAATGTCCCGTAACATGTTGCTCTATGAAAGGAAAATATGGAAGGACATTGATTCCATCAAGGAAATTGCCCGTTTCTGGCTCAACTATAAAAAGCAAAAGAGATGCTTCAAAAATGCAAGTGGAGTAATATTTATCTCCAACTATGCCAAAACCGTCATTAGTGAAGATTTAAATTTGAAAGAAAAAAATATTGCAACCATTCATCATGGCTTATCCTTGAAGTTTTTGAAGGAGCCACGTGTTCAAAAGAACATATCTGAATATTCCTTTGAGCAACCCTTCAGAATGCTTTACGTATCAACGGTACACGTTTACAAACACCAGTGGAATGTGGTAAAGGCCATAGGTGCCCTGAGACATAAAGGGTTGCCCGTATGTTTGGACTTAATTGGGGGGGTTATTTTTGAACCTGCCGGAAGAAAACTGAAAAATGTAATGGAACAAGTTGACCCAGATGGTAACTTTATCCAATACCACGGGCATATAGATTATGACACGATTCAGGATTTTTACAGTATGGCAGATGGTATTGTATTTGCCTCAACATGTGAGAACATGCCCAATATCCTATTGGAATCAATGGCATCCGGTCTTCCGATAGCCTGTAGTTCCACTTTGCCCATGCCGGAGTTCTTAAAGAGCAATGGGTTTTACTTTGACCCGCACAATGTGGACTCCATAGCAAGCGCAATGGAAAGTATGTTGAACAACAAGAATCAAAGAGATACAACGATCAAAGAGAATATGGAGGAAGTGAAAAAGTATTCATGGGACAAAACAAGCAAGGACACTTTCTTAAATTTAATTGAAAATTATAATCATATACAGAATGTTTAAAGGGAAAAAATTATTGATCACAGGTGGGACAGGGTCATTTGGCAATGCCGTACTGGAAGGGCTTCTTAGCTCTGAAATTGAAGAAATAAGGATTTTTTCAAGGGACGAAAAGAAGCAAAACGACATGAGAACCCAGTATCAGAACGATAAAATAAAGTTTTATATCGGAGATGTAAGGGATTTTGACAGTGTAAATACGGCCATGAAAAAGGTAGACTATGTATTTCATGCTGCGGCATTGAAACAAGTCCCGTCTTGCGAGTTTTTCCCGTTGGAAGCCACAAAGACCAATGTTCTTGGAACGGCAAACGTAATCAAGGCCGCAACGACCAATCAGGTTAAAAAGGTAATATGTTTGAGCACGGATAAAGCGGCCTACCCCATAAATGCCATGGGAATATCAAAAGCACTAATGGAAAAAGTGGCGGTTGCCGAATCAAGAAATGTAGGAGAAGGAGGAACCATCATTTGTGTTACAAGATATGGAAATGTAATGGCCTCAAGGGGCTCGGTAATCCCTTTGTTTTTTGATCAGATAAAAAATGCGGACAGCATGACGGTAACCGATCCAAACATGACCAGGTTCATGATGTCCCTGGAGGAAGCCGTTGATTTAGTATTATATGCCTTTAAACATGGGAATCAAGGCGACTTGTTTGTACAAAAGGCCCCAGCAAGCACTGTGGGAGACCTGGCAGTGGCCATACAAGAAATTTGTGGGGTTAAAAAGGAGGTGAAAATTATTGGTACCAGACACGGAGAAAAGCTTTATGAGACACTTTTGACCAAGGAAGAATATGCAAAAGCGGAAGATTTGGGAGACTACTTCAGGGTGCCGGCAGACAACAGGGACTTGAATTATAGCAAGTACTTTGAGAAGGGCGACCAAGCTTTTTCCCAAAATGATGAATATCACTCACATAATACGGAGCGATTGACAATAAACGAGGTGAAAGAAAAAATTTTGAAACTCTCCTATTTTAGCCAACTCAATGAATATGTGGGAAAACAGTAACCCCAAACTAATAAAAGGGGGCATACACCAAGACCATAGGGGTTCCATTTCTTTTGTAAATGATTTTTCCTTGGAAAGGATAAAAAGATTTTACACCTTGTCGCATCCCAACACATCTATTGTTAGGGCATGGCAAGGGCATAAAAAACAAACCAGGTGTTTTTATGTGACTAAAGGTGTTTTTTGCATTGCATGTGTCAAGATTGACGATTGGGAGAACCCTTCAAGGAATTTGCAGGCAGAGACATTCATTCTTGACAGTAAGGAGCCTTCGGTCCTATTTGTCCCAAAAGGATATGTCAATGGAATCAAGGCGCTCCAGGACGATTCCATACTTTTGTCATTCAGTGAAACCTCCTTTGATGACAAGATGGAAGATGACGAATTCAGGTATGACAGCAATCTTTGGGTGGATTGGAAAAGTATAAATTAATCGGATATGATAAAAGTGATGACCCTTGTGGGCACAAGACCGGAAATAATAAAATTGAGTGAAGTTATCAAAGAACTTGACAGGCACACCGATCACATATTGGTGCACTCCGGGCAGAATTATGACTATGAACTAAATGAGGTTTTTTTCTCGGATTTAGGGATTCGGAAACCAAACTACTTTCTAAATGCGTCTGGACAAACGGCCATAGAAACTATTTCAAATGTGATTTCAAAATCAGACGAGGTGATCTCCAAGGAAAATCCGGATGCCTTTTTGATTTATGGAGACACCAACAGTTGTCTGTCGGTAATCGCTGCCAAAAAACGTCAAATCCCCATTTTTCACATGGAAGCGGGAAATAGGTGTTTTGACCAAAGGGTCCCGGAGGAGATCAACCGGAAAATAGTGGACCATTTGAGCGATATAAACATGCCATTGTCCGAACATGCAAGACGTTACTTGGAGAATGAGGGGATTAGACCGGAAACCATCATAAAAACAGGATCTCCAATGAAGGAGGTGTTGTCTAAAAACATGGAGAAAATAGAGGCATCCACCATTCTTGATGATGAGAACTTGGCAAAAGACGGCTATTTTATTGTAAGTATCCATAGGGAGGAAAATGTTGATTATGCCGAAAACTTCAATGCACTATTGGAAACCCTTACCGCCATTGTTGAGAAGTACAAAAAGAAAGTTTTTATATCAACACACCCAAGAACCAGGAAAAAGTTGGAGGCCATGGGGTATGTCAATGATAATCCATTGCTCATGTTTTCCAAACCCTACGGGTTCCATGATTATATCAAGCTACAAAAAAATGCTTACTGTGTAATTTCCGATAGCGGAACCATTACAGAAGAGGCTTCCATCTTGGATTTACCCGCCATTATGATAAGACAGGCACATGAGAGACCCGAGGGGATGGATGAGACAACCGTGGTCATGTCAGGACTTAAAAAGGATAGGGTACTGGAAAGTATTGATTTGATCAGAGGACACAACGTTACCTTGGATAGGGAATTTGATTTGATTGAAGATTACAATACCACAAATGTTTCAAAAAAGGTGGCACGAATTATTTTATCATATACAGATTATATAAACAGAACGGTTTGGAAAAAGAAAATCTAAAAAAAAACGTATTGATTATTGGATCATCTGGAATGCTTGGACATCAGGTATATAGACGGTTTAAAATCAACGGGCATAAATACAATGTTTGGGATTTTACAAGATCAATGCCAAGATCTGAAGACAGTATTGTTTTGGACGTAATGGACAAACCCAAGCTTGAGGAGACCATTCTTCGGCTTAAACCAGATTTCATCATCAATTGTGTTGGGATTTTGATAAGTAAATCCAACTCGGATATTTCCAATGCCATTTATGTGAACAGTTATTTGCCGCACCAATTGGCCAAAACATGCTCCCTTATCAATTCGAAACTCATTCATATATCAACTGATTGTGTTTTTTCTGGGGAGAAAGGCCAATATAGGGAACTGGATGAAAAGGACGGAAAGGACAACTATGCAAAAACAAAAGCCCTTGGAGAAGTAGACTACGGAAAGCATTTAACAATCAGAACCTCAATCATTGGCCCAGAACTCAAGGAGCATGGAGAAGGTTTACTGCATTGGTTCTTAAACCAAAAAGAAGATGTAAATGGATTTGCAAATGCAATTTGGTCAGGGGTCACTACTTATGAACTTGCCAGGTTTATAGAACAGGTTATTCATGATGATTTAAGTGGTATCTATCATGTGACGAATAATCAATCCATCAACAAATATGAGCTTCTGAAGCTTTTTGCCGAGCACTTTAAAAAAGATGTTCAAATAAACAAAGTTCCTGGAAAGAACGTGGACAAAAGTTTTTTGGACACACGTAAAGAAACGGAATACGAGGTCCCCGGTTATGGAGAAATGGTCCAAGAGATGGCAAAGGACGTTGCCGCAAATTATACCGAGTACGCCCATTACAACTTGCCATTATGAAAATCCTCATACTTGTCGATGATTTTCTGCCCGACTCCATTAAAATAGCAGCAAAAATGATGCACGAGCTGGCCATGCAATTTGTGAAAGAAGGGCATGAGGTTACAGTCATGGCGCCTGGCAAAAGAGAGTTGTCAACCAAAGAGGGCAACCTAAGAGTAATCAGATACAATGCGGGCAGGATTAAAAACACTTCAAAGTTGAGAAGGGCGATCAATGAAAGCCTTTTATGGGTTAGGGCCCTGCCCATTTATTTCTTTGATTTACGTAGGGACAGGCACGATTTAATCATTTATTACTCACCCACCATATTTTTTGGGCCATTGGTACAACTCCTTAAACGTACATGGAAATGTCCAAGTTACTTGATTCTTAGGGATATTTTTCCGCAATGGGCCATCGACCAGAAAATTCTCAAAAAGAAATCTCTGATAACATCTTATTTTAAACTTTTTGAGAAAATTAATTATGCCGCCGCCGATATCATCGCATTACAATCACCTAAAAATCTCGAATGGTTTGGAGCGCAATTCTCAACCAATAAAAAGTTGAGCGTTCTCTATAATTGGACCAACGTTTTGGAAAGGGATGATTTACCGGAAGATTCTAACAAGTACAAGAAAAAATTGAAATTGGAAGGAAAAACAGTGTTTTTTTATGGGGGCAATATGGGAAGGGCCCAAGACATGATGAACTTAGTTAGGCTTGCCAAGAACATGGCACAAAACACCAATGCTCATTTTATATTTGTTGGGTTAGGGGACGAGGTAGATTTAGTAAAAAAGGCGATTATCGACTACGGATTGACCAATACGACCTATTTGGGAGCTGTAGATCAATCCGAGTACTTACTATTGCTCAGGGAGTTTGATGTAGGCTTGTTCAGCCTGCACAAATCACATGAGAGCCATAACTTTCCCGGCAAATTGTTGGGCTATATGCAAAAAGGGTTGCCGATATTGGGGAGCGTAAATCCGGGCAATGATGTTAAAGAGTTGATAAACAGCCATAGTGCAGGTTATATCTCAATCAATGGCCAAGATGAAGAACTGGCAGCTTATGCTCAAAAGCTTTCAAATGATGCAATCTTGCGGAAGAATATGGGAGAAGCCGCCAAGCAGCTTTTAAAATCCCATTTTTCAGTACAACATTCCACCAAAAAAATTCTGGAAGAAATAAAGGAGTGTTGAGCAATTAGGAAATTTTGATGGGTCAAATGACGGGATTCTTCAACCTAATGTTTACCTTTCGATAACTTTTAGTGCTTGTTAAATTCAACTACTTTGGGTCTAATTTTATTTGAAGATCGACATGAATTTTCTTGAAACGGCAGTGATTATCTTTATAGGTTCATTCCTATTGGTTTATCTTACAATCCCCAAAATAATAGGGGTGGTAGAGTATAAGAGACTTATGGACGACCCGAACCAAAGAAGTTCGCATAGTAGTAAAACACCGACATTAGGGGGGGTTTCTTTCTTTTTTACACTAATTATTGCTCTATTCTTTATTAAGAATTGGCACGAATATTCTGAGGACATGTACCTTATACCAGGTTTAACAATTTTGTTTATTGTTGGCCTTAAAGACGATATGGTAGTACTGTCTGCCGGCTCTAAATTAATAGCCCAAGTCCTTGCAATCAGTTTTGTATTGGTAAACGACAGTTTTGGAATAGAATCTTTAAATGGTTTTCTGAACATTTATGAAATACCATATTACCTCTATTTGGTAATTGGGGGCTTTTTAATGCTTACCATTATCAATTCATATAACTTAATTGATGGAATTGACGG
>JAAEZN010000091.1:0-710 GCA_018222835.1 Algicola sp. | reverse complement strand
TTAATTGTTGGTATAGTGATCATAGTTATTTACACTACCATTTTCTATCTATCGCAAGAGTATTTTTTTGCATTGATTGCCATTACAATGAATGCCTGTTTAATGGCTTTTTTTGGATTTAATGTGTCTTCAAGTAAAAAAATATTTATGGGAGACACAGGTTCACTCATTGTTGGCTTCATAATAAGTGTTCTAACCTTAAAATTCTTGGCCTTAGAACCTACTTCTTATGGTGAGCTCCCGTTTTTGTTGGAGAACGCCCCCTTAATAGCAATAAGTATTTTAATTGTCCCTTTGTTTGATACGGCTAGAGTCTTTGCGATACGTTTGGCAAATAAAAAAGGACCATTCTCTCCGGACAGAAACCATGTGCATCATGTCCTTATAGATTTTTGGGGACTTTCCCATAAACAGGCAAGCTTTATAATAGGCTGCTTCAATATCATTTTTGTAGTTCTATTTATAATATTAGGAAGTAAGGCAAAGAATACAGGAATGGTGATAATGCTGGTAAGTGTAGTGATTTTTTTAGGCTATATATTTTTCAGGTACAACTACAACTTTACCACATTAAAACAGAAGATTCGGTTAAAAAGAAAAATAGAGTCCATTAAGGGGAAAAAGGAGAATTCCCCTAAAAAGAAGAACGATAAAGAATGAAAAAAACACTCATTACCGGAGCTGCCGGGTTTTTAGGGTCTCACCTTTGC
>JAAEZN010000165.1 GCA_018222835.1 Algicola sp. | reverse complement strand
ACACCAACCTCGACTATTCTTGTTTATCAAAATAATTTTATGCCAACTCTCTTATAAAATTATTAAGATTTAACATTAAGCTAATTTGAGGGCGAGATCAATTAGTTGGTGGGAAATATATTTTATTTTAGTTAGTTTGGCCAATGTCCAAAACCACACTTGTTTTGGACATTGGTTTTTTTCTTTATAGGGTTGAATACAACGATGGAAACTGGACCAGTAATGTTGAAAGAAAATCAATAAATGAAATAGAAGGTATGGCTTATTGGTGGATAAATGCCGTGGGGCACAATATATGAATTAGGAGTAATCAAAATTGTGAAAAGCAAATATCAACTATATTTTTATTTTGTCATAAAAGTTTTAATCCCTTATTAATGGTATAATGAAATGAATAAATTCCTAGTAGTAATATTTGGATTCTTTATTGGGCTTAACAATGAAGTTGATGCCCAGAAAATAACAAACTTAAAGAACAAGTCCCATCCTTATAAGCACAATTTAAGTTTATCCGACTGGGGGCCCTACACTAAAAAATATATTGGTGTCTCCCATATTCCAGATCTTCATAAGGGGGTTAGGTTCGATTTGAGCGTATTTCCCGGGTTCTATAGAAAAAAAGTTGAGGTGCCCAACGTCTTTTTCGCATCTGGGTTTCATCCTTGGCAGGCTAGCCCGAATTTGGAATTCTTTACTTATCGCCACCAATTGGAATGGAAAGATAAAGTGTATTCCGATATTTCTTATTTTAAATTAAATGATGAAGAATCGCGTTTGATTCGCATGGAAATGGTTAACAATACAAATTTGCCCCAAAGTTTGGTCATGAACTTTATGGCATCGTTACATTTTCCGTCTATTGGGCCATATAAATCGGATAGCCCGATTGAAATTACAGAAGTTGTTACTCCAAAAAATACTAGTTGGGTTGATGCCTTGGACTACATTGATCTTAAATTCTCAAAGCCAAAACCAACCGATAACCTTCTGGTAGATGGGCAATTCAGAGGAGAAATCAGAGATCATGGTTTTGTGTTGGGCAGAGGTATCGGTCAGAACTTCGGGGCAATTTCTGGGGATTGGGTAATGTATGATATTAGCTTTGAAAGGCCTATAGCAAAACAACTCTTGTTAATTCGCTGTCGAATAGAAAAGGGCAAAACCTCGAACTTTAAGCTTGAAGGCATCAAGGATGAGACCATGGTCATAAAGGGCACCGGTGACTTTCAGTTATTGAAAGTACCTCTTGAAACCAATGCTTTTTCAAAGAATTATTTAAAACTTACTTCTAATGGAAATGTAGCAATACAACTCGATGGGTTTATAATAGTAAACGAAAATGAACAGGATGTGGTTCAATTCCATGCTAGAAAATGGAATCCTGTGCCCAAAATCATAAATACAGGTTTATTAAATTCCATAATCTTAAAATATGACGATACGAACAAATATTACGGGATAAATTGGAACTATGATGATTTTGTATTGAGAGAAATATTTGCCAAAGATTTGGATATATTTTACAAAAGAGCCACCAATAGCCATGTTTCCACCAAATTATATGGAGAGGGCGAAGGACATTTTACCAATGTGTTTATGAATCCTATTTCCTTATCGCCACATTCTAAAAAAGTGATTTACGGTAAGGTCCATGTTGGCTCACTCGATGAAGTAAGGCAAAATCTTGAATCCAATCACTGGAACATAGATCTTTATGAGAGACAATTCACAGACTATAGGGAAGATATAGCGT
>JAAEZN010000090.1 GCA_018222835.1 Algicola sp. | reverse complement strand
TCCACTCTTCGTTCCCTTCTAATTTCGTTCATCAGGGGAGTTAGCCCAGGAAAATTCCAATTGGGATCGGAAAATCCAACACTCTCATTAAGGTGTGGAATCCCCGCCCTATCCCGAAGCAAGTTGATGGTCCTGTCCAATACTTGTTGGGTGCAAGTGCCCAATTCTTCGTGAGCTTCGGCAGCTATCAACAATGCCTCTGCATATCTAAACAAAGGAACGGCATTGGATGTATTGTTACCCGAAGCGTCCTCTGTTGCTATAAATGGACTTAGCCACTTATAAATTTGATATCCTGTGGTATTGGGCCATGGGTTCAACGTTAAAAAAGGTAATTCGTACGTGTCCACCACACCATTGGATATCTTGATGGGCATTCCCGGAGTGGAAATGGTCATTTTCATACGGGGGTCTCTATTGGTGGTCACCTCTTCCAATGTTTCATCTCCCATGTACTGTGGACTAATTCCAATGGGCAACCCATCATCGCACAGGTAAGCATCCACTAAAGATTTTGAAATCCCCTGTCCATTTGGACCTCCTGAGGTTCTAATTTGCTGACCCCAATAGATCAAATCCAAATCGGCACTGTACTCTCTTGCCAACAACACTTCGGATATGCCCGAAATTTCGGAGCTAGGTGTTGAAAACAGTCTCCAATAACTGAAACCATTCGGGATTTCTGGATGCGAAAAATCATTGTAAAGTGTATATCCGCCTTCCATAACTTCCTCTGCGGCATCCCTAGCTTGGACAAAAAACCTGTTCACATCCCTACCATCACCTTCAAAGGGAGTTCCTGCATGGTACTTCTCCCAAGTACCTTCATAAAGTGCCACCCTGGCCTTAAAAAGAAGCGCAACATCCTTATGGATACGTCCTTCCTGGGTTTGCGACTTTGTAGGGAGTTTTTCAATGGAACGGTCCAGTACGGAAAGTATGGAATCGGCAACCACCGATCTGGACAAACGTCCTTCGAACAGTTCCGGGGAATCCACATCCAACGTAGTTGACAACCAAGGTAAATCCCCAAACCTTTTCATTAGATTAAAATAAAAGAAGGCCTTAAAAAAAAGTATTTCCCCTTGGTACTTGTCTTGAGCGGATTGTGGTGCTTCGGAGACAGAAAAATTATCCAAGAAAAAGTTGACATTACGAATGTTGCCCCATCCCCAACCTCCACCAGAAGCTGGTATAGTCTGGGTTCCAAATGCCAATGGATATGACGTAAATGAAATTGGAACGTTATTATCAGAAGCAGCATCGGACTCCCAAGCCCATGCGGCCATGGTTCCCGGCAATGATGTGTAAAACTGATTGGCATACATTTCCATTTCATTGGCCGAAAATGTAATACCCTGATCGGTAATAGTGTCTTTTGGAATAGTGGTCAATTCATCTTCGCATGATAGCATCGCAACAAATAGTACGGCCATCATTGTGACTAGTGTATATTTTTTCATGATCTTGTCCAATTTTAAAATTCAATATTTACACCCATGGTGATTGTTCTAAACAATGGGTATGATTTACCTGGACCATACCATCCATGAAGTCTTTCCGGGTCAAAGTTCTCATCAATGGGCGAAAAGGTCAGTAGGTTTTCTCCACTCACATAAACTCTAAGCCTGCTAAAACCGATAGGATCCAAAACAGAACTCGGTAGGGAGTAGCCCAATTGAAGGTTTTTCAACCGCATATAGGAAGCATCTTGCAAAAATCGTGTTTGCTGTTGTTGGTTTTTCCTGATTTCGCCAGTTGCATACGGCCTTGCAAAATAGGCATCCGTATTTTCGGGTGTCCAATAGTCCAGTGTTGTTTCGAACACTTGCTGTGTCCAACTTCCTGTAAGCCCATAAAACGGAATGTCTCCCAGCGAAACCTCTCTTTTGGCAATCCCCTGCCAAAACATATTAAAATCGAATCCTTTCCATTCGAATCTGGTAGTGAACCCAAAGGCATAACGCGGTGTTGTGTTTCCTATCCTTCTTAAATCTCCCGGATCTTCGATGGTATTCTCTCCTTGGGAAATTACACCATCTCCGTTCAGATCGGTATATTCAATATCCCCAAGATTCCAGTTTCCGCCATAGATGTACGTCGTCTGGTCGGCCATATTGTTCAATTGCTCATCGTTTTGGATAATTCCCGCGGTGGTATATCCCCAGATTTCACCAATTTCCTTGCCTGGGTAAAAACCCCATATATTGTTTGTGGTGCTATTGTATTTGGTAACCTTGGAAAAGTTATCCGATAAATTGAATTGCAGCGTGTAATTAAAGTCCTCGTTGATGACATCGTTCCAGCCCACGGTCAACTCAAATCCTTTGGTGACCATATCGGCATTATTGGTTACCGGGACACCCACTCCTAAAATAGAGGGCAAAGCTTCTGCCGGACCAACCATATCCAAAGTCTTTCTTTCGAACCAATCAAAACTAAGATTCAAACGACTCTTCAACATCGTTACATCCAAACCAAAATCCAAGGTGTTTGCGGTAGCCCAGGTCAAATTATTACTGACCAACCCCGGCGCCGTAATATAATTGGGTCGCTCCCCATCAATAATATATCCCAGATTGGTACGTATGGGAACTTGCGCATAAAAGAGGTAATTTGAAATCTGTTGATTCCCTAATTCTCCATAGGAGGCTCTTAGTTTGAGGGAATTTATCTCTTTGATGTTAAAAAAGTTTTCCTTGGCAATGTTCCAACCCGCAGATACCGATGGGAAAAATCCCCATTGGTTTCCTACAGGGAATTTTGACGTTCCATCATATCTGGCATTTGCCTCAAACAGATACTTTCCTTTATAATTATAGTTTACCCGTCCAAAAAAACCAATATTCACCCACTCATCAA
Source organism: Algicola sp. (assembly GCA_018222835.1). GTDB lineage: Bacteria > Bacteroidota > Bacteroidia > Flavobacteriales > Flavobacteriaceae > Flagellimonas. Next base: position 10,590 of record JAAEZN010000090.1, on the reverse strand, counting down.
TCGAATCGGAAGTTTGCCTAATACCGGTACCGGTATTTAAGGATGGTATGGCATCAGTAACCAAATTGGGAACATAACCCGATATGGCGTTACGGGTATAATCTTCTCTCTGACCTCCGAGCAGTACATTAAAATAATGTCCACCGATAGTTTTATCATAAGAAGAGAACAACTCCAAACTTTCATAATCCCTTGATGCATTTGTCTTGCTAACGGAGCTGATAGACTGAATATCATATGGGTTTCCATCCGTATCATGCGCTTGTAAAACAGCCTGATGGGCGTTGACTTCTGTCATTAATTTGGAGTACGAATACCGTGCAGTGGTTTTCCAATCTTTTATGGGCTCAAACACCACGGTTCCCATCAATTTTAATTCATCCTCCCTGATCTTACGTCTTGACCCTTCAAAATATTGGATTTCAGAGGTCCACAAAGGGTATCCATTGGGATCATACAATGGCCAGTGCGGCTGTCTTGTATAGGTAATATGAAAAAGGTCACCTGTCTGTGCCGAATAATCATAAGGTTCATTGGTAAAACCTCTATTGTACAGGGTTTGAAAGCTAAACTTGAGTTTCTCGTTCAAATCCGTATTGATATTCGCCAAAAGATTGTACCGTTTGTAGTTATCCTGCCCTATCTCATAAATCCCATCTTGGTCCAGATACCCCAAAGAGATGCGATAATCCGTATTGTCTCCACCTCCACTTACCGCAAAATCGTGTTTTTGGCTTACCATGGAATCACTGTAGTACGCATCAAAATAATCCACATTTGCGTTACCCAGTCCATAACTCCAACGCGAAGGGTCCCCAGGCTCGGGAACCGTGGTCGGAATACTCCCTGGGTCGGATAGGTATTGTCGTATTCTACTCATCTGGTCCGGGCCAAAAATCGGGTTCATTCCTGAGTTGGCCGCAGCTGCATTCACCGTTTCTGCATAAAGTAGGGAATTCACTGTTTTTGGAAAAACAGTTTGTGCGTTGTTAGACACCGAGCTGTTGATGCTCACTGTGGTTTGTTTTCTGGAACCCTTTTTTGTGGTCACCAAAATAACCCCAAAAGTTGCACGGGCCCCATAAATTGCAGCCGATGCCGCATCCTTTAACACTGATATGCTCTCTATATCAATTGGATTTAAAAGGTTTAAATCGCCCTGCACACCATCTATAAGGACCAGTGGTGCCGCTCCGCCATTTATATCACCAAGTCCACGGATTTGAAAGGCAGAGCCTTGACCAATTCTTCCCGGTGAACCAGGGTTGGTCGTTACATTTAGGTTGGCAACGGTACCTTGTAAAGCTTGACCAGCATTTTGGACAGCTCTGTTTTCAAGAACTACGCTAGAGGTCTCCCCAACGGCTCCCGTTAAGTTTTCCTTTTTCTGTACCCCGTAACCTACAACAACCACCTCATCCAGTTCACTTGTATTTTCCTTCAGGGCCACATTGATTACACTTGTAGTAACTTCAACACGCTGTGTGATCATTCCCATATAGGAAAACACAAGGACGGCACCTTCTTCGGCTTCTATTGAATAATTACCATCAAAATCGGTCTGTGTCCCATTGGTCGTTCCATCCACTAAAACATTGACCCCTGGCAGTGGGGCCCCATCAATATCTTTGACAGACCCTGAAACCGTTTGTTGGTAATTATTGGTTTCCTTATTCCTTTTGGGCTTGATTCCATCCCCATTGGACAAGGAGCGTTTAAGTATAATTTGTTTCTTAAAAACTTCATAGATTATGGGAGTTTTAGAAAACAATTCTTCCAATATTTTGGAAATACGTTTATTCTTTACATTGATGGAGACCTTCTTGGCGTATTCAATTTCGTTAACGTTGTACAAAAACTTGAACTGCGTATTGGACTCTATTTCCCGCAACACTTTCTCAACACTTACATTCTCTAAATGCAAAGTGATTTTTGTGTTCTGGGCATACGAACTTGCCTGAACCTGAAAAAGGGAAATGATAAAAAGATAGACTGTCAGTTTCATTTTAAGGTCTAACTTCAAGTATAAGGGGGGCATACCCCTTAACATCGAAAGGATTTTCATATCTTTGTTCTGTATTAAGATGATTTAACATTTGGTTTAAATCACTCTTTTATCCAATCGGGGAATGTGTCCGCATTTTCCGATTTTTTTCTTTAGAGTGATGGTTATTTACATTCCAGTATTCACTTCATAGGCGCTTAGGTTTCTTTTGTGTTAGTAAATCTTGATTTGATTGTTTTCTACTTCGTACTCAAAGCCATAATTTCTTTTAAAAGACTCCAATATATCTTCCATTGATTCAATTTTGACATCAAATGTCGCCGTGAAGGTCTCTTCTCCAAGTTGAGTATTGCTGTTTGCAATCGATACATTGTACCACCTCGCCAATTTTTTGATGATGTCATTGAATTTCATTCTACTGAATATCATCCTTCCTTTTGTCCATGCGGTATAGATGTTCGTATCGACTTCCTTGACGGATATACTCTCTTCCGTTTTGCTCCACGCTCCCATGTATCCGGGCTCCAGCATGGTATATTCTTCTTGGTTTCTCTTCTGCGAACTTTTGTATAGCCCAACCGAGCCTTCGAGTAAAATCGTATTTATATATGCATCTTCAGGATAGGAAGAAACAACAAACTGAGTTCCCAACACTTGGACACCCAAATTATTAGCGTTAACTATAAAAGGCTGTTCCTTGCTTTTTTGGACATCAAAAAAGGCCTCACCTTCCATAAAAACCTTTCTGCTTTGCCCCTCGACAAATCGCACGGGGTACTTTAAGGAGGTTCCAGCATTTAAATGAACTTTGGTCCCATCGGACAGAACAAGCTGAAATGTTTTACCATAGGGAACGGTCAACTTATGGTATTCCAACGGTTTACCGGTATCATTCAAACTGCCGGACTGTTTATTCTCTTGCGTATAGTCGAGTTGATCGGCCTTTTGTAGCCCCACAATTTCACCCTGACTGTTCCTAAACTGCCTATTATCCGATTTTGTAAGTTTTTCAATACTACCATTTTCAAGCTCTAGGGTAATTGACTCTTGTTTTATCAATGGTTCGTTCTCGTCTTTTGCAAAGTTTCCGAAGAGAAAAAAATAAGTACAACCGGCAACTCCGATAAAAACTGCCGCAATCTTGACCACAACTTTTAAGTACCTGAGCTTTGAGTCGCCTACCGTGGTCGCTTTCAACTTTTCCCAATCCCTTGTATGTGTTTCATCAACATCCTTTTTTAAACGACTCCTTTCCAACCAGTGACTGGGTTCTGCCAATTTTTGCAATATGTAATCCCGCTCGTCTTCATTCAGCTCCTCCGAGGTATCCACCTCATCAATCCTTTCCCGTAGTAGGATTGTCCTGGCCAGTTTTTTGGCCAATTCCATTAATTTGCCGAAATCTCTTAACATATAATAATTGTTGCCTTCTTTTATTAAAGACGATGGAACTTGGATATAGGGTTAAATGTTTTTCTTTTTTATGGCAAAAAAATATGTGCCAAGACGGCGATGTGCTCCCGAAGTTGAAAACGGAGCTTACGGTAGGCTATTTTTTTCTGTGCTTTTACAGTGTTCAAGGTTATCTCCAGTTCGTTGGCTATCTCCCCATTTTTATAGCCCAGTAAACTAAGCTTTATGATTTTTTTGCACCGTAAGGGTAGAGTATTGACTGCATCGTCCACCAAACGTGCGGTTTCTTGCAAAACAAGCTCACTTGAAAAAAAGGAATCGGTCTCCATGCTCTGTATTGCCTCTTCAGATAAATCACATTTTGATTTGTACCGCTTGCTCTTCAACACATCCAATGATCTATTTTTTACCGCTGTGTACAAATAGGATTTAACCGTATCCTGACTTTTAAAAGCCGTTTTTTGGTTCCAGACTTTAATGAAGATTTCCTGTACTACATCCTTTGCCATTTCGAGGTCGCTCAAATAGCGATTGCAAAACAAGCAAAGCGCGACATGGTGGGTATCAAAAAGAACTTTATACTCTTTGGATGTTAGACGATATGTTTTATTGGCTTTCAGTTTTAAGAGGTTATTTTGACCTTAGATTGAAATTTTTTCAAGCTATGGCCCTGGTTTTTTTGTTTGTTCCGGTTAAATCAGCAAGAATTACGGCTCCATTGGATTCTAAACCCTTTATCAATAATCTCAATACATGAGTGTACAGAACTGTTTACGGCACAAAAAAAGGGCAATCAAAGACTGCCCTATTCCAAACTAACTAAAACAACTCAATTAATAAACAAACATTTACGATGCCCGATAATCTCAGCATAATATTATGTTGGTCTGTATTCATAACATTAGTAAGACGACCATAAGTTGAAATAGGGTTAAAAGTTTTTAAATAATTTATGTTTAAGTACGCTATTAGGTATTTATTGATGCATGATTCCCATCTTGGATTTTTTGTCAGGATATATTCAAAGGCTTCTTTTTTTTGGGATGAAACCAAATGCTCGGTATTATTCGACAATGTAGTGTGTCCATAAAAACCATCCATGAATGGGCCTGATTCCCACATACTTTGGGGAAGCGAACAAGATACAGTACATACGGTCTGGAATTGTTGTGGGGGCATGTGATTTAACCTTTGATTTTTCCGAACAACAAGTTAAATAGCCCTTAGCTCAATAAAAATACGTACCCAACTACAATTTTTACGCAGGGGTACGTATTTGTACTGGATGAAACTTGGCTATAGGGACAATATCAAATCTTGATACTTCGAAATCCATGAAGTCCACTGATCTCCATCGCCTCCCAATTCCAGTTTTTGAATCATATTGCTTCTATGCTTCTGAACGGTCCGTAAAGAAATCAACAGTTCGCCTGCTATTTCCTTAGACGTTTTAGACTGGGCCATCATTCGAAGAATGGTACGCTCCGAGGAGGACAATAGTTTTAGTTTTTGAAGTTGCGGGTTGATCGTGGTTTCAACCACTTGTTTAAAGGTCTTACTAAAATACGTTTTTCCCGCACTGACCATTTGGATACATTTTTGGATCTCTGAAAAAGGTTCCTCTTTCATCAAATAACCACTAATTCCCAATTGTTTGGCTCTATATATAAGGCCTTCCTCCTTGTGCGAGGTGAGTAGGATAAAACGAGTCTTATTCCCTACTTTCCTCGCCTTTGCAATAACTTCTATTCCGGAAAGCATGGGCATCTGAATATCTAAAATAGCGATATCGGGTTGCTGGGCCACCAACGTTTCCAAGGCCTCCAAGCCATTGGTTGCCTGTGCGACCACATTATACCCTTTGGATTCAAGTTCGTCCACCAGACCTTTTAATAACAGGGGGTGATCATCGGCGATCAATAAAGTATGGCTATTATGCATTAATGATAGGGATATTAGCGTTAATGGATGTTCCTCTTTTGTTAGCAGTCCGGATTTGAATGTTCCCACCCATCATACGGATTCTTTTTTCCATTGTTTTAAGGCCCAGTCCATGCCCTCTTTGTCTTTCTTCATAGTCAAAACCAATTCCATTGTCCTCGATCAACAAATTCACACAATGGGTCTCCTTTAATATCTCTACCAAAACTTCCGTGGCCTTTGAATGTCTAACCATGTTGGTCATTGCTTCCTGTATAAACCGATAGAGATTCACATTTTGTTCCTTGGTAAAACAGCCTTCGATGGAATCCATTTCTAGGGTAAAAATAATACTGTATTCTTCATCAAAAGTATAAATCAGCTGCTGTATGGCCCCCGTAATTCCTAGACTGACCAATGCAGGGGGAAGAAGGCCCTTTCCCACTAGTCTTACTTCCTCTAGAGTATCTTGGGAAAGTTGTAGCAACTCTTTTTGATCGGCATCCCTGGCCTTTTTGGACAGCATGGTAAGCTGTTGCCCTACGCCATCGTGCAATTCGCGGGCAATATACTCCCTCTCCTTTTCTTGCTGCCGTAACAAGTCCTGAGAGTATTTTTCGGTAAGTTCTTGCTCCTTCTCGGCAAACCGTCGGTTCCTGTACAACCATAAAAAACCAGACCCCCCAACAAGCAAAACCCCACCAAAAATCAGCCAATAGGTTTTCTCCTTGTTCTGGGCATCCAGTATTTTAATATCCTGTCTTTGTTTTGCGATCTCCATATCTTTTTTTTCCGTTTCAAGCTCTGCTTGAATAAAGGCAAATCTTCTTCTAGAGGTCTCATTATTTACCGAATCCTTTATCCTAACATAGTTTTTAAAATGTTGGAGTGATCGCTCCAAACTGTTCATCTGCTCATAAATATGTACCAGTAAAAGCTCTGAACGCATAATATTTTCGGCTTCAAAGGAACCTGTTACTCCTTCAAGGACTTTTTGGGCATACCTCTCGGCTTGAATCAACTGATTATTGACCAAGGCATTATAACTCAAGGCCAACTGATAATACGTACCTAAAAAAGGGTTGTTGATATGGGGCCCTATCTTGGAAACCAGTTCCCGTTTATATAAGTTCGATGTATCCCGTATCCCGTTCTTGGCATAAGCGGATACTGCATAGGAAAGGGTCAAAATATCAACAATTCCTTGTACGTCTGATTTATGCCCTCTCTCTTTAAGTGCCATTCGGATTTGGTGAAGTTCTTCGGCAGGATTATTTTGGCGATCGGCCTCATTGCAGGCGGCCAAACGTGCCATGGTAACCACTTGATACTCTTTTATGGCCGTTCCTCTTTCAAATACTTCCTGACGGGCCTCCTCAGCTCTATCATACAGCCCGTTTTTACCATAAAGCTGTGCCAAACCGTTCTGTGCCCATAAATACATCAATGTATCCTTTTGATGGGAGAATATCTTCTTGGATTTTTCAAAATAAGCAACACTTTTAGAGATTTGGTTGACCTTATCGCTATTCTCTCCTGCTTTTAAATAGGCATAACCAAATTCATATAGCGAAGAATCCTTTTGCTTTTCCATAAACACAATTCCCTCGTCCAATATTTCCAAGGATTGCTTGTAATACTGCATAAAGGTCGCTGCTTCGGCATAGGTAATGTAAAAGAAGGCTATCTGTTTGTCATTAATATTGTATTTGAGATAGGGTCGGTAGTCCTCTAATATCCCATACGCTTTTTTATGGTTGATGGATTCGTAGATGTAATACGTACCCAAGGTATTCGTAAAAAGTAAGGCTTCTTCCCATTGTTTTTGGGCCACTAAGGAATCTCGATACCGAAGAAAATTATTGGTTACCCGATCGCCATTCAACTGTCCTTTTTTTAATAGTCCGTGTAAATAGGTCGCTTTTTCTTCAAATGTTGGAATTAAAGCCAAAGTGTCCATTACCTTATCATGGTCTTTCAAGTTTTGGGAACGACATATTCCTGAAACCAAACCAAAAAACAATATCAGTATGGATATGGGGTATTTATACACAGCTATAAAAATATCATTAATACCACAACTTTTATGGACAGCTAAACAAATATCTTGCTTTGTCCATTATTATTAATTCGATATAGTAAGTACACCTACCATAAAGAATACCTTAAAGTTCGAATCCATTGGAGGCTCCCATGGTTTTAATTAACATTTGAAATGAAATCATACCTTAAAAAAAACTCATGTGTACTGCCAGTATATGGACGTATTCCCGATATAGGGATTTCGTAAGCATACCCCAGCATTAGCTTTTTGCCTATCATAAAACTTCCCAAACCACCAACGGCATCATAACTATTAAAACGATAGTTGGCCCCTAACATAAACCGGTCATAAAACTTAACATTGGTCCCAATGTCTATGGAAACAGATGAACCATCGGCCACTATAAACATAGTTGTCGGTTTTAAAACAATGGATTGGTTAAGGGGAAAATTATATCCGGCCGTAAAATATAGATTGGGACTATCGGCGACCCTATAAGATGTATCTGCATTACCTATATGATCAATATTGAACATTTGTGGCATAGACAAGGCCATATACCATTGCTCTCCGTATAAAAAACTACCAATACCCACATTTGGAGACCAACTGTCCGAATACGAATTAAAATAGGGGTCAGTTTGCACATCGGAGCTATTCAATAGCTCCGGATTTATGGAATAATGGGTAAATCCAGCTTTTATACCAAATGCAAGACGAGTGGTTCTACCAACTTGCAGTGTGTAAGAGAAATCCCCATAGAGATAATCAAATTTTTCTTCTCCCAAACCATCACTTACAAGGGAAAGCCCCAACCCTACTTTTTGATTGCGCAAAGGGGTATGTGCCGAAAACATTTGTGTTGATGGTGCCCCTTCAAAACTGCTCCATTGGGATCGGTGCATTAAAATGGCCGAAAAGCTCTTTGTACTTCCAGCAAATGCAGGGTTGATGCTTACGGGGTTATATAAGTATTGTGTGAATTGTGGAACCTGCTGAGCTAGGGTAAGTTGATGACATGCGGCCAGCACAACAATTAATATTGTAAACTTCTTCATTTAAATCCTTTATTTTGTACCAATGTAAATACTGCCCTTAATGGGGTTACGACCGGATTCCAAAACCTGTATCACATAGAAATAGGTTCCCGAAGACAGTTTTCCTTGACCATTACTCCGTGTGGCATTCCAATCGTTTTGATAATCATCCGACATATAAACCTGCTGGCCCCAACGATCAAAGACCATTAGTGAGATGCTATTCCCATGCGTACCGGAGCCTTTTACAATAAAATAATCGTTATGCCCATCCTCATTAGGGGTAAGTACCTTGGAGACCTCTATTTGAGACTCTTCATTTTTGTTGCAATCATTTTCTATGTTTATTTCTACAACAACCTGATTGGTACATATTCCGGCTTGCTCCGTGTACGTAAAAATGTAAGTTCCTATACCCATGACCGATGGATCGATCACCGAGCCGTTTAAACCGACCTCATTACTTTGGGATTCCCAGGTTCCATTATCTGCTTCACCTTCGATTTTTTCGTTAAGGTCCAATGTGGTTTCCGTAGTGCATACCGAAATGTTTTCATCAACACTTATCTGTGTTGGCAGTACGGTGATATTTTGTTCAATGCGCGTTTCATTGCCCTTGGAATCGGAAGCTATCCAGTAACGCTCAATAAGATATCCATCTCCTGAAATAGTTTCATTTTGACCATAATCAATTTGAACCTCCGAATCACAGTTATCCTTAAAAACCAAATCAGGTATTTCAGGAACCTGATTACAATATACCGTAAGATCCTCATCAATTTCCGAGATTAGTTCAGGTGCCATGGCATCCTCTATAATCACATTTTGAGTTTGCGTACTTATATTACCATTCTCATCTTCATAGGTCCAAGTCACTACCTTGGTTCCCTGTTGGGTCAAAGGCAATATAGCATCATGGGAAATAATAATCGTAGCGCTGCAATTATCCGTTACAGGAGGTGGTGACAGTTCGCTGACCTCACATTCAGCAACGATGTCCGGAAGGCTTGCCGAGTTGGGCATTGGAGCCATGGTATCTACCACCGTCACATTTGCCGTACATTGGGCACTGACTCCATTATCTGATGTTACGGTCAATACCACTTGATTGGTTCCTAAGTTAGAACAATCAAATTCAGTACGATCTAGGGTAAGTGCGATCTCACTGTCTTGATCATAAGAGCCATTGTTGATTTCCTCTGGATTGATACTTACGTTACCAGTTGCATCAAGGGCAACAACTATATCCTGACAAATGGCCACGGGAGCCATGTCTTGTAACTCATAGGCGCCCATATCCACTGTACCGCCATTGGCATAATCATAAATACGCTCATTTCCGGCCAAATCGACTGCAGATTCCGGTGCCCCTAACGATACCACAAAATTATTGCTCCCCGTATTTATACCAGGGCTACTAGCTTTTAATCTAAAATCATATTGGGCTGCATCTTCAAATTCAGGGATTGAAGTCAAATTACGGGCCTGTGTCACACCGCCCGAAACATCTCCATTATAGATCAATGAATTATACATCCGTCCAAAACCACCAACCATGTTGATATGGCCATTGGTGCCGGTATTATTGGAAAGTATGGAGTTCACAACCAACAAGCCCCCACCGCTTAAATGGATACCTCCCCCCATGTTCGCCGTATTATTGGCCAGCGTTGAATTCATAATTTCAACTTCACCTGATTCACAGGATACAGCACCTCCAGCAGTAGTTGCATTATTATTATAGAGCAAGCAATTTATCAATTTGGTGTCCCCGGTAAAACTGATCAAAGCACCTCCCACACCATTACTACCATCACTGAAGGCTATATTATCATGTAGTATGCTATTTTTCAGTAAAAAGCTGGCATTTTGATTTATATAAAGGCCCCCACCTGTTCGGCCAATGCCCACTTCACTATTGTCCGAAGGATTGTCCGCATAGGAATACTCGACAATGAATCCATCTATAATCACATTGGGCTGTAACACGCTCATAATGGTATGGCTGTCCCCGGTATCTGCCACTGCATTCCCATTGATATCCCCACTTAAGGTGGTCGGCGCCGCATTCCAATCGCGTTGATCGGAGGAAGTTTCATTTCCGGTAAAACCTCCCAAAAGAGTAACCCCTTCGGGAAAAACAAAAGAATCGTATTCGGAAGCTCCCGGTT
>JAAEZN010000089.1 GCA_018222835.1 Algicola sp. | reverse complement strand
ATCCATAGATGCCATAATGATGAGTGTTAGCCTCAATAATGATGGTTCTATTGAGGGAAAGTATCAACAAAAGTACTCGGCTAACAGTGCATTTTTGTTTAGAAATAATTTCAGTACAGGTACAGAAGATTCATATTTGGATGATTTAGAGAAGAAATATGGTGATATCGAAATTTCAGATTTTAGTTTACAGAATCATGGTGACCTGTCCAAACCCGTAGTGCAGTCATTCTCTTTTTTTAAAGAAGCTGCTTATGATGAAATTTCAGGGAAACTGTACGTGTCCCCCTTGTTTTACCTAACAACTAAATCTAATCCTTTTAAAACCGAAAAAAGAGAGTTTCCTGTAGACTATGGTTTTCCGTGGAAAGACCAATATATCATTAACATAACTATTCCAGAAGGATATGTCGTAGAATCTGTTCCAGCGTCTATTGTAGTTGAATTGCCGGATAATCTAGGCCGGTTTAAATACATTGCTTCAGCCGTGAACAATATGGTGAATTTGAGAGTGGATATAGAACTTAATTCTCCGTTGATTCCTTCAAGTTATTATTCGGAATTAAAAGAATTTTATAATCAAATAATTAAGAAGGAACTTGAACAGGTAATTCTTACTAAGGCTTAAGAAAAAATATGAGAAAACTAATCGTATTCTTCGTTTTGTTGAACAGTATTCCAGCCATAGGACAAGAACAGGGATTTGGGGAGCTTACAGGTTTTGAGTCTCATTTCAGGAGATATGAAAAAGATACTACGGCACATGCGGTTTACCTATACGAAAAGGGAAAAAACTATTTCGAGGTAAGAAGAAACTATGTTTGGCTGATTACGGAATACCATGCTAAAATAAAGGTGTTGGGCAAGGAAGGCTTTTCTGAGGCCGAGATAGCCATTCCCTATTATCACTCCGAAAAAAGAACCGAAACGGTCAGCAAAATTAAGGCAATTAACCATGCTAATGGAATAAAGTACAACGTGATGACCAATAATATCTTTAACGTTGAGGTCAGTGAACGTTGGTCAGAGAAAAGATTCACTTTTCCTAATGTTCAAGAAGGATCTGTGCTCGAATACTCTTATGAAGTGGAATCCCCATTTTTATACAATATGAAAGGGTGGGAGTTTCAAGAGCACATACCTAAAATATATTCAGAGTATAATGCAAAAATACCTGGAAATTATAAGTATAACAGATCTCTGTTGGGAAAACTGGAATTGGATGTAAATGATGCTGTAATCCAGTCGAATTGCTTTAGTCTGCCAGGTGTATCCGCACAAGCCGATTGCGAAGTGTTAAAGTATGTAATGGAGGACGTGCCGGCATTCAAAGAAGATGAGGGATACATGTTGGCTCCATCAAATTACAAATCAAGATTGGAATTTGAGCTTTCCGAATACGAAAGCTTTCAGGGTAGAAAAGAAAGGTTTACTAAAACTTGGAAAGATGTAGATAAGGAGTTTAGAGCGGATCGTGACATTGGTGGTCAACTACGAAAAAAAAATTATTTCGAAAGAAACCTTCCTCTGGAAATCATTACTGGAAAGGAAAACGATCTTGTCAAGGCCACAAACTTATACAATTTTGTAAAGTCGCACTATAATTGGAACGGTAAGTTTGGGATTTTTAGGGATAACAATGTAAAAAAGGCATTTGACGAAGGTGTGGGAAATGTTGCTGAAATAAACATCACCTTGATTAATTTATTGAATTCATCAGGCATAGACACGGATTTAATGCTGGTATCCACCAGAATGCATGGATTGCCTAAAAAATCCCACCCAGTGATGTCTGATTTTAATTATGTGGTTGCCAAAGCGGAAATTGATGGGAAGACATATTTGTTGGATGCAACAGAAAAGGAAATGCCATTTGGAATGCTACCTTATCGTTGTTTAAATTATTATGGAAGGGTAATGGATTTAAATGGAGATAGTTACTGGATGGATATTGAGCCAGAAAAATTGAATGGCAGAATTGTTAGGGTAAATCTCGTATTGGATCTGGAAAATAGCTCTGCAATAGGTACATTTGATGAAATCTCAAAGGGATATGATGCTTATTTTAAACAAAATAGAGTTGCAGAATTGTCCCGAGAAGAATATTTGAATAAAATTGAAAAGGAGTACATAGAAGGTTTTTACATTAAAGATTATAAGGTAAACGAACAACAATCGAATGAAAAAAACTGGGTAGAGCATTTTTCTTTCGAATTGGAGGGGTTGGAGCCTTCTAGGACAATATACTTCAACCCATTTATAATTCGATATTTTAAAGACAATCCTTTCAAGGCTGAAACTAGGAGCTATCCGGTTGATTTTGGTTATCAAAGGAAGTTCAATTATATGGCCAATATCGAGGTTCCGGTGGGTTATAAAATTAAAGAATTACCCGAACCCGTAAACTTGATTCTACCTGATGGAAGTGGCGTACTACAATACAATACAACCCAAATGAACGGCAAGATAATGGTGGTTTTTTCATTACAGTTAAGATCTACACAGTATTCCAATGTGGGGTACGATTATTTAAAGAAGCTTTTTAGTAAAGCAGTGGCTAGCCAAAACCAAAGTTATATAGTTCTCGAAAAGGAATAAAGCGTTAGTGCTTACCTTTGCGATCAAACTTCAAATTTGTAAAAGTGAACATAGAAAACGCACAAAAGGCCGTTGATGAGTGGATTAAAAATCACGGGGTCCGTTACTTTAACGAACTAACCAACATGGCCCAGCTTACCGAAGAGGTTGGCGAAGTGGCTCGTATTATTGCCAGAAGATATGGTGAGCAGAGCGAAAAAGAATCGGACAAGGCCAAAGACCTTGGCGAAGAGCTTGCCGATGTTGTTTTTGTGGTACTCTGCTTGGCCAACCAAACCGGAATAGATTTACAAGAGGCATTCGATAAAAAATTGGATCTAAAGACCAAAAGAGATCACGACCGTCATCAAAATAACAAAAAGCTTAAATAAAGTTCCGGTTATAAAGGGACTTTAGGGCTGTTTTTTCTAGTTTTGACAATTCATACAAACCCTAACGAATTGAAACTCCAACTTTCTTCTCCCAACAATACAAAAATTGAAAAAGACATAGCAATCACTGGTTCCAAAAGCGAAACGAACCGTTCGTTATTGTTGCAGGCGCTTTTTCAGAATATTAAAATAGAGAACCTTTCCAACTCGGATGATGGGGAAGTTATGCAAAAGGGTTTAGCAAAATCCAACGGAGTGGTGGATATTCACCATGCAGGTACGGCCATGCGGTTTTTAACCGCTTATTTTGCATCACAAGAAGGCAAACAAGTCGTGCTCACGGGTTCGCATCGTATGCAAGAACGACCGATTCAAGTATTGGTGGAAGCATTGCAAGTGCTTGGAGCGGATATTCAATACGAAAAGGAAACGGGTTATCCACCGCTGAAGATTTCTGGTAAAAAGCTCGAAAAAAGCCGTGTATCCCTGCCTGCAAATATTAGTAGTCAATATATTTCTGCCTTACTTTTAATTGCACCTAGCTTGGAGAATGGCTTGGAGTTGGAGTTGATCGGCAAGATTACATCTGTTCCTTATATAAAAATGACATTGGCCCTGTTGGAACAGATAGGCGTCCAAACTTCCTTTGTGGCGAACACCATAAAAGTCGCCCCAAAAACAGAGGTGGTTGATACTACTTTGGTGGTAGAATCCGATTGGAGTTCGGCCAGCTATTTTTACAGTATTGTGGCCATGTGCGATGTAGGTTCGGCAATAACACTGTCGTCGTACAAACAAAACTCTTTACAGGGCGATAGCGTTTTGGCAAAAATCTATAAGGATTTTGGTGTGGAGACCATATTTGAAGACAATACCATTGTACTCAAGAAAACATCAAAAGAAATTGCAGATCATTTAACTTACGATCTTTCCAACGCCCCGGATATTGCTCAGACGATTGCCGTTAGCTGTTTGGGATTGGGTATTGGTTGCCATTTAACGGGATTACATACCTTGCCTATTAAGGAAACCGACCGGTTGGCTGCTCTGCAAAAAGAGTTGGGCAAGTTTGGCGCCAAGGTGGATATTGATTCCGAAAGCCTGACCTTACAAGCACAAAATCAGCTTGCAGAAGGAGTTTTCGTGGATACCTACAACGATCATCGAATGGCGATGGCCTTTGGCCCACTAGCACTGAAAGTTGACTTTGTGGTCAACGATGCCGAAGTGGTTTCCAAATCCTATCCCGATTTTTGGAACGACCTTAAAACCCTTGGATTCGACGTCAAAGAACTGTAAATCACATTTAATCATCAAATTACTTGACATCCCCTATAACGAGGTTGTATATTTGCACCTCTTAAAAAAAATCGAAAAAAAGCCCACATGAAATTATCGAACTTCAATTTTGAATTGCCAAAAGAATTATTGGCAGAATATCCTGCGGAACATCGTGACGAGTCCAAACTAATGGTGGTTCATAGGGATACAGGAAAAATTGAGCATAAAATGTTCAAAGACATCGTAGATTATTTTGATGAAGACGATGTAATGGTCTTGAACAATACAAAGGTGTTTCCTGCGAGACTTTTTGGAAACAAAGAAAAAACAGGAGCTAGAATAGAAGTGTTCTTGCTTAGGGAACTTAACCAAGAGCAACGACTTTGGGATGTTTTGGTAGATCCTGCAAGAAAAATCAGAATCGGGAACAAGCTTTATTTTGGCGATGATGAAACTTTGGTGGCAGAGGTAATAGACAATACAACATCTAGAGGAAGGACATTGCGTTTTCTTTACGATGGTTCCTACACCGATTTTAGAAGAAAACTTAGGGAGCTTGGAGAAACTCCGTTGCCCAAATACATTAAAAGAGAGGTGACGCCAGAAGATGAGGAGCGTTACCAGACCATTTACGCCAAGCACGAGGGAGCTGTAGCGGCACCAACCGCAGGGCTTCACTTTTCCAAGCACTTATTAAAGCGTTTGGAGATCAAAGGCATTCAATTTGCCGAGGTAACCTTGCACGTAGGGTTGGGAACATTTAATCCAGTAGAGGTAGAAGACTTGTCCAAACACAAAATGGACAGCGAAGAATTGGTGATCGATGAAAAAGCAACAGAAGTTGTAAACAACGCCAAAGCCAACAAGAGAAGAGTGTGTGCCGTAGGTACAACCGTTATGCGTGGCTTGGAAAGTGCTGTTTCTTCGGAACATACATTGAATACGTTTGAAGGATGGACCAACAAGTTCATATTTCCACCTTACGATTTCAGTATTGCGAATTGTATGATTACCAACTTCCACTTGCCAAAATCCACTTTAATGATGATGGTTTCCGCATTTGCCGGTCACGACCTTATCAAGAAAGCGTACAAGCAGGCTATTTTGGAAGGATATCGTTTCTACTCGTATGGAGATGCGATGTTGATTCTATAAAAACAGAAAATCATAGAAGAAAAATCCCGTTCACTTTAAGGTCAACGGGATTTTTTTCTTCTTTATCTTTAGATAGTGGAAAACAAAAAGAAGGACATACGTGCATTGACCAAAGAGCAGCTCCGAAACTTTTTTGTGGAGCAGGGAGACAAGGCATTTCGTGGAAACCAAGTGTACGAATGGTTGTGGCAAAAGTCGGCCCATGATTTTGATGCCATGACCAATATTTCCAAGGAAACCCGACAAATGCTGGAAGATAACTTTGTTATCAATCATATTCGGGTGGATCAGATGCAGCGTAGTTCCGACGGTACCATTAAAAATGCCGTTCGTTTGCATGATGGCTTAGTGGTGGAATCCGTTTTGATTCCCACGGAAACCCGTACCACTGCCTGTGTATCTAGTCAAGTAGGATGTAGTTTGGACTGTAAATTCTGTGCAACGGCTCGTTTAAAACGTATGCGGAATTTAAATCCGGATGAGATCTATGATCAAGTAGTGGCCATAGACAACGAGAGCAGATTGTATTTTGATCGTCCGTTGAGCAATATAGTTTTTATGGGTATGGGAGAGCCATTGATGAACTATAACAATGTGCTCAAGGCCATAGAAAAAATTACTTCCCCAGAAGGATTGGGCATGTCGCCCAAACGTATTATCGTCTCTACCTCAGGGGTACCCAAGATGATCAGAAAAATGGCAGACGAGGAAGTCAAATTTGGTTTGGCCGTGTCATTGCATTCCGCTATCGATAAGGTTCGAACTTCCATAATGCCCTTTAATGCCACATTTCCACTTAAAGAACTAAGGGAGGCGTTGGAGTATTGGTACAGCAAGACCAAGAATAGAATCACCTACGAATATGTGGTTTGGAAAGGAATTAACGACACGCAAGAAGCAGCGGATGCATTGGTCAAGTTTTGCAAGTTTGCACCATCCAAGGTCAATATAATCGAGTACAACCCCATTGATGATGGTGACTTTCAACAAGCGCCCAACAGTGCCATTGAAATGTATCGAAATACCTTGGAGCAAAACGGCATTACCGTTACCATACGTAGGTCGCGTGGTAAAGATATTGATGCTGCCTGTGGGCAGCTGGCCAACAAAAGCTAGGACTATAGATGGGCAATCAGTGATTTTGCAATTAAACTACTGTTTGTTGCCTAATTCCTATCGACTTTGGTATGTAAATCGTCGATACTTTTAGAACTCTATCTTAAAACTTCGATTTAGTTCTAACAACTCTCGCATTTTCCCTACTTTTAGGGTTTCAAAACCAAACACTAGATCGTTACGTTGAAAATCGTTTCGCAGATACGGGAACCCATAGAAAATGAGATGCAACTTTTTGAGGAGAAATTCCTCAAATCTATGTCCTCCAAGGTCGCATTGTTTAACAGAATTACCTATTACATTGTTAACCGTAAGGGCAAACAAATGCGTCCAATGTTCGTGTTCCTTACCGCCAAATTATTGAACGGTGAGGTTAACGAGCGAACGTACACCGGAGCATCCATTATTGAGTTGATACACACCGCAAGTCTTGTTCACGACGATGTGGTGGACGATAGTAACAAACGCCGGGGCTTTTTCTCCATTAATGCTTTGTGGAAGAACAAAATTGCCGTTCTGGTCGGGGATTTTCTTTTTTCGAAAGGTTTGTTGGTCTCTTTGGAAAACAAGGATTACGATTTGCTCCATATTATTTCCAATTCTGTTCGTGATATGAGCGAAGGGGAGCTATTACAGATAGAGAAAGCGAGACTTTTGGATATTACCGAAGATGTGTACTACGACATTATCCGCCAAAAAACAGCAACCCTTATTGCCGCTTGTTGCAGTATGGGAGCATGTTCTGTGAGACCAGATTCTGAAGAAGTGGAAGCCTTCCGAAAGTTCGGAGAGCTTTGTGGAATGGCCTTTCAAATTAAGGACGACCTTTTTGACTACGGAGCCGAGAAAATTGGAAAGCCTACTGGAATCGATATCAAAGAGCAGAAAATGACGCTTCCATTGATCTATGCATTGAACAATAGTGATAAGGAAAAGAAAAAATGGTTGATCAACTCCATCAAAAAGCACAACAAGAACAAGAAACGTGTAAAAGAGGTTATTGAGTACGTAAAGGAAAAAGGAGGCCTTGAATATGCAGTTGACAAAATGTTGGAGTTTAAAGACGAAGCATTGGCCATTTTGGACAATTATCCGGATTCCGAATACAAAAGCTCCCTGAAACTTATGGTCAATTACGTAGTGGACCGAAAAAAATAAGCATTTATAAAATTGATTGTCAACTAAATACTGAAAATTTTTATTTTCAGGCAACCATTTATGTTTATATCCCGTCTATTAAAATAGAAGCACTTTTGTAAACCAAACTTTTTTGAAAATCATCTCGTTACATAGCAACGAAAAACAATTGATAAAAAAATCGATCAAGGGGGATCCACAGGCTCAAAAGTTGTTGTACGAGAAGTTTTCGCCCAAAATGTTGGGAGTGTGCAGACAGTACATCAAAGATCTTCATTTTGCAGAAGATGTTATGGTCCATGGTTTTGTAAAGGTATTCAACCATTTAAATTCATATGAACATAGAGGAAGTTTTGAGGGTTGGGTCAGGGCCATTATGGTTAGGGAAAGTATCTCTTATTTGCGCAAAAAACAGTTTGTTGTTTATGATGATGATGCCGTTGTAGCAGAGGGCGAGGCTCCGGCTTCCATATCCGAAGGTCTTTTGGACGTGGAATACGTCCAACACTTAATCGATGGTCTCCCGGAGGGTTATAAAGCTGTGTTCTTACTTTATGTAATTGAAGGTTACGGCCACAAAGAAATAGCCGAGATGTTGGACATAACGGAAGGAACCTCAAAATCGCAACTCTTTAAAGCAAGAAAAATGCTTCAAGAAAATTTAAGTTTAAAAGGAATGTCACCTAAATCTAAATCGGTGAACAAAAAATAGAGGATATGGCTAAACTGGAAAAACATATCAAACAGAAGCTAGAGGAACGAACCATAGCTCCATCAACTGGAGCCTGGGACAAGATTGCTTCGCAATTGGTGCAGCCTCAGCCAAAGAAAAAAAATAAATGGCTTCCGTATGCCGTTGCGGCCAGTGTTGTTGGGGTCGTTTTGGTGTCTGCGTTCTTTTTTACTAATGATAAAAACCAAGGGGAACAAATAGAAGTGGTGGATACCAAAATCAAAACTGAAAAGGTAATGGAGGTAGAGGAAAAAGTGGCTAAAACGGAGCATCAAATAGAAGTGATCCAGCCGGAATCGGAAATTGTTGAGTTTGAAAAAGCAAAAGCACCAACACTAAAAAACACAATTCCAAATACTGTAATTGCTACAGAGGAGAAAAAACAACCATTAAAGGATGGGTTGATACTGAACTCGGATAAGTTGATAGCAGAAAAAGTAGAAGAAGTAGTGGCGCAAGTAGAGCTAATGGAAAGTGTACGGCAAGATGTTTCCGATGCTGAGGTCGATTCGTTACTGCGCGCCGCGCAACGACAGATCATAACAGATAAGATATTTTCCAAAAATGGATCGGTAGATGCAATGTCCTTATTGGCCGAGGTGGAGGATGAGTTGGACGAATCGTTCCGGGACCAAATATTTGATGCCTTAAAGTCGGGTTACCTTAAATTGCGCACAGCGGTGGCAGACCGAAATCAATAAATTATTCATCAATCATAAACAGACCTTTCAATACTTCCTGCCTAAAAAAGAGGCAGGAGGGAAGGAGGGTTATAATCTAAAACAATCATGAAAACGATTACTTTTTATTCAGCAATTTTACTCTTGTTCCTGATATCAAACTCTGTGTTTGGACAGGAGGATTACCAAAAGAAAATAGAAGCTTTAACAATTGAAAAACAACGAGTAATAGATTATGAAAAGGAGGCGCTGAAAGAGGAGGTCAAAGAAATCAATATAAGACTGGAAAAGAAAGAAATCACTGAGGATGAGGCAGATGTCTTGAAAAGAGAGGTGGCGGAAAAAAGGGCATTGAATATTGAAAATAAGGTGGCCATTTTGGAAAATCAAATCGCCCTTTTAGAGAGAAATGAATCCTTTTTAGTGGTTTCAGATGATATTTTTGATAATCTCAGGGAGTTTTTTGGTGAAGAAAATGATTTATTGGGACTTCGCTACGAAAGAACAGACCTGCCGAGGAGGGACAAAAGAACACATTCCAAGCTTGTCTTCGCCATAGGGGCCTTGAACAATATTATAGAGGATAAGCCCATCTCTGAATTGCCACACCAGATACTAGGAAGTAAATCTTTGGAACTTGGACTCGTTTGGAAAACACGTGTTTTTAAAAAAAGTAACTGGTTGAGATTTACGTATGGTATTTCTTTTCAATCCAATGGACTAAAAACAAACAATCAATTGTTTGTAAGCGATTCAGAACAGACAAATGCCCATGTCGACCCTCCTATTGTCGTACTTGCCAATGCCAATGAAGTTTATGGGAGCCCTACAGGTAAATTGAAAAAATCTAAATTTAGACAGACCGATCTTATATTTCCAATCCATTTTGAATTTGGTCCATCCAAAATACGGGAGTACGGTGACTATGTAAGGTATTCGACCAAGAATAAGTTTAGAATGGGGATTGGAGGATATTTTGGGATTAATTTAGAAACGGTACAAAAAATAAAATATGGAAAAGACTTTAATCCAATTGAAGGAGAAGGTGCTTCGAACCTACAAAGGATATATTTTACAGGCTCAGGAGCAAGGAGGAAATCTTTTGTTGGTTTGAGTACTTATGCAGGACACGGTAACAGCACTTTTTATATTAAATACGACCTGACACCCAATTTTCCAGCAACTTCTTATTATACGGCCGAAGGTCAAATAACATCTAAAAAGCGTAATAATATTTCAATGGGAGTGAGATTCGAGCTCTAACGCCCGCTCCATCTCCGGGGTAAACTCTTCTTTGTAATACACCTTTTTGCAGTGGGAGCATTCTGCGTGCCGAATAGTATTAATAGTGAAAAGTGGAATCCAGAACAAATGGGCATAATTGGGTTGGGCAACAGCGGTCAATGTCCCAGTTTGATGGCAATAGGGGCAGGTGACATTGATAAGTGCCTTGGTTTCTTTTTTGCCCGGTCTGGTTCCGAAGAAAAGTATCATTTTTTTGCGGTGTTACTGTGGTTCAAAGGTAAAGTTTTCCTTCCTGAATGAAGAAAATTGATTTTCGTTTTTAAATAATATCTACCTTCACCCACATTTTTGAAATATTGAACGCCTACCACAGTTTGGATGATTGGTTGTCTTGGATGGATGACATCTCCAGTAAGGATTATGTGATAATCGATAATTTTTTTCGGGATGAGCTTTATTCCGAGATGAAGTCTTTTTTTCTGGGTAAACTGCCTAATTTTAAGGAGGCTGGAATAGGTGCCCATTCCGATTTTCAAATTGATGCCAAGGTACGAGGTGACTTTACCTACTGGCTCGATAGAAATCGTGATGCTCAGCTGGAGACATACTGGAATGTTTTGGATGAGACGATACGTATTTTTAACCGATATTGCTATTTGAGTTTGTCAGGATACGAATTTCATTTGGCCCATTATCCATCGGGAGGCCATTATGACAAACATTTAGATCAGTTCGAAAATAGAAATAACCGTATGATCTCTATGATCATATATTTAAATGATGATTGGCGGCCCGGCGATGGCGGGGAACTGGAAATCTATGAGAAAGATGGGGCGAGCTTTTTGGTTGAACCCTTGGCTGCCCGTTGCGTAATGTTTAAAAGTTCCGAGGTGCCCCATGCTGTGCTAGAGGCTCATAAAAGCAGGTTTAGTCTAACCGGTTGGTTGTTGTATCAACCCTCTTCGGTAGGCAAATTGTTTGTATGATCAATCCCTTTTATTGGGAATTTGCTGAATTAAATCCTCATTTTGTGCTGTTGATGCGCCATAGGACATAACCAATGTACCTTTGGTGCCGTCGTTGGCCTCAATTGTAAAAACAACAGACTCATCACTAGGGTTGGTCATACCTTCAAAACGATAAGAATCTATAATTTTTAGTTCGTTGGGCTGATATTCCTTTTTGGAATATAACGCCTTAATACAGGATTCACTTGCTTCAAAATCTTCTTTGTATCCTTCTTCCGTTAATGTATTTACAGCTTGTGAAAGGGTGTCGAAACTATGTTTGTTCATTTTGGGTTATTATTTTAAACTATTTATAAAACTCAAGACTTGCTCTTTTACTTTGCTCCAGTCCGTATATTCGTGGTCTTTTGTGGTGTCCACGGCACCTCCCTCTTTTTCTGCAATGGAGCGCATGATCAACTTTTTAAAATAATTGTATTGTGTATATCTCAATGCACCGGCAATATGCCAAATGGTTTTGGTCTTCCAACTGGTCTCTTCGATAAACTCTAAGGCTACTTTTTCGATTTCTTCATGTTCTTCCTTAATACTTGAGGCAACTGCCATAGAAACGGAAAAAAACGCAGAAGGCTTTTTGTTCAAGATATCAATATGCTCTTCGACATAATTTTTGATGAGCGTATTGTATTTGTTGATATGAATGGAGCTCCCGATCAACGTAACATCAAAATTATCTGGGGAAGGTGGTTCTTCCACTGCATTGGCAATGGCTACCTGATGACCGTCCTCTTGTAGAATGTTCTCCATAAAACGCGCTATCTTGCGGGTTTGGCCTTCTACTGTGCCGTATATTATTAAAACTTTCATTCGATTTAAGGTATTGGATTAGACTACCTTAAATACAAGAAATAATTTTAACACCCTCAATGATTTTAGTCAGTTTACCTTATAGAAAATCATAATTTTCCACCTACCACGGGAAGCGTCAGTTCGGTGTTGTCCAAGTCCACGGTCAATTCGGTTCCGGGTTCTGGCCACAAGGTGAATTCTTTGTCACTGGAAAAAATCATTAGACCGATTTGTTGCCCTTTTGGAATAATCTGGTCATCCGGCATCAAATCAAACTCAACTTCATAAAACTTGTTGGGAACCAAAGGTTCGCTTTTTGTCAAGGAGCTATGGTTTTGTGGGTCGGCCCAGCCTCTGGTAATAATATTATCCGTGATTTTTGTGTTCAGTGTTTCGGACCAAGGGAGGGAAACCAACCAAACGGATAAATTAGCGGCGGGCTTGCTACTGGCCATTTTAATCTTGACCTTGGCAACTCCTGAAATGTGTACGTCCTCGGTTAAAGGTTCCGTGGTATAGAGCAATCGGTGTTTTGTACTTTCCGCTTTGGCCAAACTGGAACCGGAAAAGGAATAATTGTCCACCAAGGTCTCGGTTCCTTGTTTTTTTGGCTTGATTGTGGTCAATTCTCCTTTTGATGGAGCTCCTGCGGTCAAATAAAGTTTAATATTTTTAGCTTCGGGATTGGGGTAATCTTCATATGGTGTGGGATTGTCTTTTTTATCATTTTCCCGAACTATCCACGCTTTTGGACCACTTTCCACATCATTTTCAGATCCATATAGGTATCTAGTAAACCAGCGGTTCATCATGGAAATAGGAGGTGGTCCGCCATGCCCATTCTGATGGTAGTAAATCTGTGTAGGCAATCCCATTTCCTTGGCTTTTTTATAGATTCGATAACTATGTTCCGGCATCACATTCCAATCGTTGAACCCATGCGCCATTAAAAGTGCGGCTTTCATGGAATCCATTTGGTTCAAATAATCCCTTCCTGCCCAAAACTTATTATAATCGCCAGTAATCCGGTCGAATCCGTTTTTCATTTCGGTGTCTCGAACTACCTTATTGTTGTGTTCTCTCTTGGATTCGTCACCACTATGTATAAAATCATACAACACATCAATATCTTCGCCTAAATAACCACCGGGCGAACGTACTAATCCATTGGATCGGTAATAATGATAATAGGAAGTGTTGGGGGCAATGGGAATTATCACCTCCAATCCTTCAACACCCGTGGTTGCAGCGGCAAGAGGAATGGTTCCGTTGTAAGAGGTGCCTGTCATGCCCACTTTTCCAGTTGACCAATAAGCTTTTACTTCTTCGTTGCCATCGCGTTCGGTGTAGCCTTTGGCTTT
>JAAEZN010000164.1 GCA_018222835.1 Algicola sp. | reverse complement strand
ATAATAATGCGGATCGAATTGAATTTGTTGAAGATATTGAGTTCACTGCAGAAAATTATCTTTCTACCGCAGGGGATAAACTGTTGTTGGTGCCAAATGTATCCAATAGGGATTTTAGTGTTCCGGACAGAGTTCGAAATAGGAAAAGGGTCTTGGTAATATCCAGAGGGTATTTGGATGAGGATGTATTTACAATCCGTTTGCCAAAGGGATATTTGCCAGAAACTTGGATTCTTCCCGTAAAAGAAGAGACTAAATTTGGTTCGTATTCAGTTTCAATTGAACCATTGGAACCAGGAGTTATTCTTTATAAAAGAAAACTTTTGGTGAAGTCGGGGGAATACCCAAAAGAAGATTACAATCTGTATCGTGACTTTAAGAAAAGAGTTGCCAGACATGATAATTTGAAAATCATTCTAAGTAAAAAAGAGTCATGAGATTAAAAACTTGTATCCTGTTTTTGCTTATTCTTCAGATGGTAAATGCCAAAGAGATAAAGTTTGGAAAAGTGTCTAAAGAAGAGGTGGCTGAAACACAGCATGCCTATTATCCAGAAGCCAATGCGGCCATTCTGCATAAAAGCGAGTGGGTATGGTACGATTATCAATATGAAATTGGATGGACTGTAACTCGAGAAGTTCATTTTCGAATTAAAATATATAATAAGCAAGGTTTCGATTGGGCCACATTGCAGATACCACTCTATGCAGGTAGGGGAGGTGAGGAAACCATTTCCGGTATTAAAGGTTATACATTTAATATGGAAAATGGTAAGGTCGTTGGTGAAAAGCTCAAGAATGATGGTGTTTTTGAAGAAAAGGTAAATAAATACCGTAACAAAACCTCCATCACAATGCCAGAGGTAAAAGAAGGAAGTATTCTGGATATTGAGTATAAAATAAAGTCCCCTATGTTTTGGAATATCGATGAATTTAAATTTCAGTATGATATTCCCGTTGATAACGCTGAGGTTCGCTTAGATGTACCAGAGTATTTTATTTTCAAAAGACACGGCAAAGGTTTTCAAACTGTTCAATTTACAGAGTCCAAAAAGAACAGATCCATGAATATTGCCTATCGTAGTTCTGATAATATGGGTTTGGTAGGAAGAACCACCCATAATAATGGCACTTTGAGTTTTATGGAGAACATTTATACAATGGCGGTATCCAATGTACCAGCAATGTTGGATGAGAAGTACACCAATAATATTGATAATTTCAAAACTTCTGTAAAGTTTGAATTGGCATCTACCAATTTTCCAAATCAACCTTATGAAAACTATAGCCTAACTTGGGAAGGTGTTGCCAAATCCATTTATTCCTATGATGATTTTGGCGAGGAATTGAACAAGAAAGGTTATTTTAAAGATGATATAGATCAGTTGCTTACTGGCTTGTTAACAAATACTGAAAAGGCTAAGGCTATATTTCATTTTGTAAAATCAAAAATGAATTGGGACAATTATTACGGAGTTTCTTGTAGTAGCCAAGGTGTTAGAAAGGCTTACAAAGAGGGAAAAGGGAATGTCGCGGAAATAAACCTTATGCTTACGGCAATGTTCAGATACGCAGGATTGGATGCCGACCCGGTATTGGTGAGTACAAGATCACATGGGATACCACTTTTCCCTACCAGTGATGGGTTTAATTACGTAATTGCAGGTATTCAAATAGAAAATAGTATAGTTCTTTTTGACGCTACCGAAAAAAACGCTTTCCCTGATGTTCTGCCCATGCGTGCCTTAAATTGGTTCGGCAGGCTTATCCGGGAAGATGGAAGTTCCATTCAAGTG
>JAAEZN010000088.1 GCA_018222835.1 Algicola sp. | reverse complement strand
ACTGAATATTTTAATGACCAGCAATTTGAATAAAAGAATATGTTGGGCATAAGGTTCCAATAATCTTTTGGGCAATACATACATTTCAGGTGATAAATCGTACACTTCCCCTACTTTACGATCTATATCACTAAATATCAACAACAAAGGATTAATTTTGATGACACGTATAAAAACTAACTGACCATCTAAATGCTTTATAGCGAAAATATCGAGAAAAACCTTTTTCTAATCCCTTTTCTCAATTCCATTCATCCATTAAGTCCAGAGTTGAATACATTTCTAACAACTCACGTTAAATCCTGTATTTTCAACAAAAATGAAATTATAAGTAAAGCAGGTGAAGTTTGCGACAGCCTCTACTTTATAAAAAAAGGTATGGTACGCGGCTATTTTGAAATGGATTCCACCAGTATCACTACATGGGTAGATCTTGAAAATGAAGTATTCACCTCCATTACAGGTTTTTTCAGGAATGAAATAAGTCAAGAAAATATACAAAGTCTTGAAAAAACTTACTGTGATTACCTGAAGTACGAAGATTATAAATATTGTTGCGACAGTTTTTCTGAGATGAAAGAAATCAACCGTATCTTAATGGAGAAATATTATATCTTGGCAGAGCAGCGTGTGTATTTGGCACGTATTCCAAATGCTGGTAAGCGCTTAGACTTTTTTATTGAGACCAATAACCCTGAGATTATTGATAGAATCCCCAAAAAATATTTGGCATCGTTTTTAGCCATGCGCCCCGAAACCTTGTCTAGGCTTATGAAAGATAGAAGTTAATATATCGCTCACTTCACTTTTCTACAATAGATCGGCCCATGTAATTTATGTTGCACCCTTTAAAGTGATTGATTTACTTCTTCCAGAACCAGATGATTTCTTCAAACTGTTCAATTTTTGGGTCTTTCACTTTAATGCGCAATCTATGTATGCCCGGTTTTAATCCAATAGGTAATTGCGCCTTCCATAAATGATCGGACTTTTTTCTTAGATAAGGTGATTTTTTACTCAATCCATCAGGGGCATTGCCTTCTTTCTGTGAGCGCTTTATATACGCAACATAAGGATCTATCTCCTTTACCTTTTCCAGTTTTATGTCGGTAAACCCGTTCATATCTACAGAAACAGAAGTGCTATCAGAACCAACAAATACATTTATGTATATGCTATTGTCCTTGGACAAAAACGAAGTAGGTTCTCCATTATAATCCCCAAGCCAGACACTCGACTGTTTTGTTTTGGGCAGCCCTACACCTTTATAGTTGATAGTATAATCACCTTTTTTAAAGTTTACCTCAAAATAACCTCTCGGTGTTCCGCAATGCATTAAAGACAAGGGTATTCCCTCCCAATTTTGTTGACCTGTCCACCAATGGCCAGAAACTGCTCCCGCAGTCAGCTCGTGAATAATGTTCCCCGACGGAGTGGTTATGTTGTTTTGAAAAACGGTATGGGTATGTCCCGATAAAAAAAGTACCTTTTTAAAGGAGTCCAATAATTGTATTACTTCATTTTTATTTTCCATACCTACAAATGGTATATGCTGTGCTATCACGATGGGTTGATCGTTCTTCACTTCGGCCAATAGGTTTTTTAGAAAACCGAGTTGTTGTTGACTATAAATACCCTTATATCCAAATTTTCCTACTGGGTAAATACTGTTCAAGGCGATAAAGAGTACATCATTTTTGAAGAATGCATAAGTATCCGGACCAAAATGTTGGTTATAGGCGCTGGGTTGTTCTTCCATGCCTGCGCTAAAATCACGATCATGATTACCATACACAGCCCACATAGGAATATTGTTTCCCCGCATCATGGCTTTTAATGGATGAAAAAGTGATGGAACATCGTTTACTAGATCTCCGAGATATATGCTTAGATCATAATCATCTCTATTGACCAGTTCCCTAAGTACAGAATTACCGGCCTGAAGCGTTTCTGTGGTATCACCTACCTGTATATCGCCAACAGCAAGCAACTTAAACTGATCTTTAGTTTGCTGCTTTACCAGACCAAAATTGAATGATGTTTCTGAATCCGCATTATCTAAAAAAGTGTACCACCATTTATTTTGATCGGTATAGTGGTATTTTGATGGAATAATGGGAAATATGGTCTGCCCCGACCGCACCAAAATGGAATAGGCTCCAGATTTATCGGTCTGTACAAAGGTATCGCCATTGGAAACCCAAATATTCCGAATCCCTTTTTCATTGGCATCCATAACTTTATTGTTGTTTGTATCGAGAAACACCTTCCCATCTACCTGTTGCCAATCTTGGGCAGATAAACTTTGGAATAAAAAGAGAATTACTAAAACCGTTAATTGCTTCATAAACTAGTTGAATAAAAATAGAAAAGCGGAGGTTTCCCCTCCGCTTTTGTTTGTAAAACCATACGGCCGATTAGTTATTATCAGGAGAATCGTACTTGTGCAAGTACAATTGGTCTGCAACCATGTAAGCCGCGTAAGCAACTCCGTTTGGAGCTACTTCCAAATTAAGCCCGTCCACTTCTGCAGTTTCAAAAACTACTGGAGTTCCCCAGTTGTTCACTTCATTATCAAAAGGAAGGAAAACAGGAGTTTCTGTTTCGTTTTTGTAAAACAACATAGCTGTACCGTAATTGTCAATGGCCACATCAAAATCACGTACCTCTGGGGTAGGAATCAAATCACCCAAAGTGCTCCAGATACCATCCTCTTCCGAGTATGCTTTTACTTTTAATTGAAGCTCGGTACCTTCTCCCGTATTCTCTGCATAAGCTAGGTAAACATTTCCATTTTGGTCAACGTCCATTGCTAAATGACGGTAGCTGATCGTGTTTTCTGGAGACTCTTTCATTTGATCCGCCAAGGTAACCCATGCACCGTTGGTGTATTTATAAACCGATACAGATTGTAACTCACCAAAGTTCATAACCGCTAGGTAAACATCGTTACCGATTGCTTTTGCAGTTACTACAATTGCAGCTCCTGTTCTTCCAGGAATTGGCAAATCTGTCCAAGAACCGTTGGCAAAGGTCTTTACCAATAACCCTCTACGGTTCTCATCCCTTTCATCACTGGTAAAGAAACCGTAAACGGTATTATCCGCATCTACGGCCAATGTATTTATTGCAGACTTAATACCTGTGTAAGGTCCATTTCCTACCAAGTTCCAAGAATCTTCATAAGAAGCTATAGCAATCTGACGTAGTTCATCAAAATCTGCTTGGTAGCTAATAAATGGAGTACCATCTGCATTATATTTAAGCTCTATAGATCTTGGCCTTTCAGCATTAAAATCTTGGGCACCTACTCTAGTCCATGCATCGTCAGAGAACCCAACAAGGTTAAGTCTTCTACTATCAGTATCTTCCCTGTCACTAATATAAGACACGTAAGGCTTAGAGCTAGTTGGGTCGATGGCCATGGAAATATCGTACACCAAGTCATCTTCGAATACACCCAATCGGCTCCAAATAGCACTGGCCAATTTACCTACAGTAATGGTGTAAATTTTATTGGTGTCCCCTTCGGATACCAAAAACTCAACAGATCCGCTAAAGTCATTTGCAGTTACACCGCTTTCCTGCGTAGTGGAAGATACGGTCACCACATCGTTCTCTGTGGTAGTGTAACGAGCTACCAAACCGGTAACATCTGTTTGTTCTGGAAGATCGATGGTAATCGATTCTTCAATAGTTTCAACAACATAATCATTGAACAATACTTCTGGGTTGTCCTCCATGTAAAAACCAAAAGAAGTAATTCCAACTTCTGCAGGTACATCCGGTTCCGGTTCTGGCTCTGGGTCGATGGGGGTTGAATTATCGTCGGAGCTACAGGCCACGAACAAAATGCTGAGCATTATCAATGACCAATTCAAAAGGTTTTTTTTCATAATAAAAAAATAAATGGTTAATAATTAAATGTTATGGTTTTGGATGAAATATTGCTTTGACCTCTGGGGTCTTGACAAAATATTTTTTGGTTTTTTTACGTAGTTGCTTTTCACTGATACTCTTTACTATTTCTTCATAATTTTGAGTGAACTTCCAACTACGATATCCGTTAAAGTGATAATCCCGAATAGCCTTGGTCCAGTAGGCATTGTTCTGCTTTTTCAGTTTATCCACTTTAACAAGGTTGCTTTTTACTTTGGCCAGGTCGTCGGTAAAATCTATGTCCCCGTTCACGATGCCCCGAACGATTGTATCGATCTCTTTTGTGATAAGATCTACATCGTTGGGGTCACATACCAAACTAATGGTCTGCCTGCCCAAGGGTGCGGGATGTTTGGTACTACTGATTGCCACCGACACACTGTACACTACGCCAAGGTCTTCCCTGAGCCTGTTGATGAGCTTTAGTTTTAAAATAGATTCCAAGAGCTCGTTTTCTATTTCTAGCTTTGGAATGTTACGGCTTACCGTGTTTTGTTGATAAACCAAGGAAACAATAGATTTTGGTGACTCCCCTGCCCTTTTTACCAATGCTGTTTCTTTATCCAACACCGGTCTAGGATTGTATTTGTAATCGGTACCCATATTGCCTTTTGGCAATCCACCGATATAGGTTTTGATCAATGGAAGTAACTCTTCCAAGTCTTTATCTGTAATTATGGTGACCACATAATCGTTGGCAACCCCAAAAAACTTCCCGTAAATGGGCACCATGGCCTCAAGCTTCAGGTTTTCTTGGATTTGTTCCACGGTTTGTGGCTTTGTAGTATAATCTTCTCCCCGAACCAAGTACTTAAGGTCTTCATAGAATTTGTCCTTTGGGGTCTGTGTACGCTCCTCCAAGGATTGGACCATTCTATCCTTAACTTGATGGAAGAGGGTTGAATCCGCTCTCGGTTCTGTAGATTTTAGATAGAAAAGCTCAAATAAGGTTTCTACATCTTCATTATCCGAACTTCCTGAAAATCCTGAGCGTGTTTTGTCTATCAGCAATTGTACTTTTGCACTGTTACCAATCAAATACTCGCTCAATGCCTCTCTGGAAAAATTCCCATATCCGCTGATGGACACCACGGGAGCAGCATACATGGCATTGACGTAATCCGTAGAGTCCAAGGCATAATATCCTCCTTTTCGGAATCCAGAAAGAATTACTTTTTCTTCTGCTGAATCAGTTTGCTTATAGATAATCTTTGCTCCATTGTCCAGATATATTTCTTTGGCATCTATCTCTAAAAGCTCCTTTATCTTTAACACTTTCCCTTCTTCCGGAGTGTAACTGAGTAGATTTTCCGGCACTTCCAAATTGCGGCTATAGCGCTCGACTTTTATGTTTTCCAAGTTTTTAATACTGGCCATTAAGGTCTCCTTACCGGGAATACTGTCCATCAATTCCTCCTTAGTATTGAACAGGTATCTAAACCCGCCCATGTTCTTGACCCTATTAAGTTCCTGAAGCAGGTAGAGTGAATCGATTTGTGCAAAGTTTTCCCTAATCAATTCTAATTCTGATTTAAGGGAAACAATGCTGTTCCCATAAAAGAAATCCTGTTGCATCTGCTCGATCATACCCGAGGCTGAGGGAACACTTTCCTTTTCCACCCTTCTTTCAAAAGAGTGCAACATGCTCGTTTTTTCTTTTTCAATCTCTGCATTGGTAAAG
Source organism: Algicola sp. (assembly GCA_018222835.1). Lineage (GTDB taxonomy): Bacteria > Bacteroidota > Bacteroidia > Flavobacteriales > Flavobacteriaceae > Flagellimonas. The sequence continues at coordinate 8,458 of JAAEZN010000088.1, read as the reverse complement.
CCATAATCCAACAATTGTTTGTAGTGTTGGTTAAACTGGTCCATACCCTCCAAAATTTGATCGGGCTTTAGCTTTATGCTTGCCAAATAAGCACCTTTTACGGGTAAAAAGTTGCCTATGCTGATACTCGCGCTTTTATAGATAGGATCATCATACGAAAGTGTGGCAAATCGTTGCTCGGTAAGTTTGTTCAACAAGCTTCGTGTTAAGTAGTGCGTGTAGGCTTGTTTGTTGTTCACATCCCGCATGGGCTCCCTAAGCTGAATAATATTCAATTCGGTATTCTTTACCCATTCATCGCTAAATACAATTAGACTGTCCGCTTTATAGTCTTGAATTCCGTAAGTTTTAAGCTTTGGACTTACAGAGGGCTTACTGCCAAACTTTTCAATGATACTCTCTTCAATTTCAGCCACATCAACATCTCCTGAAATAGCAACGGCCATAAGTGAAGGGTCGTACCATTTATCATAAAAATCCCTTAGTTCCTTATGTTTAAAATTTCGCAACGTTGCGGTATCACCTATTACCCTTCTATCCGTATAGCGTGACTCGTTGAGGAGGGTATTTAGAAATAACATACTTTCGGCCTGTGGAGATTGTTTGCTGAGCCACTCCGATAAGACCACTCCGCGCTCTTTTTCTACCTCGGTGCTATCCAACAACATACCATCTACCCAATCCGACATAATCAACATTGTAGAGTCCAGTACACTTTTTTTGTGAGTGGGAATCTTTAGCTTATAAACTGTTTCGTGGTAAGATGTATGTGCGTTTAGGTCGTGACCAAACTTGGATCCATTTCGTTCCAAAAAGTCAATCAGCTTATTGGCTTCGAAATGGGCAATACCATTAAATGCCATGTGCTCCAAAAAGTGGGCCAAGCCTCGTTGCTTTTCTGACTCTTGTAAAGATCCTACCTTAACCAAAAGCCTAAAAAAACCTTCTCCCTTTACTTTATCGGTGGGGTAGATATAATAGGTAAGTCCGTTGGGCAATGTCTTTTTTACAAGAACACTGTCCTGTTCCAATTGTTGGGAAAAACAACTGGTTATAAAGACTAATGCCAATAAAAGGCTAAGGAGAACTTTTTTCAAGGCTTTAGTTATTTACTTTTTTAAAAATGAGTTTATCCTGATTTGAATCTGGTCCAGGAAAACCAATATTGATTCCCAGGTTGTTCGAATCCAATTGAATGGTAAGGGTGTTATCGGCAGTTGGATCTACTTCCCTTTCCATCCATCGTATCTGTACAGGTCTTCGGTAAATTCCAATTGGAAAAAACAAAGGGTTGTCCTTTGTTAAAATTTCATAGTCCACACCTTCTGTGAGACCATCTCCTGGAATTATGGAATAATCCACATACAAATCCTGATTTAATGGTTTGGAGCTTAGATAGACATAGTACGATACAATATCGCGTCTATTGGATCTAATCTCCACATTGTCCTGATTGTTAAAGTTGATGTGGATAAAAGCTTCATCATAAGGGGTAAACTCCTCTTTGTTGCAAGAGCTGAGCATTAAACCCAAGAATAGTAGAAGAATCAGATATTTGTTCATCCTAGTTTGGTTTTGTCGCCGGTTAATTTTCGTAACCAGGGTTTTGTATTATGTTGGTATTTGCGTTTAATTCGGTTTGAGGTATGGGCAATGCAAACCTATAATCCGGATAGGTCACTGTAGATACCCCTGCATTCGTATCGCTACTCCTCACCATATCTTGTTTGGTACGGGTAAGATCAAAAAGGCGGTGTCCTTCAAAACAAAGTTCCTTTGCTCTTTCGTTGGCAATTAAAGCCTGTAGGCTTGGTGCCGTACTTTCCAAAATATCAATCTCTTCAACAGTTTTTTGTTGCGCCCTGGCCTGTAAGGTTTTAATATCCTCTTTGGCAGCCTCCAAATTGTTAAGGCTTGCATTGGCCTCTGCTCTGATCAGATACATTTCGGAGACCCTGAACACCAACATATCGTGTTGTACATCGCCCACATCTACACCGGGTTTGTAGTATTTTAAAGTAAAGGCAGTTGGGTCGCCCTCCTCTCTTTTCAATAATTGCAGCCTTAAATCTTCTGGTTCGCTATCCAAAAGACTGACCAATTTGGAGTCTGCAAATCCTGTCGGGTTTGTTGCATTGTAAAATTGACCTACGGCTGAACTTTTTAATTTTCCGCTCAGCCTAAATATGGTTTCATCATTAGCGCGGACCGTATTGAACATATCCAAGTAATCTTGCCCTTGCGATAATGATTTTTCATTGATTACTTGCGTGGCATAATCCACGGCATCGGACCAATTCTCTTTGTAAAGGGACACTCGTGCCAAAAGGCTCAATACTGCCAATCTGGATGCCCTATAATTGTTTTGGGCCTCAAAAGTGGTAATTTCGAACAGCTCCAAAGCTTCTTGTAGGTCTTCTTCAATCTGAAAATATGTTTCTTCTACTGTGCTACGGGGCTTGTTGTCATCCGGTGCGGGAGTTCGCAATAATACAGGTACTCCCAAGTGGGATGCATCTGACGTAAAATTATATGGTTGAGCATAAACCTTGACCAAGTCAAAATGGATCAACGCCCGCAAGAAAAGTGCTTCTGCCTTTATCCTTGTCAATTCATCAACATCTTGAGGAAACTTATCTACAAGATCAGGGTGGTATTCTATTATATTGTTCACATTGGCCAATGCTTCGTAAGCATCTCTCCATATACGCCCCACAGGTGTAACCTCATCATCCGGTGTTGTATTATAATTGTATTCGTTGATCATTTTGGTGTCTGCGCCCACAACGTTCATACGCAACAAATCTCCTGCTGCATCCGGGTATAGCATAAATCCAAAATCGTAATAGGAATACATTAAACTGTAGGCTCCTGGTACGGCAGCCCTAACTCCATCCATATCTGCAAAGAATACAGGTATGGATGATCTTCCAACTTCGTTTACCTCTAAATAGCTATCACAGCTTTTTAAGGTCAACGCAAACATTACTACTATAAATATTCTTCCGAGTTTCATGCTTCTATTTTTTAAAATGAGGCGTTGATTCCGAGCGAAATGGCTTTTTCCAAAGGATATCCGCTCATATTATTTTTATAGGAATTTCTATCTGAATCATCGTAAGGTGTCCAGACCAACAAATTGTCTCCGATAAGTGTCAATTGAATGGTTTGAAAGCCCCATGAATTTGCCAATTCTTTATCAAAAGTGTACCCTAACGAAATATTCTGGAGCCTTACATTGGTCTTTTTGTAGAGGAATCGAGTAGAGTTTCTTACGGACTGAGTACTAATGCCCCAAAGTGGCATTGGTGACAAGGCCAAATCGCCTTCTTCTTGCCATCTATCCAGCTGGTTAACAGACTGGTTTTGACTCATGATGTTCAATCCATCGGAAGTTACACCCCTGCCAAACGAACTGAATGCATAGCCTCCCAAGGTATAACCGGCCTGAACACGAAGATTAAGGTTCTTGTAATTAAAAGTGTTGACCACACTACCAAACAGATCCGGATTGGATTCTTTTGTGGCCACTCTATTGGCTACATTGTATTCCTTGGTCACGTTTCCGTTCGCATCGTACCACATGGGAGAACCATCTCTTGGATCCACTCCTGCCCATTCCACTAAATAATAGGTGTTGGAACTCTTTCCTTCCTCCCATCTAATGTTACCTAGGTTTTTAGGGATTCCGTTGTACAATTTCAAAAGCTTGTTGGAGTTATGCGATGCCATAATGGTAGTCCTCCAACTAAAATTGTCCGATTGTAGGTTTACCGATTGCAGCGTAACCTCAATACCTTGGTTTTCTATTTCACCAATATTTCTGGTTACCCGAGTATCTCCTGTGGTTCTGGAAACATCCAAATTGCTCAAGAGATTTTCGGTTTTGTTCCGATATACTTCTGTTGTAAGGTCTAATCGATTCTTGAACATGGCCAAACGAAGCCCCAAATTGGTCATATACGTGGTTTCCCAACTTAGACCGGGATTTGGGCTTTTGGACATCCCTGCTCCTTGAATGCCATCATACACATAGGAATCGTCTATAGCGTAAACCCCTAAGGACTCCTGTGTGCCCAATCGGGAATTTCCGTTGCTCCCGTAACTTCCTTTTAAGCTAAGAACATTGATCAAATCACTTTTAAAAAATGATTCCTTGTGAATGTTCCAAGATACACCTGCAGAGGAGAAATCTGCCCACTGCACATCCTTTCCAAAACTAGAATTTCCATCCCTACGGACATTTAATACCAGGTTATAGCGGTCATCGTAAGTATAAGATGCCTGGGCAAGAAACGATGCGCTTCTTACGGTACGTTCACTACCAGTACCCGTAGTAAATGATGCACTGGTCACATTTCTAAGATTGTCGTTTACGAATCCTGAGCCTGTAGAGCCCACCCAGCTATTTTTTCTGGATTTGATCTCTACCCCTGCTACTCCGCTAAGAGAATGCTTGCCCATTATCTTTCTAAAGTTCAATCGGTTTACGTTGAACCAGCTCAAGGAATTGGCATGCGACCAATAAGCATATCCTACAGGGTCACCATCCAAATTTCTACCACTGTAATTCTTCATGGATCGATAAATCTGTTCGATACTGCTCTGGTAATCCACACCTACTTGTGTGGTAAAGGATAGTTCATCTATTATGTCGTACTTTAACCTTACGTTGGATTGTAGGGCAAAGGTGTTCTGATCGTTATCGTTCTGCTCTCTTTCCGCCAAACTGTTCCTAAACCTGTTGTCCGTGTAGACCAAACTGCCATCGGGCGCCCTACCATTAACCGTCTGGTAATTTAAGCGGTATGTCCCATCTGCATTGTAGGGAGAAATAATGGGTAAAAACTCATAATAATCGTTTCCTGGTGTAAACAAGGTGTTTGTATTGTACGAACCTCCTAAAGAGATATCAACATTAAACCTGTCCGATATTTCCATTGTGTTCCTTGTTCGCAATGAAATACGTTGTTGTTTGTTGCCCAAAAGGGTCTGCTCATCTTGAAAATAGGAACCAGATATGTAGTACGTGCTCTTTTCTGTACCTCCTGATGCGGATAAATTGAGCTGCAAGGTCATTCCAGAACCAAAGAACTCATCGTACCAATCGGTGTTCGTTTTAGAATACCTACTGTTTTGGTTGTCGGTAAATGGAAAAAGCTCAGGGTCGTTTCCTGCATTTATAAACGACTCCTTTGCTAGGGTAAGGTATTCTTGGCCGTTCAAAACCTTGAACTGGGTATCCTTGTTAATATGGGATATCCCTGTTCTTAAAGATGCATTGAACTGAGGTTTGCCCGACGAACCGGTTTTGGTAGTTATCATAATAACACCATTGGCCCCATCCGCTCCATAAAGCGAGGTGGCAGAGGCATCCTTTAAAACTATAATGGATTCGATGTCATCCGGGTTTAAATAGGATAATGGACTTACACTGGTTTGTAATCCGCTGATCATATTTGTTCTATCTCCAGTAAACATAGGTGTACCATCAATGATCCAAAGTGGTTCGTTCGATGCTGCCAAGGAAGCTTCTCCCCGAATGGTAACGGAAAATCGTGGACGTGCACTGGAGGCATTATCGCTCTGTGGCATATATTCCAATCCGGGCACTATCCCTTCCAGCAACTTATCTACACGCTGCTGCGGTAAGTTTTTGATTTCTTTTGTGGTTACCTGAAAAGCGCTGGACACCAAATTGGTCTTTTTTTGCTGTGTACCATAGTTACTGGTTACCACCACCCCTTCCAACGCCTGGACATCTTCCTGGAGTACAATATTAATTTCTCCCGACTTGGTGATGGTAAACTCCTTTTTTACAAAACCCATACTACTAACTTCCAGTACGGTTTCCGTAGGAAGCTCATTAATAGCATAGTTGCCATCAAAATCGGTCACAGCCCATTTTTTGGCATTTTTCTTTACTTTAATGGTTGCTCCGGCAATGGGCACCCCAGACTCATCGGTCACCTTACCTGTTACCGTAAACAATTCTTGGAAAAAGTCGGTTACTTTATCCCAAACAGATTCGTTTTTCTTGCCCTTATCTTTGAACAATACTACTTGCCTATCAATAATTTTGAATTGGATTTGCGTTCCATTAAAGAGTTCATCCAAAATCTCGTCCAATTCCTTATTAATGGCCTCAATATCCATTCTCTTTCTTAAATCCTTGTCGCTCAATCCTGTCTGAACAAAGAAAAAATCCGAGTTGGCCTCTATACTGGCAATTATTTCTTTAAGCTCACGGTTTTTCATTTTTAAATCGATTCCATCGATCACGGTCAGTTCGGTTGCTTGGGCAGATGAAAACGAAGACAGCACAAAGAGTAGCAGTAAACTAAGTTTTTGGAATACCAGCCATTTCGTTGACCGAAATAGATCTAGTACTTTAAGTTGGTTATTTCCCATTTGGTTTTTAATTGATTCTATATGTTATTTTTCTTCGACTTTAAATGATGAATCCACCATGGTGGATAGTGTTTCCAGTACATTGGAAACATTGGTGGACAGATAAATTTTTCCTGTACAAGTTTGGCCGGATACCATATTTGGTCCTCCCGAAAATGAAAGATTGTAGTATCTGGACAGTTCCATCAAAACTTCTTCCATAGGAGTTTGGTTAAAGGACAGATAGCCTTCCTTCCAAGAGATATACCTACTAACATCCACAGTCTCCTTGGTAATCTCCCCATCGTCTATCAACAATGCTTGGTTTGGCGAAAGTTCGGCTCGACCTCCTTTTTTGGTCTTAACAGCAACAGAACCCTCGACCAATACGACACGATCTTTATCATCAAAAGAATCGGTATAGGCATTTACATTGAAGGAGGTCCCATATACATCCACATCAAACTTGGAAGTCTGCACCTTAAAAGGTCTCTTCTTGTCCTGTACAACATCGATATATATTTCCCCTTCCAAATAAATAGAGCGATGTTCGTCGGAGAACTTTGCCGGAAATTTTAGCGTTGATCCCGAGTTTACCCAAAGTCGCGACCCATCGGATAGAACCAATTCGGATTGCCTACCATAAGGAACCACAAGAGTGTTATAAGTGTCCTCCGCAACTTGAATCGGATCGCCTTCTTCGTTCTTTATACCCTCTTCATCAACCTGTAATACTGTGTTGCCCTGAAAAACGTACTCTTGTTCACCTGTAATCAATTGAATCTCCTTGGTCTCTCCTACTCGACCAATAATTGGTTCAACATCGCTTGGTCCGGACTTGGCAAGCTGGAAATAAACCCCAATGGACAATAGAATGGCTACGCCCGCCGCAATGGGGTATAGCATCTTTTTCCTAAAGTAATTGGGCAATTTTCGTGGTTTGGAAGCATATTGACCCATTATCTTGGAGAATAGCTCCTGCTTTTCAACTTCGGAAAGTGTTTCTTTTTGAAAGTGTACTTTCTTGAACTCAAACTGGGCCTGATAAAAGGCATCTTTATCTGCTGGGTTCCTTTTAATATAATCTTCCCAATAGGCCGCACCATCGGTATCTTTGGAAAGCATCCAAACAATAAAATGTTCGTTGGTTAAAAAATCTTTGATCTTCATTATATATGGCCTTTTTAAATGAATTCCTTAAAAGGAACCCACCGACCACTACAATGACAATGTAGAAGGGTTTATATCACCTATAGAAAAGTTAATAAACTGTTAAACTGTTTCGACCGGATACAGAGGAACAGATAGTATTTTACATCCGAATCCCGTAACTGTTTCAGTGCCTTTAGGATAAGGTTTCTACAAGCCGGAACCCCAATGCCCAATATTTCTGAGATTTCTTGGTAACCGTATTCCTGCGTGTACCTTAGATAAATGATTTCCCGTTGTCTGGGGGTAATTTTTTGAAGTGTTTTTTCAATTTTTGATTTAAGCTGCGCTTTAAATTCGTCCTCAATAAGAAGTTCCTCCACATTTACCTGTAACTCAAATGGCATTGTCAGATCATCTCCCCCTACCAAGGTGATGCGCCGACTTCTTTTAAACTCGTTGAACAACTCGTTCCGTAAGCTCTTAAATAAATATGATTTAACGTTAACAAGCTCATTTAAAGTGCTTTTGAGCATTATTTTGTGGAATATATTATGGATAGCGTCCATAACTTCCTCTTTATTGAACCCCAAACGTATTCCGTAAGCGAATAAATCGTCGATATTCGAATTGTAAATAACTCCTATTTTATCCATAGAGCTCCTCCTCCATTCGTTCTTTCCCAACCCAAAAAGGGCAAAACAATAAACTTTCAAAATTACAAAAACTTACGCTATTGCTTATGAACTTAACATATCTTAAACTTTATTTTTAGTTGATTTTCAGGGATGGAGGAAAAAAGGATGATGCATTTTAGCAGATGTAACCACCAAAACAGTTTACAAATAAATCAACTAAAAGCACCTAAATTGACCAAAGTGTAAAAAGAATTATGTTATAGGCAAGAAAAATAAAAAAG
>JAAEZN010000087.1 GCA_018222835.1 Algicola sp. | reverse complement strand
TATTAATAGGGTATATTTTAAAATATCATAAAAATAAACCACATGACCCTATATTTTTATGGGTCAATATCATTTTATTATATATTTGATTTATCAACCAGCTCATAATCATGAAAAAAATTGAGGCAATTATTAGAAAATCCAAATTTGAAGAAGTAAAAAAAGCCCTCCATCAAATTGAGGTAAACTTCTTTAGTTACTGGGATGTAACCGGAGTCGGAAATGAAAAACAGGGCCACGTATATCGAGGCATATCGTATAGCACAACCGATATACAGCGAAGGTACTTGGTCATCGTTGTGAGCGATGACTTTCTGGAAAGAACCATAAATGTTTTATTGGATACCGCAAGTACCGGTAACGTAGGGGACGGCAAAATATTTGTCTCCGATGTTATCGAGGCCTACAGAATACGTACCAAGGAAAGTGGTAGTGCCGGAATCAACTAACATCAATAGCCATAACCAAACGAATAAATTATGATTGCACAGGAACAAGCCGCTATTGACAAAGCTGTCGAAGTGATTATTGGAGATATTAGCGCATTGTGGATTACCCTTGCCGCTATTTTGGTATTTTTTATGCAGGCTGGTTTTACCCTTGTGGAAATAGGCTTTACCCGAAGCAAGAACAGCGGTAATATTATTATGAAAAACGTAATGGACCTGGCCGTTGGCTCCATCATGTTCTGGGCCATAGGTTACGCCATTATGTACGGAAGCGACCTTGTGGGTGGCGGATTTTTCAGATCAAGCCCATCCAATGAAGGATACTTTTTCTTTAGTGCCAAAGACTGGCACAATTTACTCTTCCAAACCGTTTTTTGTGCCACAGCAGCGACTATAGTTTCCGGGGCAATTGCCGGAAGAACCAAATTTTCGACCTATTTAATATTTTCCGCTATACTTACCACTATTATTTATCCGATTTCCGGAAGCTGGTATTGGCCATTCGACAGCAATGCATGGCTTAACAATGCCGGGTTTGTGGATTTTGCAGGTTCTTCTGTTGTACATGCAGTTGGCGGTTCCGCCGCTTTGGTCGCCTCGATTTTAGTAGGACCCAGAATTGGAAAATATGTGAATGGCAAAGCACAAGCGATACCCGGCCACAACATGGCTTTTGGAGCATTAGGGGTATTTATTCTTTGGTTGGGATGGTTCGGATTTAACGGAGGCTCGCAATTGTCTTGGGGCGGTGAAAATACAATCTCCGCCACAAGTGTCATTATAAACACCAATCTCGCCGCTGCCATCGGAGCCATTGCCGCTCTTTTTTTTACTTGGGCAAGATATGGCATGGCGGACATCTCCATGACCCTGAACGGTGCATTGGCCGGGTTAGTAGGCATTACAGCCGGGTGTGGGGCCGTAAATGCATGGGGAGCACTTGCCATTGGGCTCTTTTGCGGTATTGTTGTAGTGCTCTCAATTGAACTTATTGATAAAAAACTTAAAATAGATGACCCAGTAGGCGCTATTTCCGTGCATGGTGTCTGCGGATTTCTTGGAACTGTGTTTGTCGGATTGTTTGCACTCGATGGCGGATTATTTTATGGAGGCACTGGCAAATTGCTCTGGGTACAATTCTACGGATCATTGTCTTATATAATCTGGGCCGCTACAACATCTTTTGTTGTGCTTTTTATCTTGAAAAAAACCATGGGGCTCCGTGTTTCCGAACTGGAAGAAGTTGAAGGCCTAGACCTACATGAACATGGAATTGAGGCCTATCCAGAACACATTTCGCTAGATAAATAAAATTTATAATCAAGAAAACGAACATAGCGCGGAGCGTTTTGCAGAACGCTCCGCCCGATAAACATTTATCTTTCCAATACGGACTGTTTGTTCCGATGACCAATGGTTTTAGCCCAAACTACCGTAATTATCTCATTCTTTTTTAAAATTTTTCATCCCTGCATTGATCATGGTATTCAAATAGTTTTGTCTAGGAACTAGCGGACAGGAGTATTTTTTGTTGTACACACAATATGGATTGTAAGATTTATTAAAATCAATCACCAAGGTGTTACCATCATTTTCCGGAATGGACAAATCAATATATCTGCCTCCCCCATAAGTTTCCCCTCCATTGGTATCATCCAAAAAAGGCAAAAACAAATAGTCTTCAAAACCTTCGTCGTCCATCAAATCCAAACTTTGGTACACTTCCAATTTATGTTCTTTGCCGTTAAGTGCAAAGTGAGCGATACCATAAACCACTTCTTGGGTTTGCCTATCGGTAGTACTCGGCATCATAAAAGGAACAGCGTCCGGGGTACGCGTAAAACGCGCCTTGACCACATAGCTGGTATCCGGTTCAAAAAAATCCAATCCCTCAAAATCTTTTCGGTATTTGTCCGGCAAAGGGGAGGTATCCGGGTCTTTAAAACTCTCGTTTTGTTTTTTTTGATACTTTAAAATATCCGCCACCAAATCGGATGATACCGACTCGACTTTATCATTATCGTGATACTTTTTACTTTGTCCGCATGACACCAAAAATATAATCGAAAGTAGAATCGTGTATTTCATTCAGAAAGTATTTATACAAAAATACAGCTCTAAACTAAATCGAGGAACAAAGTCTATTCAAGAAATTAATTCTCGTCAGTCTTGATGTTGTACCGGGCATCATCCAAATACTTCGATACCATTTCGTTAAACTCGGGCATTATACGGAACAGTGCAGTATGTTCTATATTGTACAGTTTCTCCTTGTCCTTAAACCCTTTCTTCAAAAGTTCTTCCAAATAGAATAAAGAAGTACCAAAATCATCATTTTTTGAGCTTAAAGAAATGGTTTTTAAGTAATAATCGTAATTATCCGGCTCCAAAATAGTTTTGAGCATATACAAGAATGCCAGTGCATTTTCATCGACCACCTCTTCGGTCATCTCTATGCTTATGTTATCCTCGGCAAGAGCATTTACAAAACCTTTTAGTCTGTGGCCCATTTGTTTTTTGAACGGTTTGTCGCTAGCGATAAATTTTTCAATTTCCGCCATTTGATAGTTCCACCAACCTAAATTATCGTAGTTATGGGCATATAGGTCCTCTTCCATATAAAATTGGTAATCTTCCTTAAGCATACTCTCCTGTAAAAACGCCACACTCTCAGCCCTTTTCATGGTCTTGAACTCTTTACTCCTTCTTAAATCCCGCTGTACAGACCTAAGTGAATCCATATTTTTCATTGCTCGGTACATGGACATCATCTCCGTCATATACTGTTCCGCCCATAGCAAATCACCTATTTTATTTAATTGTTCCAATTGCCTTATATCTTTTTGGTAGGCTTTTTCAATATAAGCCGAGTCCCTTGGAATCCATTTTCTGCTCATGGCGTCCAATGTAAAAAGCTGCATTGCCTTCTCGAGATATGTAACACCTGGCCATTCCCCATTGCCATCGTACAACAAAACCTGATTAGGAAATTTATACTGATCTAGCAACTTGGCATCGGTAAGAGCATACGGGTATCTGTAATTTTCTTTATTTACGATAGTAATAAAATGAAAAGACTCCTTCATATTTATTAACTCTCTATTGGCAAGAGACGCATTTATGGAGATAGCTCCATTAACACCCTTTATAAGTATTGGAACCAAGCTAGCCAGCTGTCCGCCCAAATCCTGACCTGCTGCATAAAGCATATTTATATTTAAGGGCAACATGTCCGCTATTTTCCTTATGGTCTTACTAGTGGACAACATATTTTTGGTCAAAGAAACAGTGTCCGACAATTTTGACGCAGCCAAAATGTAGCCTTCGTTTTCTGCAGCCATCACAAACATGGAAAGCGCACTTTTTTCTTCTCCCTCGGTGTCGATTACCATAAGTAATGGCCACTTTTTATCCATCGAGAATTTCTTTGGGAGATATAAGGAGAAGGTGTTTTCGGTTGAGTCGTTAAGTGGAAGATTTTCAATTATCTCTCCCTTTTTTAATACCATTTGTTGCGAAAAGACAGAAAACGTGCAAAAAACAGTCAGAATTGGTAACAAAAAAGCTTTTTTCATAATTCAATTTTATCAAAAATCTAGCCAAAGTCTGTTTCGGAAACATCAAATTATTTATTCCATCACTTGCTCATCTTACTTTTTTTAATCGGAGCATTACCTACAACACTAGAGAGTACAATGTGCGTCCTACATTCACCATACACAATGAGTTCATCAATAAATTTCTCCAAATGGGATTGATCCTTTAAAATTACTTCCATAATTATATTCTCGTTCCCCGTAATCCGGTAACAATTTACCACTTCCTGATAGGTTTTTACCTTATCCAAAAATGGTTTTAGCTTACCCATAAAAGCGCGAAGCATTATTATCGCTTTTAACTGATATCCTGCCTCCACATAGGAAATATTGGCACCATAGTTTTCAATAATGCCCAAGTCTTCCATCTTCTTGACACGTTCGGCCACAGCAGGCGGAGTCAAGCCAATTTTTCTTCCAATATTGGCAAATGATTCCCTTGCATTTTTTTGCAAATGAGTAAGTATTTGCCAATTCAGGTCATCTATCTTCATATGCAAAGAAAATTAGTGATATTTTTTTATAATCGAAAGTAAAATCGATTTATTTCCTTATTAACAAAAGTAAAAAAATTTAATTCGTATGTAATTTTATGTTTTGAAATTGCTATGTAAACATGGAGAGAAATTCCCTTAACTCCCTTAGTATCTATCGCAGATCTTTGGCGCTACGCGACATGAGCGAAGCTGTGGCTGCATATTTTGCCCAAAACAGGGAGATTTTATCTTTTCGTAAAATCGATTCTTTTAGGGACGATATCTCCAAATCCCTAATGGCCGATGCCGATTTGATCACCAAGGAGGTAGAGCAGGCGGCTTTGAGCAACTGCCCCTCGGTTAGGATGAGGAGTCTTTCCTACGTTAATATTATGACCCGGAACATTTTGGCTTATTGCAATGGCCTAGAAAGGGATGGAGTCAAAGAAAAAGAATACCTGAACCTCCTCCGAAAAGAAATCCGAATTTTTCGGATTTCCTTTAAAAAGTGGAGAAAGTCCTTGATTTCCAAGAACGATTAAAAATTTCTTACATATTTCTTCTATACTGCCCCCCTACTTGGAAAAGAGCTTCTGTAATTTGACCAAGTGAACAGTATTTGGCCGCTTCCATCAATTTCTCAAAAATATTCTCATTGTTAGTGGCTACTTGTTGTAGTTCGCCCAACTGAAGTTTTGCTTTTTTCGCTTCTCTTCTGTGCAGATTTTCCAAGGTTTTAATTTGATTTTCTTTTTCTGTTTCGGTGGCCCTGATAACCTCTGCAGGCAAAATGGTCGGAGAACCCTTAGAGCTCAAAAAGGTATTCACACCGATAATTGGGTACTCGCCAGAGTGCTTCAAGGTTTCGTAGTGCAAACTCTCTTCCTGAATCTTTGATCGCTGGTACATGGTTTCCATTGCCCCCAAGACTCCTCCTCGCTCAGTAATCCTATCAAACTCCATTAAAACTGCCTCTTCCACCAAGTCCGTCAGCTCTTCAATTATAAACGAGCCTTGAATCGGATTTTCATTTTTTGCTAGACCTAATTCCTTATTAATGATCAATTGAATGGCCATGGCCCTGCGAACAGACTCTTCGGTGGGCGTGGTAATAGCCTCATCATACGCATTGGTATGCAGCGAGTTACAGTTATCATAAATAGCATATAAAGCTTGGAGCGTGGTGCGGATATCGTTGAAATCGATTTCCTGTGCGTGCAAGCTTCTTCCCGAAGTCTGGATGTGATATTTAAGCATTTGTGCCCTTGGGTTTGCACCGTATTTCTCCTTTAATGCCTTGGACCAAATACGCCTTGCCACCCTTCCTATGACCGCGTACTCCGGATCTACTCCGTTGGAAAAGAAAAATGAAAGGTTCGGCCCAAACTTATTAATGTCCATTCCACGGCTCAGGTAATACTCGACATAGGTGAAACCATTGGAAAGAGTAAATGCCAATTGCGTGATAGGGTTGGCCCCTGCCTCTGCAATATGATATCCAGAAATGGAAACCGAATAAAAATTACGGACCTGCTGCTCAATAAAATATTCCTGCACATCGCCCATTAAACGCAAAGCAAATTCTGTTGAAAAAATACAAGTGTTCTGGGCTTGATCTTCTTTTAAGATATCTGCCTGTACCGTACCCCGAACTTGGTTTAGGGTTTTCTGCTTAATATCTTCATATATTGGCTTTGGAAGTACTTGATCTCCCGTTACACCCAAAAGCATCAATCCCAATCCATCGTTCCCTTGGGGTAAATCGCCATAATATTGAGGCTGCTCTACTCCTTTGTCCTTGAATATGGATTTTATTTTGTCCTTCACCTCTTTTTCTAGGCTATTTTCCTTGATATACTTCTCACAGTTTTGATCTATGGCCGCATTCATAAAAAACGCCAAAAGCATAGGCGCAGGCCCATTAATGGTCATACTCACCGAGGTCATAGGACTGCTCAAGTCAAACCCGGAATATAATTTTTTCGCATCGTCCAAACAACAAATAGAAACTCCAGCATTACCAATTTTACCGTAAATATCGGGTCTATGATCCGGATCATTACCGTATAGTGTTACTGAATCAAAAGCTGTGGACAATCGCTTTGCGGGCATATCCATACTTACATAATGAAAACGGCGGTTGGTTCGCTCTGGCCCGCCTTCACCTGCAAACATTCTTGTCGGGTCTTCACCTTCCCTTTTAAACGGATACAAACCAGCGGTGTACGGAAACTCTCCCGGTACGTTTTCTTGTAAAATCCATTGTAAAATATCGCCCCAAGCCCTGTACTTGGGCAAAGAAACTTTTGGAATCTGACTATGGGAAAGTGATTCGGTATGGGTTTTTATTTTGACCTCTTTGTCCCTTACTTTAAAAGAATATATTTCGGCCTTATATCGGCCAACTTTTTCTTTCCACTTTAAAATTGCATCCCAATGCAATGGGTTCAAGTGCATTTTTATACGATCGAACTCCTTGATAAGCAGATTTACCAATTCGCCCGAAGCTTCACTTTTGACGTATGATCGAATTTCATCTTCGTTCAATCCGGATTTGTCCAAAAACAAATCTTCGGCTTGCTCTTGATCCATTTCCAAGGCCGATGCCACGGTCAAAAAGATACCATAGAGTTTTTGGGCTATTTTGGCTTCTTGTCTTGCCTTTTCATCATAACCCCTATTGTTCTCGGCAATTTCCGATAAATATCGGGTACGTGAAGGTGGAATAACATAGATTTTTTCAGTCATTTCCTGTGTAATCCCCATTTCCGATTTTAGACTGGAATCCGCTTTTTCCTCCAACGTATCCATAACCATTTTGTACAACCTGTTCATACCGGGATCATTGAACTGCGAAGCGATGGTTCCAAAAATGGGAAGCTCATCTTCATTGGTATGCCACAATCCATGGTTACGTGCATATTGTTTTTTTACATCGCGAATGGCGTCGAGAGCCCCTCTTTTATCAAACTTATTTATGGCCACAATATCTGCAAAATCGAGCATGTCGATTTTCTCCAATTGTGTTGCCGCTCCAAATTCGGGGGTCATCACATAAAGGGAAACGTCGCTATGTTCCAATATTTCGGTATCCGACTGTCCAATTCCGGAGGTCTCCAGTACAATCAAGTCATATTTTGCCGCTTTTAGTACTTCCACTGCTTCTGCTACATATTTGGACAATGCCAAATTAGATTGCCGAGTGGCCAAGGATCTCATATAAACCCTTTCGTTATTGATAGCGTTCATACGGATTCTATCTCCTAAAAGTGCTCCTCCTGTTTTTCGTTTGGATGGATCTACAGAAATAAGTCCAATATGCTTATCCGGGAAGTCCATTAAAAATCTCCGCACCAATTCATCCACCAAACTGGATTTACCAGCCCCTCCAGTTCCCGTAATCCCCAAAACCGGGACATCACCTTTTTCCTTGGCAATAACCGACTCAAACTTCTCGAACTCTTCATGGCGGTTCTCCGCCAATGAAATTAATCGGGCCAATGTATTTGGATTCTTCTCCGTCAATTTGTTTTCCAAGGATTCATCTTTGGATAAATTTAAATCAGGGACTGCGGTATCACATCTTTGGATCAGATCATTGATCATACCTTGAAGCCCCATTTCGCGTCCATCGTCCGGAGAATAGATCCGTTCGATTCCATAATCCATCAGTTCCTTTATTTCTTCGGGCAAGATTACACCACCACCACCACCAAAAATTTTGATATGGCCAGCGCCTCTTTCTTGCAACAAATCGAACATATACCTAAAATACTCGTTATGCCCTCCTTGGTAAGAAGTCATTGCAATAGCATTGGCATCCTCCTGAATAGCACAATCGACCACTTCGGCAACACTCCTATCATGCCCCAAGTGAATCACCTCCACTCCGGTGGCCTGGATAATCCTCCTCATGATATTTATGGCCGCATCATGACCATCGAACAGGGAAGCTGCCGTTACTATTCTTATTTTATGTTTAGGCTTATAAGGTTCTATTTGTTCCATCTGTAATAAAAGCTGAAAATTTGCTCTGCAATTTACGGAAAATGCAATTGAAAATTGATTTTGTTTAAGATTATACAAAAAATATTATGAGTCTGGGCTTCCTATTCTGAATATCATAATTTTATCAGCTTAATTGTACCGCATGAAACTCACCATTCTTATCAATTGCCCCGACCAATCTGGGATTATTCGCTCCGTAACCACATTTATCCATAAACAAAAAGGCAATGTGGTGTATTTGGACCAACATGTGGATAAACAAGCTGGTGTATTTTTTATGCGCTTACAAAGCGAGTTTGAACAAGAAATTTCGCCCGACTTTTTTAAACAGGTTTTTGAAGCGGAAGTAGCCAACGGATTCAATATGGAGTGGGATGTATATACTGACGGTTACAAACCAAAAATGGCCATTTTTGTATCCAAATACAATCATTGCTTATATGATTTGTTAAGTCGATACAATTCCGGGGAACTTTTGGTTGAAATTCCATTTATCCTAAGCAACCACAAAGACTTGGAATATGTTGCACAACAGTTCAACATACCTTATTTCCACATCCCTTTGACCAAGGAAAATAAATCAGAAGCCGAGGATAAACAGCTTGAGCTTTTAAAAAAGCTTGATATTGATTTTATAGTGCTCGCCAGATACATGCAAATCGTATCACCAAAGGTGATCGATATCTTTCCCCAAAAAATCATAAACATCCACCATTCTTTTTTACCAGCTTTTGCAGGGGCAAAACCATACCATGCAGCTTTTAATAGAGGAGTTAAAATTATAGGGGCCACAAGCCACTATGTTACAGAAGATTTGGATGCAGGCCCCATTATTGAGCAAGATGTGACCACGGTCTCGCACACACACTCGGTCAAAGATTTTATTGCTAAGGGCAGGGATTTGGAACGCATTGTTCTTTCTCGTGCCGTGCAACTTCATGTGGCCCGAAAAACTATGGTCTATAACAACAAAACCGTTATTTTCTCATAAATTTTCAACTCACAAATCGGGGAAATTGAAAAAAGTTTACCTTTGATGGAGTCAACGTTTATATCTTACTCCCCAGTAAATAACGGTTGGTCATACAAGTTATTCCAACTTTGAAATAAATTTCAGCTACAATGTTTCAAAAGCGTCGATTAAGCTTCTGGGAAATCTGGAACCTCAGTTTTGGATTTCTAGGAATTCAAATGGGCTTTGCCCTTCAAAATGCCAACGCCAGTAGAATCCTCCAAAGTTTTGGTGCCGATGTTCACGAGCTTTCTTGGTTCTGGATCGTTGCCCCACTAACCGGATTAATTGTACAGCCCATTGTTGGTTATTATAGTGATAGGACCTGGACACGTTTAGGGCGTCGCCGGCCCTATTTTCTTTTTGGTGCTTTATTGGCATCCATGGGACTTGTACTTATGCCCAATGCAGATATGTTCACGGCCATTATGCCATCGCTTTGGGTGGGAGCAGGAATGCTGATGATCATGGACGCTTCCTTTAATATTGCAATGGAACCCTTTAGGGCCTTAATTGCAGATATGTTGCCGTCCGATCAGCGGACATTGGGCTATAGTGTCCAGACAGTTTTGATAGGTATTGGTGCAGTAATCGGCTCCTGGCTACCCTATGTTCTAACAAATTGGGTAGGAATAAGCAATACGGCAACAGCGGGCGAAGTACCGTTAAACTTATTGGTTTCCTTTGTAATCGGCGCTTTGGTCCTTGTTGCCAGTGTTGCCATAACCGTATTTACCACAAAGGAATATACACCAGAGGAAATGGCTTTGCTGAACAAGCAAGATAATACCAAAGAAACCATTGAAGAAACCAGTAGTTTGCTGGATATTTTTACCGATTTTGCAAAAATGCCCATTACGATGCGACAATTGAGCTGGGTCCAATTCTTTTCATGGTTCGGGTTATTTGGCCTATGGGTATTTGCCACACCTGCAATAGCAGAACATATTTATGGATTAGACCCCAACAATAGCCAGAGCACTGCCTACCAGAACGCAGGTGATTGGGTAGGCATATTGTTCGGAGTCTATAATGGGGTTTCGGCAATTTTCGCCTTTTTCCTACCCGCTATCGCCAAAAAGGTAGGGCGAAAAAAAACCCATAGCATATCATTGATCATTGGAGCCCTTGGATTTTTATCCATATATATAATGCCCAACGAAAATTGGCTTATTCTATCCATGTTAGGCATCGGAATTGCATGGGCCAGCATTTTAGCCATGCCCTATGCGATTTTGGCTGGCGCCATTCCACCTCAAAAAATGGGGGTTTATATGGGAATTTTCAACTTTTTTATAGTAATACCGCAAATAATAAATGCACTGATCGGCGGCCCTATCGTAAAGTACTTTTATAATGGGCAGCCCATTTATGCCCTGGTAACAAGTGGCGTAGCTTTTCTAATAGCTGCATTACTGGTATTAAAAGTGGAGGACATCGACGACAAAGAACTTGTATTATAATTGAATTCTTATATTCCAAATTAGGCTAAAACACGGAAAAACAAATCATTAGATTTATTAAACACTTAAAAATGAATCAAAACTATATACAACCAAATCCATGGAGCATTATTGAAGAAGGATTCGATAAGGAACGTGTTAAATCTTCCGAGAGCCTTTTTAGTATTGGAAATGGCGCCATGGGACAGCGTGCCAATTTTGAAGAATCCTATTCTGGACCAACTTTTCAAGGAAGTTATATTGCTGGGGTATATTATCCCGACAAAACACGTGTGGGATGGTGGAAAAATGGTTATCCGGAGTACTTTGCCAAGGTGTTGAACGCACCAAATTGGATTGGTATCGATGTTGATATCAATGGAACATCATTGGACTTGGCTACTTGTTCCAATATTAAAAACTTTAAACGGGAGCTGAACATGAAAGAAGGATGGTACCGAAGGAATTTCGTGGCCACTACTCCCAATAATGTGGAAGTCGAAGTAGTCGCCACCCGATTCTTAAGTTTATCCTACGATGAAATCGGCGCTATTAAATTTGAAATCACACCATTGAATTCCGATGCTGAAATTGTTTTAAAGCCTTATCTGGATGCCGGGATTACCAATGAGGATAGCAACTGGGACGACAAATTTTGGAACACTACCAAAATAACCTCAGAAAAAAACAGGGCGTTTATCGAATCCCACACTATGAAAACAAACTTTGGGATTTGCACCTTCATGCAGGCAAAAATGATGTATGGCGGCACAATCAACGAGATTCCTGATTCAATCGATAAGAATGAATTATCCATCGGTTTTGCATTCTCTCAAAACGTAAAAAAAGGTGAGCGTATATCTTTAATAAAATTTGGTGGGTACACCGTGGACAGAAACCACGATACCGACCAATTAACAAAAGCATCGAACACTATATTGGACAAAGTTTCCTCTTTAGGGTTTGATGCACTGCTGGAAGAACAGAAGAAAGCTTGGGCCAACGTTTGGGAGATGAGCGACATCCATATCCAGGGAGATGTTAAAGCACAGCAAGGAATACGCTTCAACATTTTCCAATTGAACCAAACTTATACAGGAACGGATTCACGGTTAAATATTGGCCCCAAAGGATTCACGGGTGAAAAATATGGAGGAAGCACGTATTGGGACACTGAAGCCTATTGCCTCCCATTTTATATGGCAACCAAAAACCAAGAAGTAGCCCGGAAATTATTAAAATATAGGTACAACCATTTGGACAAGGCTATTGAAAATGCAGAAAAACTTGGCTTTAAAAATGGTGCTGCCCTCTACCCTATGGTGACCATGAACGGCGAGGAATGCCACAATGAATGGGAAATTACTTTCGAAGAAATCCATAGAAACGGCGCCATTGCATTTGCTATTTTTAATTACACACGCTACACCCAAGACTTCACCTACATTCCTGAAATGGGATTGGAAGTATTAATCGGTATTGCCCGTTTTTGGCAGCAAAGGGTAAACTGGTCCAGTCATCGCAATAAGTACGTAATGCTCGGGGTAACCGGACCCAACGAATACGAGAACAATGTAAACAACAACTGGTACACCAACTATATTGCCAAATGGTGCTTGGAGTATGCTTTGGAGCAGTTGGAATATGTGCAACAAAATTACCCCAACGACTACAAGAGAGTTATAGAAAAATACAAGTTGACCAACGTTGAAACCGATTTATGGAAAAAGGTAGCTGACCAAATGTACTTCCCATTTTCCGAAAAGCACGGTGTCTATTTACAACAAGATGGATTTTTGGACAAGGATTTGGTTCGCGTTGCGGATTTGGATAAAAAGGAACGCCCAATTAATCAGCATTGGAGTTGGGATCGTATTCTTAGATCACCTTATATTAAACAAGCTGATACATTACAAGGCTTCTATTTTTTTGAAGACCATTTCACCGATGATGAACTGGAGAAACATTTTGACTTTTATGAACCCTACACCGTTCACGAATCTTCTTTGTCACCTTGCGTGCACTCGGTACAAGCAGCCAAATTAGACCGTATGGACCAAGCCTACACATTTTATCTTAGAACCTCGCGCTTGGATTTGGACGACTACAATAAAGAAGTGGAAGAAGGATTGCACATTACCTCTATGGCAGGTACCTGGATGAGCATTGTAGAGGGATTTGGCGGAATGCGGGTAAAAAACGAAAAGCTTTGCTTTGCGCCCAAAATTCCAGAGCAATGGGAGAGCTATTCTTTTAAGATCAACTTTAGGGACAGAATACTGAAAGTGATGGTAACACAAGACGGAACCACCTTTGCTATAGACCCAGGAGATGCACTGGAAATATTGGTAAACGGCGAATCTGTATTACTGAGCTAGAAAGAAAACGGAATTGGTAAACTTTTGGAGATTGGCAACAAATCAGGCTTAGTTTTTGATTTATACTAAGCCCGTTCATATTTCCGTTAGAATAATACCCAACAGGGTTTTATCTAAAAAAAATACAAAACCCTGATAATCAATACGTATTAAAATTAACTTTAGCCCCACATAAATTTATTGGAATGAAAAAACTACTACTCTGCATTTTGGTATTACAATTGGCCGGATGTGCCGAACTTCAACAAGTCGTAAATCAATTGCCCCAAGGAACTACTGCTATAGGAAACGAACAGATAGCCCAAGGATTACGGGAGGCACTGAACATGGGAATCGAAAAACAAGTGAACAAACTAGCTTTGGAAAACGGCTTTTTCCGCAACGAACTTGTTAAAATCCTTCTGCCCCAAGAACTACAAAAGGTAGATAAAACCTTACGGGATATAGGTTTATCCAGTCTAGCAGACGAAGGGTTAAGAATAATTAACCGAGCAGCCGAAGATGCTGTTAGCGAAGCAACTCCTATTTTTGTCAATGCAGTTAAAGGGATTACCTTCAACGATGCCAAACAAATTCTTTTAGGTAATGATAATGCTGCCACGCAGTATTTACAACAAACGACCAAGACCCAATTATATAATAAGTTCAATCCTATTATAAAGAATTCATTCAAAAAAGTTGGTGCTGACCAAATTTGGAGCAACATTATTACCAAGTACAACAATCTACCATTGACCAATGATGTAAATCCAGATTTAACAGATTATACCACAAATGAGGCGTTGGAAGGTGTATAT
>JAAEZN010000163.1 GCA_018222835.1 Algicola sp. | reverse complement strand
CTACTGTTGTTCGGGTCCATGATCAGGTCGCCCGCACCAGCTTTATCACTAATGTATAAAATCTTTTCCCAGTTTTCACCTCCATCTGTAGATCGGAAAACACCTCTTGTTTCGTTTGGTTTCCAAAGATTTCCAATAGCGGCGACATACACAATGTCCGGATTTTTGGGGTGGATGCGAATACGTGCAATATGCTCGGAGTCTTTCAGTCCGATAAATTCCCAGGTTTCCCCGGCATCCATACTTTTCCAAAGCCCATGTCCCGAAGAAACATTTCCTCTAAGGGTTTGCTCTCCTTCTCCTACATAAAGAATGTTCGGGTCGGATTCCGCTACGGCCACTGCGCCGATGGAGCCGCCAAAATAACCATCGGAAATACATTCCCACGAATTGCCGGCATCGGTAGTTCTCCACACGCCACCACCTGCAGTACCCATATAATATAGGTTAGGGTCATCGATTACACCGGCAACGGTACCGGCACGTCCACCGCGGTGGGGTCCCACCATTCTCCACTCCATACCATTATATAGAGATTCTTTGAATTGGGTCGTGTTGTTTTTGTTTTTCTTGCGTTGAGCTTGGGAGGGATAAAAACATAGCACTGCGAGCACTATGAAAAGAATGCGGTTGGTCATCAGAATATAATTATTGGGTTAGTCCTTTTAAAAATAACAATTATTTTACCTAGAATCATCAATAGGCATACATTAATATATAGTGCTCTGTTTTCTGGGTATTTTTTTTGAATTTTAAGGCTAAATCAAAATGGATAAATGCCGATGTTTAAATTTTAATATACTTTTGTTGTCACAAAACCCAGTGCATGCCAAAGAATTTAGTTATTGTTGAGTCCCCCGCAAAGGCAAAGACCATTGAACGGTTTTTGGGAAAGGATTTCCAAGTAGAGTCAAGTTTTGGTCACATCGCAGACCTTCCATCCAAGGAACTTGGGGTAGATGTGGAAAACGATTTTAAGCCAAAATATACAGTAGATAAAGAGAAGAAGGCCTTGGTAAAAAAACTCAAGGACTTGGCAAAAAAAGCGGAAACGATATGGTTGGCCAGTGATGAGGACCGCGAAGGAGAAGCTATATCTTGGCACTTGGCAGAGGAGCTTGGTTTGGACAAGAACAAGACCAAGCGGATTGTGTTTAACTCCATTACCAAATCGGCCATCCAAAAGGCGATAGAAAATCCAAGGGACATAAACTACAACTTGGTGAACGCACAACAGGCCCGTAGAGTATTGGACCGTTTGGTAGGGTATGAGCTCTCGCCGGTACTTTGGAAAAAAATAAAACCAGGACTTTCAGCAGGTAGGGTACAATCCGTAGCTGTTCGGTTGATCGTGGAGCGGGAACGAGAAATTGAAGCGTTCGCCCCGGAAGCATCATTCCGGATAAAAGCTGAATTTAAAACAGATGGAGGCAATACGTTTGCGGCCAAACTGAACAAGACCTTTCCTACTAAGGAGGAAGCTGAGAAGTTCTTAAAGGAAAATATAGATGCAGGCTTTTCGGTTTCGGACCTTGCAAAAAAGCCGGCAAAAAAATCACCCGCCGCACCATTTACCACATCTACTTTACAGCAAGAAGCTTCAAGGAAATTATATTTCTCGGTAAGCAGAACCATGCAGGTAGCACAACGTTTGTACGAAGCAGGTCTTATTACTTATATGAGAACGGACAGTGTAAACCTGTCCAACGAAGCAATTGCCGCTGCGAAAGAAGCAATCCTGGACAATTATGGCGAAAAATATAGTCAGACTAGGAATTTTACCGGTAAGACCAAAGGTGCGCAAGAGGCCCACGAGGCTATACGGCCT
>JAAEZN010000086.1:408-14288 GCA_018222835.1 Algicola sp. | reverse complement strand
CGCTGTTGTCGCACCATTTAAAAAACAGCTGTTAAGGGACTTTAAGGACAAAACGGTCACTAAACTTGTCGAAGAGTCCGAAAAGAATGGCACGGTAATTTCTTTGAAGGATTCGGTGATTAAATGACAGATCATGTGTTCACGTCTTTAGATTCAATATTTGTTCCGTTATACGAGCCAAGCTATGTTCGTAATCATGAAATGTTTTTAAAATCGATACCCTATCTTTTTTAAAGGCCTTGTTGGATTCGACGAATACACTACGATAATAGGCAATTCCTTTTTTCAAGTTTTCTGAGAAGGAAAGTAAATAATCTATTTTTTTATCCGGATTGGATGTTTCGGTCTCTTTCAACTTGGTTTTTAAAAGCGTTACATATAAGTGGAGTTCTTTAATGAACATATTGGGACGATCTGTTCTGTCCATCAGACTTGATTCACCATAAATATGCCGGGTCATTTCCCTGAGTCCTGTAATCTTGGAAAAGTAGGCCATATTGGGGCCGGGACAAATGGATACCCCTTTTCCTTCGGTCTTGGTATCCAAACCATACTTTAATAGGGCCGAGGTTCCCAAGCCTACACAGGCACAGGATTTCTCGACGATTTTTTCATAGGTCTCTTGATATTTTTCAACTGGTAGGTCCATGTTTTCCAGTTCCTCCAATTTGAGGTGCTGATATTGACGTGAAGCAGTGCATATACCCTCATTGGTGAATTCTTTGTTCAAGGCAACATATTTTTTTGGGCATGAACTTCCCGGCCTGCCTTTTGCAATATGCCCCTTTTTTTCCAAATCCTTGGTATTTCCTTTTAGGCTATTAAAAGGTACGCCCAAAGGGGAGATATTGCTCAAATAGAGATCTTTTTCTTTGGCTTCGGATAGTTTTGCCATCGTTTGATCATCCACAGTGGTAGCTTCCGGCACCAGAAGAAATGGAGTTCCCCATCCCACAGAGTCCAGTTTGTAGTGATCCAAAAGAAATTGATGTTCTTCCGCAGTTCCCACGCCACCTTGGGCCGAAATCTTGACCGGAAGGGGAAATCGGGGCACATTACGTTTTTTTTGTGATAATGCCTGCACCAGAACAGAATGGGTTTCTGTTATCAGGGCCTGTTTCTGGTCACGGAACTGTGCCAGTATCGGCCCTATGAGATGACCTTCCGTGGCAAAGGCATGCCCACCACAGTTCAATCCCGACTCTATTCGATACTCCGATACCCAAAGTCCTTTTTTGGCCAGGAACTTTCCTTGGATCAGAGCGGATCTATAATCACTCACCTTAAGGGTTATTTTCTTTTTAATGAATCCCTTTTCATTTGGAAAGAAATCTTCAAATTCCCCAATGTATCCGTATAATCTAGGGTTCATTCCCGCAGAAAAAACTACGGACGAGTTCAGGTTGCTTTTGGCAAAACCCCGAAGCGCGGCATGGGCATCATTGTAAGTTTGTCCCAAGGATACTTTTTTGCGGTAATTCTCCCTATCCAATTTGGTCATGATGTTCACTTCGATGTTTCCCATGGAAAGGTTGGTGTCAATAAGGCGTTTGAGCGAATTCAAATCACAAGCACCGAGTTCCCATGCTTTGAACCGTTTCTTCAGGGAGGAGGTGTTGGGCAACATATCCAAATATTGCTTTAACCCCTCACTTATACCATGGGTGATATCTTTTATCTGTTCGAATTTCTTTTCTGCATGTTCTTTGATGAGATCGAGATAGGATTTGATTCTTCTTGCCCGGAAATCATGCATGTTTTCACTGATCTCGTGATAGGGTATTTCAAATCGCTCGCAATACATCTTTCTCATTTTTTCCAATAGAATATCATCCACCAGTGAAATGGACGAGTCTATGCCAAAAGGTGCAACTTTCAGTGGGGAGTCTATCGTAAATGCAATTCCCATTACAGGGATATGGAAGGAATGTACTGTCATAAGTTGAATTTATATTGTGGGCATATTCGCCCGGTTTGATAAAATGTATGGATTATTTAATCTTATGGATAGAGCAGAAATGGCTCATCGGAATCTTTGTGGAAAGAATGTGTTGAGCCACTATGAAAAAGGTACACTTTTTCAGTGTTGAAAAGTGATCATATTCTCATTGCTTTTTGGTCTTCATTGGTTTTTTGAGTTTCCGAAAGGATATTGGTCCTTTTGTCCATCAATTCCCGTTTGTTGTCTTGCTGTAGGTGATAATGTCTCAGCGCATGTTCTTTTTGTCTGCCCGAACTGAAATTCGAAACCCGTTTTAGATAGCCAATGACCCGAGTGGCATGGTCCACATTGTGCGAGCTGCACGAACTGCATTCCCAAAGGGTCCGTTTGTCAATATGGGAGCAATCATTGCATATGGTGATGCGGATGTTAAAACAGAAATAGTTGCAACCTGCCCTGGCAGTGGCATGGATCAATTTTTTGAATCCGTCTTGGTTGGGGGTTTCTTCAAGGTTGAGATGGAGAGCCGACCCCCCATCCAAATATTGGATGGTCTCCTTCCCGTGGAGCATGATTTTGTCCAAGGTATTGGTCCGCTCGTCCTCCACCGCATAAAAATAGGAATTGTAGCAGTCCCGGGGCACAAAGAGGCCGTCCTCCCGGTCCCATTTGGCATTTTTCACTCCCAAATTTTCGGCAGGGACAAACTCGGTGTTGAACATATGACCGTAGGTTTCCCGGGCCTTTCGGTTTTCCGTATAGATGGCCTTGAGATAACGGTTCACGAAATCTTTGTAAACTTTATTGTTGCCCACCTGTATGCCCTGACTTTCGGCAGCCTCGACCATACCGTTGACACCTACGGTAAGTAATTGCTTGTCCAAGGAGATCAGACCGGCATTGTAAACGGGCAACATGCCCGCTCTTTCATAATCATCGATGAGCATTCTGAAGGCGACTTGGTACTTATGGACTTTTCGGACCTCTTCGACAATATCCGCACCCTGCTGTACCAAACGGTTCATATTCAACGTGATTACATTGATGGAACCCGTGGCAACGCCACCGGCACCAAGGGAATAACTGAAGGTGTGGTCGCTGATCTCATTGCGCAATCGACAGCAAGAAGCAAGGCTGTCGGCGTTTTCGGATTGATAGATGAAAAAAGAATTTCCCTTGCCGAGTTCATGGGCGCACATATCAGTGAATTCCGTATCAACGGGAACCCCATCCTTGATCAACATGGCAGCGGTGACCACGGGGAACGTCAAGACGGCTTTGTTACGCTCTTCGTTGAACCATTCCATGAAGAAGGATTGGAGCCTTTTTACACTTTCCCAGTCGGGCCTGTCCAGATCGGGGAACACAAAATCCCCGAACATGTTGTCAAAGTATGGCTTGTCATAAATGGAAATATTCCAGAAGACGGACTGGTAGCCCCTTGCCGCGGCCGGTTGGTTGATGGCATACACCACATGCTGCAAATGGTTGGCAATGGTTTTTTTATGGGTATCCAGATAGTTGGGTCCATAGTCCTTGATCGCAAAATGATCAAAGTACATTAGGAACTCCACCGTGGCCAATGCCCCCGCAAATTGGGAACTGACCGCAAAGACCAGATTGACGAACTCCCCACAAAAGCTTTCCAAGTGCTTTGGGGCCATGCTTTCACCGCCCAGTTTGGTCAACCCGTCCAACAGGAAGGGGTACATGCTGATCGAGGCGCAATAAGGTTTAAGGGAAGTCTCATCATGGACATAGATTTCATGGGCCTCTATCTGTCTTACGTACTCGTTTGCAAGATCACTGCCGAACAATGAGGCGATCTTTTGTTGGATCAGGGCCCGGTTCACCTGAATGTTGATGTCCTTGTTGAGTTCGGCCTCCATAGTGGCAATGTTCTTGGAGGTGACATTTGCGTTCGCATCTACTTTAGAGCCGTCCGCGGCATTGCCGGAATGCAGGTAATGGTCGATGAAGGCAATTTTTTTGGCAATCTGTTTATCGGTTAGCCGTATCATATCGAAAATTATTTAGGGATGAATAAATGATTCAGTGGTCTATAGGTTACAACTTCCCTGAAAACTTGGTTGGTGGTCTTCCGGTCGAGGCCTCCCAGGTTTTTGTCCCACTTGCCGGTCTTAACGAAGGTGAGGTGTTCAAGGATTGAAGGGGACACTTGGTCCAGCCCGGTATATAGGCAAGTTTTATAGCCCTGTTCCCGGGCATATTTTAACAAGGATATAAGCTCCTTTTGATGCCATTCCCCGCCCATGAAGAGTACACAGCTTGCAAAGCCCTTATATTGCCCTAATCGCTTCTTTAAAATTGTGGAAGTGAGCCGGGCCCCATGTCCCTCTTTCCATAAATATGGTGAATGGCAGCCTTTGCAGCGCAAAGGACAACCAGAGATGGAAAAGCAGAGACTGATTTCCCCGGGAACCTCTTGGAGCACTACTTGAAAGTCATGATAGAACATAAATGGCTGTTGGTTTTGATCCGGTATAAAATTAGAGCAAGGATTATCCGGATTTTGACCCATAGCTGAAAGTTATAAAAAGACTTATTAACAATAAAATGACCTTTTTATCATTTATTATGATGGAGTGGATTCAACACATAAGACCTAATCAAAGGGTGGGAGGTAGTCTGTTTTTTACAGCAATCTGCTGTTTGAAGATATTCGACATGAAAGGCAGGAAACTGTATTTTCCTATGGTATTACGGCTACTGAATAAGCTAAATTATCAGGAATAAATTGACCAAGATGCCGAAAATTACACTAGGTAGCAACAGAGTGAAATGTTAGAAGATTCCACCATTAGGTATATTTACAAAACAGGGAAAACCTTTACATTCCTTTAATTAAACCTTAATTTTATAAAATCGTATTTGAATAGTAAATTAATAAACCCCTTATCTGAATATGGGAATATTTGATTGGAGGAATCCAAAGAATAGAAAGAAAAATCGAACCATTACCGTGGAATGCAATCCTAATGAAGTACGCATCAATGGTATTGAGATCAGCTTTCCCACCAATTATGGCGAGCTCATAGGTGTTTTAGGCGAGGCTTCACGTATCGAACCCATAAAGCAAACCAAAAATGAGGTGTATTTATGGGACGAACATGGTATATATTGCTCCACAAATGACCCTGAAAAAATGCTTATGGTATTGTTTGTGGAAGACAATAGATATGGTCTCAGACACCAGCCCAAACAAAATTATACCGGAGCTGTTTTGATCGATGGAGCTCCAATTGAAACCAATATTGGCAATGTGGGTTTAGATCGACCTTATAAGCTTCGCTCCATAGTCAAAGAGGGCAAACAAGTTGCCGTGGCCCTGGGATGGAATCCAAGCGTATAGATTTTAGACATGGACCATTACATGACATATGTCAGCTTATTTACCGGTTAATTGGTAAATCTTTGCAATAGGAAATTAAACTTTTGGTATTATGGCCCATAAAAAAACCTGTATAACCCTATTTATACTTGTAGCTTTGGCTACTTTGAATATCGAGGCACAAAGCCTAAGTGTTGATGCGGATCTAAGGGCCCGTTTTGAATATAGGCACGGTTTCAACAACCTTTTTCCTGATAATGCAGAGCCTGCTGCTTTTGTGAATCAAAGAACACGTCTCAATATTGGTTACAATGCTGAAAAACTGCAACTCTTTATGGCAGTACAAGATGTGAGCATTTGGGGCGATACCCGTCAAATCTTACCCGTGGATGGCAATGATTCCTTTTCTGTGTTCCAAGCCTGGGGGCAGATACAACTTAATGAAAAATGGTCCACTAAGTTAGGGCGACAGGTCATCTCTTATGATGATGAACGTATTTTTGGAGGTTTGGACTGGGCCATGCAAGGGCGCTTCCATGATGCGGCCATACTCAAATATAAAAGCGATGATTTTATGCTGGATGTCGGTGGTGCCTTTAGCCAGGAAAGGGTGCGCAATGAGGGCAACGACTTCGGCATTCAAGGTTTTTTTACCTATAAGTCCATGCAATATGCCTATGTAAAGAAATCCTGGGAGAAAAGTTCGGCCAGTTTTTTATTTCTCAATACGGGGTTCCAAAATTATACCGGGGTAAACAATGATCAACCCGATGGCGTTACGTATAGACAAACAACAGGTTCGCACTTTACATTTCCCGTTGATGCGGTTAATTTTGTAGGAAGTGCATATTATCAATTTGGCAAAGCCAATGCCAACACGGACTTAAATGCCTATCAAATTGCTTTGGAAGCTACCTACAAACCGAAGGAGGTCTTGTATGGAGTTGGATTTGAAATACTGAGTGGTACCGATCAAGAAGGAGACTCGAAGAATAGGTCTTTCTTTCCGCTGTATGGAACCAATCATAAGTTCAATGGTTTTATGGATTACTTCTACGTAGGTAATCATGCGAATAATGTCGGTCTCAACGACCTATATGCAAAAGCGGTAATCCCAACGGGGGAAAAATCCCGTTTATTGGTAAAGGGCCATTATTTTGCATCAAATGCTGACCTAATTGGGGATGCGGACAAATACTTGGGCACCGAGGTTGATTTGGTGTATACACAGCAACTCATTACCCATGTAAAACTTAATGTGGGATACTCCCATATGTTCGCTTCAGAAAGTATGGGTCTGATAAAAGACGGAAGGCCCAATGACAATACGAACAACTGGGGTTGGGTGCAATTGATCATCAATCCCAACCTTTTCAAAACAGTTATAAATCCCTAAGGCTATTGGTTTGAATTCCCCCAATGGTAAGGTGTGGTCACAAAGAATGATCGCACCTTTTTTTAATGCCCCAGAGCTATCTAACTTGATGTTGTTTTGTTTAACTTCATCCTGTTGTGTTTGTTCCTTTCGGAGAGAACAGATTGTCATAAAATAACAACAATAGGCTTTTTTGGGAATTGGCTTTTTCGCCTAAGGGTTTGCTGTTGGAGGTGTTTACTTTTTTAGCTCGTGCCGCGCACCTTTTAAAATCCTGAAAACGTGCAATACGGATGGGAAAATGGCATCCATGGATTCCTTGGCACCGTTTGTGGAGCCCGGTAAGGCCAGTACAAGTGTGTTCTTTATGGTTCCGGCAACACTTCTCGAGAGCATGGCATGTGGCATACGGTCTTGGCCATATTTACGAATGGCTTCCTCGATACCTGGAATTTTTCGATCTAAAAGCGGTTGTAAAGCTTCGGGAGTTATATCACGTTGTGATAAACCGGTTCCACCGGTAAAAATAATTAAATCCATTCCCTCGGCTTGATAGTATTTTGCTTTTTCCCGAATAACCTCTTTCTCATCGGGAACAATGATATAATCCTCGACATTTACTTCACAGGCCCCAAGTTTTGCCACAATGGCCTTGCCGGCATTATCTTCCTTCTTGCCTTCAAAAACCGAATCGGAACAAACAATCACGACCGCCTGAATATCACGCTTAAATCGATCTTTAAAACTCGATTTACCCCCTTTTTTTTCAAGTAGTTTTATGGTATGGATCTCAATTTCCTTGTCGATGGGCTTTAACATATCATACATATTCAAAGCTACAACACTGGCGCCGTGCATCGCTTCCACTTCCACTCCCGTTCTATAAATGGTCTTAACGGTGACCGATACTTGAATTTCAAGTCCATTGATTTGGTACTCAATACCCATATATTCAATAGGTAAAGGGAGGCAGTCGGGAAGCAACTCCGATGTTTTTTTTATCCCCAGCAAACCAGCAGCCTTGCTCATTGTAAAAACATCGCCTTTAGGTACTGCATGGTTTATAATGGCATCCATGGTTTCTTTCCTGCTTAGTTTTACAATGGCTTGTGCGGTTGCAGAGCGCAACGTATTGTTTTTATGTGTGATATCGACCATATCTATTTCGTATTTATTTTTTGTTGATGGATTGCCCTGGAATAGGTTGTTCCAAAAACGGGCATCTATGATTTAATGACCAAAATTTTCGGCCCATACGTTCCTTTTTCCGAGATTCGACTGAACCATTTTTTATCGTGCATTCGGTTATGCTCAAATTCTGACGATCAGGGGGTCAGTATGACTTTGACGGGTTCCCCTTGAGTGATCTGACCGGTATTTTCAGGTAAAAACACCAAAGCATTGGCAACGCCAAAAGACCGTAACATTGACGAGCTTTGTCCACTCAATATTTCGACTCCATCAGCCAGCACCCGTGCTTTTAAAAACTGAGGTTGATTTCCCTTTGGTATATAATCCTTTATGATAGGCATCGTAATCCTTTCGAGCTGGGTGACGGATGCCCCTTCAATTTGTTTGAGCAGAGGGAATACATAAATATAAAAGCAACTTAATGCCGCAGCCGGATTGCCGGGGAGTGCAAATACGGATGTGCTCTCTTTTTTTCCAAAATACAATGGTTTTCCAGGTTTCTGTTTTACCTTATAAAACACTTCCTCGACCTTAATGGCCTTCAATGCTTTGCTGACATAGTCATAATCGCCAACGGATATACCCCCCGTAACTAAAACTAAATCGTGGGTTTCCATGGCGTTGAGCAAGGCACTTTTCGTATTTTCATAATCATCTTTAATCGATACCGAGGAAACGTTTTTATAGCCTAACTCGGTTAAAACCGCAGTGAGCATTGCTCCATTGGATTCATATATTTTTCCATGGGGCAGGGGTTGTCCCGGGGGCACTAATTCATTGCCAGTGATCACCAAGGCAATCGATGGTTTCAAATGGACTTTAACGGATGTAAAACCAAGACTTGCCAAATACCCGATGTGTGCCCCTTTGAGGGTTGTGCCCTTTTTTAAAGCGATTTCTCCCTTTTGAATTTGCTCCCCTTTGGGCCGGATGTTCAAACCGGCTTCTATGGAACCCTCAACGGTGATATATCCTTGGTCTTGAATGATTTTTTCCTGCATGATTACCGTATCGGCCGAATCGGGAACGGAAGCACCGGTAAAAATACGCACGGCTTCTCCCTTGTTTAGGGAAAGGTTCTTGTTATCCCCCGCTTTTATTTCACCTATAACGCTGTACGAATTGTTTTTTCCAATACGTAACGCATAGCCATCCATTGCGGATTGTCGGAACGGGGGCATATCGATCGCTGAGATAATGTCTTTTGCAAGCACAAAACCCAACGCTTGCGGTAAAGCCATTTCTTGAACAGCTGTTAGGGATGTACCATTCTTTTCGATGAGCTCGAGTGCTTTGTTGACGTCAATCATATTAAACGGCTTCAAGTTTTAGGCGTGCATTATATTCAAATAGGCTAACGGTGTCCTTGGGGTAAAAACATATACTTTCAATATCGTTCTGTACGGTGGGAATAAAAAATACAGCTTTACATTTTGATAGGATTGAATCCCATATTTTTTTGTTTTAAATCAGATGATAAAGAATACATCCCTATTATATACTCAATCATAAAAACTTTTATTCGTTAAGCAATAAAAATGGCCAGCAAGGGTATCGATGGGACCTAATAATAACCTTCAATTTTCTGCTTGGTTAGCATTAAACAGATGTGTCTGGAAAACAATAACCTACAAACAAAATCAATATGCCAAAACAAATATAATAGGATTAGTTTTAAAAAATTACTGACTTTTATCATGGTTTTTTTATAGTTGTGTCCTGATTTTTGATATATTGTTAAAACCCTTAACAAGTGAATAATTACACTTTGCTTTCTGAACAAAACCAATAAATAATGCCAATCAAAAGCTATCTGGCCCATGCCATCACTGGAAAAAAGACGGAATTAATGCATGCTTTGAAGAGCATGGAACAATGTGAAGTGGTCCCTGCGGAGAATCAAGATGTGTTGGCATTGGTAACCGATACGGCCAATGAACAGGAGGACGAATTGCTCAAAGAAAAAATCGAGGCCATAGAAAGCCTTAAACTATTGTCACTCGTTTCCGGATTCAATGCACCTCAAAAATAATCATGTCTATGTACAGATCTGTAACCAATAGAAGAAGCTTTATAAAGAAAATGGCAATGCTTTCCGCAATGACAGCTGCTGCTTCAATGTTTCCCGGGATTGTCTTTGCCAGTGAACAGGAAAAGAATATTCCCGAAGATGCCAACCTGGATTGGAAAAAAGGCCCCTGCCGTTTTTGTGGTGTAGGTTGCGGTATTCTTGTAGGAACAGAAAATGGAAAGGCAGTTGCGGTAAAAGGAGATCCCCAATCATCTGTGAACAAAGGCCTGTTGTGTGTGAAAGGATATCACCAGATCATGTGCATCCAGTCCAAAGATAGGCTCACGCATGCTTTGGTCAAGAGAAATGGACGATATGTAAAAACCCCACTTAGCGAAGCACTTGATATTGTAGCGGATAAGATGAAGAGTACCATTGATACCCACGGTAAGGATGCAGTGGCCATGTACACCTCGGGGCAATCAACAATTCCGGAAGGCTATGTGGCCTCCAAATTCATGAAGGGTGCCATCGGGACCAATAACTTGGACTGTAATGCACGTCTTTGTATGGCAAGTGCCGTAGCAGGGTTTTTAACCACCTTTGGCGCAGATGAACCGATGGGGTGTTATGAAGATATCGACCATGCGGATTATTTTGTTACATGGGGCAACAATATGGCAGAAATGCATCCTGTTCTATTCTCCAGAATGCTTGAGCAGAAAGGAACAAGAGGAGCAAAAATCATTGACTTTGCCACTAGGACAACACGTTCAAGTACTGCCTCGGACAAGTCCATATTATTTGAACCACAAACCGATTTGGCCGTAGCAAATGCCATTTGTTATGAGATCATCAAAAACAATTGGGTAAATACATCCTTTGTGGAAAAACACTGTAACTTCAGCAAGGGAATTACCAATATGGGCTATGGTCTTGAGGATAACTACACCTTCGCGGACAAACCGGAACCGATAGATTTTGAAGCTTATAAAGAATTCTTGAAGGATTACAGTCCCGAAAAAGTTTCAAAATACTCTAAAGTATCCGTTAAGGACATTAAGTATTTGGCAGCTATTTATGGTGATCCCAATAAAAAAGTCGTTTCCTATTGGTGTATGGGGATGAACCAACACACGCGGGGTACTTGGATAAACAACCTGGTGTATAACATTCATTTGTTGACCGGAAAAATTTCACAACCCGGTAATGGTCCATTTTCATTGACGGGCCAACCCTCAGCTTGTGGTACTGCCCGTGAAGTGGGCACGTTTACCCATAAATTGCCCAAGGGTGTGGTTACCAATGAAAAGAACAGAAGGCTGGCGGCCAAAATTTGGAAAGTCCCCTACGAGCGCATACCCTCCAAACCAACCTATCACGCCACCGAAATGTTCAGGGCGGTCGATAGGGGCGATATTAAATTTATTTGGACACAAGCGACCAACCCTTTGGTATCCCTCCCAAAAACAAGCCGTTACCGTCCCGGAATGCAAAAGGATTCTTGTTTTGTCGTGGTGTCGGATGTCTTTCCTACCCCTACTTCCGATGTGGCCGATGTTATACTTCCCGCGGCTTGGCATATCGAGAAAAGTGGTCTGTACGGTAACTCTGAACGGAGAACGCAACACTGGGATAAAATGGTTGAAGCCCCGGGTGAAGCCACGGAAGACGCATGGATGTTCATCGAAGTTGCCAGGCGTATGGGGTATGGAGATCTATTCCCTTACAGCAAAGAAAATCACGTGGAAGAAATCTATAATGAGTATAGACAGTTCCATGAGGGACCAAAGCATGGAATGGCGCCCCTCGAAGTGCTTAAAAAGGAGTCAGGGGTTATTTGGCCTTATGTAAAAGGAAAATCCACCCAATGGCGATTCAATAGCACCTATGACCCTGCCTGTTCCAATGGGGAAGACTTTCACTTTTATGGAAAACCGGATGGTAAGGCAGTAATATGGCAACGTCCTTTTGAGGAAGCACCGGAAAAACCGGACCAAGAATATCCTTTTTGGCTCAATACCGGACGGGTAGTGGAACACTGGCACACTGGCTCCATGACGCGCAGGATACCCGTATTGCACCAGGCAATGCCTCATGCGTATGTGGAATTCCATCCAGAAGATGCAAAATCCTATGGAATTAGAAATGGCGATCAAGTAAAAGTAAGTTCAAAAAGGGGGTCGTGTGTTTTACCTGCATCGATAAATGAACGGGGTTTGCCTACAAAAGGTCAGGTCTTTGTGCCATTTTTTGATGAAAACATGTTGATCAATGACGTAACCTTGGATGCCTTTTGCCCTATTTCAAAAGAACCCGATTATAAGAAGTGCGCTGTCAAGGTCGAAAAAGTATAGACGATGAGAAAACGTTTGGGAATCATATCGTTCTTTGTGGTCATCTTTATGGCATTTATAGTCGTCTGGAACTATAGTTATCAACAAGGTAGGGAAGAGGCCTATATCCCTGTGATCGATACACCATCAGGTAACTACATCCCTTCCGAACGGGGTGCCTTTCTTCGGTTTGAAAATCCAAATATGGATTATGTAAATATGCCCGTGGATGAAAATCACCAGCGGTCATTGGAAGACTATTATGACAATAGGGCCTATCTGGGCGCGCCACCCAGTATCCCGCATCCAGTGGCAAAAGAACGAAGTTATGGGGGCAATACATGCATACAATGCCATCAAAACGGGGGGTTCGTGGAAAAGTTCAATGCCTATGCCCCAGTAACACCACATCCAGAAATGGTGAACTGTCGTCAGTGCCACGTTACCAAAAATACAAATACAACTTTTACGGATTTTAGTTATGATAAAATGCAACCCCCAAAAGTTGGTGTAGGGGCAAACAATGCCATGCCAGGAAGTCCCCCAATGATTCCACATCAATTGCAATTTAGGGAAAGTTGCATATCCTGCCATGCAGGTCCGAGTGCACCCAAAGAGATCAGGGTGACACATCCGGACCGCATTAATTGTAGGCAATGTCATTTGCCACAAGAAAATAGGGCCGTACAAGAGTTAGATACAAGCACTTTTTTAAGACAATTTGACCAGCTCAATGAAAAATAGAAACCCAATATATTATGTAATGCTCTTTTTTGCGGTCTCCTTCGCTTCCTGTAAACAAGAAGGGGAGTACCATTCCATTACCGATAAAATAGAAGCTCACCAAAAACCCTATCATGGTAATTTATCCTCCGAGGAGTTGCTTGTAGGTACTGATTTGATACAAATAACCGAGGGTGAACATACGTTTCTTATTCCCGAACAAAAGGGACATATCAAATCATATGCCTGTATAGAATGTCATAGCAAACCTTTGAACGAGATGAAGGGTGCAAACGGTCAGAAAGCACATTGGGATATAAAAATTAACCATGCGGCCATTGAAACCATGGATTGTGCAACATGTCACAATCCGGATAATATGAATAACCTCAAAAGCCTTACAGGAACAGATATCGATTATAATTTGAGTTATAAACTCTGCGCCCAATGCCACAGCAAGCAGTTTGAAGACTGGAAAGGAGGTGCACACGGAAAAAAAGTGGCAGGATGGGCCCCGCCAAGGGCATCCATGACCTGTGTAAACTGCCATAACCCCCACAATCCAGGTTTTGAAACCAGATGGCCAGCGCAGTTCAATACTCAAAAAGTCGAGGAACGAAAGGATGGTTTAGGTCATTAAAAAAATAGGTATGAGCAATCGAAAAAAATGGTTTTCTCTGGATTTGGGTCCACATAACAAGAAGAAATCTTCGGGAAACTGTGGATGTGGCAACCCGCAAGGAAGTTGCGAAAGTGGTCCTGAAAAGGAAGAATTGAATGCAGAGGAGTTCTATGAGGCGGCCATCAACGCATCCATCGGTGATGAAAGGAAGAAAGATGGTTTTGACCAGGTGTTCGATGTACAAATGGACAGAAGGGATGCTTTCAAAAAACTTACCGCCAGTCTTCTCATCGGAGCCGGCGCCATCAGTTCCTGTACAAGTGTGATC
>JAAEZN010000086.1:0-398 GCA_018222835.1 Algicola sp. | reverse complement strand
AAAGGCACAGATAGATTGGGAAGAGCAGTTCAAAGGAAATTATAAATTGATGACCGATGAAGAAAAAAAGCAGACCGTGGACAGGTTGATGCGTTCTTATGAATTAAGAACAGGCAAGAACATCAACATGTCATCGAAAAATGCTGAGGAGGATGTGCTTTTTGGATATGCCTTCAATATTTCCAAATGCCAAGGGTATATGGACTGTGTAAGTGCTTGTGTTGAAGAAAACAACCAGGACAGAAAATCACAAATGCAATATATCCGTATCCACGAGATGAAAGATGGTAAAGGCTTTAATTTTAATGAAGCTGATGACAATTACTATCATGAAGTACCGGCCGAAGGTCATTTTTATATGGGGACCCAGTGTTTTCATTGTGATAACCCACCTTGTG
>JAAEZN010000007.1:25349-77498 GCA_018222835.1 Algicola sp. | reverse complement strand
GGTGTGGTATTCTCCATAATGTTGATAGCCCCATCATGGGGAGGTATGATCAATGGATTATTGACCCTGCGAGGTGTATGGGATAAAGTTCGTACCGATGCAACACTGAAATTTATGGTTGTGGCCATTACCGGATATGGTATGGCAACTTTTGAAGGTCCAATGCTATCGTTGAAAAACGTAAACGCTATTGCACACTTTAGTGACTGGATTATTGCACACGTTCACGTTGGAGCATTGGCTTGGAACGGTTTTATGACTTTTGGTATGATCTATTGGTTGGTGCCACGTATGTTCAAAACAGAATTGCACTCCAAAGGATTGGCCAATCTCCACTTTTGGATCGGAACCCTGGGTATAGTGCTTTATGCCCTGCCTATGTACGTGGCCGGGTTTATCCAAGCATTAATGTGGAAGGAATTTAATCCAGATGGTACTTTGGTGTACGGTAACTTCTTGGAAACCGTTACCCAGATCATCCCAATGTACTGGATGAGGGCCATTGGAGGTTCGTTGTACATCTTGGGTATGTTCGTACTGCTCTATAATGTAGTGATGACCATCAAGTCTGGTAGTAAAGTGGAAGATGAAGCCGCAGAAGCTCCAGCATTGGAAAGAGTATCAAAACGTCGTGTGGCGGGTGAGACCTTCCACAACTGGTTGGAAAGAAAACCGGTACAATTGACCATTTTGGCTACCGTAGCCATTTTGATCGGTGGTGTTGTGCAGATAGTTCCGACCATATTGGTAAAATCCAATATCCCGACCATAACAAGTGTTAAACCCTATACGCCATTGGAATTGGAAGGTAGGGACTTGTACATCCGGGAAGGTTGTGTGGGTTGTCACTCTCAGATGATCCGTCCTTTCCGAAGCGAGGTAGAACGTTACGGTGAATATGCCAAAGCAGGTGAGTTTGTTTACGACCACCCATTCCTTTGGGGTAGCAAACGTACTGGCCCCGATTTGTTAAGGGTTGGTGGTAAATACTCCGATAACTGGCACTTGAACCACATGTACGACCCACAGAGTACTTCTGCAGGTTCCATAATGCCATCTTACGAATGGCTGGTTACCGACGAGCACGATCGTAGCGATATACAGGCAAAAATGGAAACCATGGTTAAACTAGGTGTTCCATATACAGAGGAAGATATTGCCAATGCTCCGCAATCTATGGCAGAGCAAGCAGAGCAAATCGAAAAGAACCTATACACAGATCCCGAGTTTGCAAAAACCTACGAAGCGGATAAAAAGTATGCCGAAGAGAACGGGTTGGAATTTGTGGAAATGAGAGACCGTGAAATCGTGGCTTTGATAGCTTACCTACAGCGATTGGGTACCGATATCAAAATCGAAGGAACTGAAGAAACAATATCTCAAAACAAATAACCATGTTGAAATTTGTAAAAGAACATATGGAAACCATAGATGGGATAGCCAACTATCCCATGGTTTCCCTACTTATCTTCTTTGTGTTTTTTGTTCTATTGTTCTGGTGGGTGTTTACCGCTACCAAAGAACACATAAAGGAGATGTCCGAACTACCATTGGAAACCGAAGATCAACAAAACAAACTATAATATTATGAGCACAAAAACACCTTGGTGGATAAGAGTCCCGGTTTTATTCTTCTTGATCTTCGGATTAATGGAATATTTTATAGACTCTGGAGACAAACTGGCAATAATCGAATACCCTATCACACAGTTCTTTCTACTGTTGGTATTAATGATCCTTATTGCCATAGAGCTAATATTGGCCTCCATAGAAAATATTATGTTCCAGACACTGACCGAAGAGGGCAAGGAACGATATCTGGAAGCCAAAGGAAAGAAGTTTGAATGGACATGGGCCAAAAATCTCATGGAAAAACTTACCAGAAGCCGTTCTATCGAAAAGGAGGGTGAAATTGTACTGGACCATAATTACGACGGAATTCGAGAATTGGACAACGTATTACCACCTTGGTGGACATATCTGTTCTATGCGACTATTGTTTTTTCGATAGTGTACCTGGTCCGATTCCACGTTATAGGGGAATACGATCAAACGTCGGAATATGAACAGGAAGTGGCAGCAGCCCAATTGGCCATCGAGGAATATAAAAGAACGGCCAAGGATTTAGTGGACGCCAATACCGTGGAATTCTTATCAGATGATTCCGATTTGGCCGCAGGGGAGAAAATTTTTCAAGCTAACTGTGTGGCCTGTCACATGGCAGATGGTGGTGGAGGAATTGGTCCAAATCTGGCCGACAAGTATTGGATATTGGGTGGAGGTATCAAAAATATCTTTACAACCATTTCTGAAGGTGGTCGTGACGGTAAGGGTATGATCGCATGGAAACAGACTTTGAAACCTGTCGAAATGGCCCAAGTAGCCAGTTATGTGATGACCATGGAAGGAAACACACCGGCAAATCCGAAGGAAGCCGAAGGAGAAATTTGGGTGGATCCAAATGCTCCCGAAGATACCAATGGTACCGAATCTGAAACGGAAGAAGCAGCTCCAGAAGAGATGGAGCAGTCCGGCGATTCAACAAACGTTGCCATGAACTAGTCCCTTGGGGCGATCGGCAACAAATATTTATCCATAAACCACAAATGCGATGGAAGAAAACTTTAGGGATTCCATAGGCACAATCACAGAAGAAGGTAAAAGAAATTGGATTTTTCCTAAAAAACCCAGTGGACGGTATTACGATTACCGAAAGTATATTAGTTACTTTCTGCTGATTTTTTTGATAGCGGCCCCGTTCGTTAAGATCAACGGGCACCAATTTCTGCTGTTCAATGTGCTGGACAGGCGGTTCAATATATTTGGGCTTCCATTTTGGCCACAGGATTTTCATCTAGTGGTGGTGTCCATGATCATCGGAATTATTTTCATTGCACTCTTTACGGTTGCGTACGGTCGTATTTTCTGTGGATGGATGTGTCCCCAGACCATTTTTTTGGAAATGGTATTCCGTCGTATCGAATACTGGATAGATGGTGACAGAGGAGCTCAAATCCGATTGGACAAAGCACCGTGGACTGGTAAAAAAATCAGGAAAAGAGTATTAAAGTGGAGTATCTTCTTTTTAATATCCTTTTTTATAGCCAATGTATTTCTGGCCTACTTGATCGGTAGCGATCAATTGATAGCCTATATCACGGACGGTCCCATGGCACACTTGGGCACTATGATCCCGTTGTTGATCTTCACAGGGGTGTTTTACTTCATATTTGCATGGTTTAGGGAGCAGGTTTGTATTATCGCCTGTCCGTACGGTAGATTGCAGGGAGTGCTCTTGGATAACAAATCCATTGTTGTGGCCTATGACCATAAAAGGGGCGAGGGGGAAAGCGGACGAAAAAAATTCAGAAAGAATGAAGATAGAGGAGCCCTTGGACATGGGGATTGTATAGATTGTTTTCAGTGTGTGAATGTTTGTCCTACCGGGATAGATATTCGTAATGGAACTCAATTGGAATGTGTTAACTGTACAGCATGTATAGATGAATGTGACCACATTATGGACAGTATCAACAAACCTAAAGGTTTGATAAGATATGCCAGTGAAGATGAGATCACCCAAGACAAAAAGTTCAAGTTCACGGCCCGTATGAAGGGCTACACAGCAGTACTTGTGGTACTGACCGGTATTCTTGTTGGAATGTTGTTCATGCGAAACGAGGTTGAGGCAAACATACTACGCCTGCCCGGTCAGTTGTACGAGCGCAAGGATAACAACATCATTAGTAATGTGTACACCTATAAATTGGTGAACAAGACCACCAAGGATATTGAGAATGTTTCATTTGAATTGATGTCCCATAAAGGAGTCATTAAAATGGTATCCCAGAAAACTTTTACCGTACCGGCAGAAGAATTAACGGGTGGAACCTTGTTCATTGAGATAAATGCCTCGGCCCTAAATGGCGATAAAGACAAATTGAAGATAGGTGTGTACAGTGGCGATAAGCTCATAGAAACCACGGTAACCCAGTTTTTGGCACCTAGAAGTTATAATTAAACAAGAGAAAAATGAAAATTAATTGGGGAACGGGAATCGTATTGGCTTTTATTGGTTTTATAACCTTTATCCTATACTTTGTCTTTAGAATGAGTACGGATGATAGGGCCAACCACGATTTGGTGACCGAGGAATATTATAAAAAAGAGCTTACCTATCAGCGGGACATAGATGCTTCAAAAACGGCAACCGAAATGGATGCCAACCTAAAGGTTGAAAAAACAGATGAAGGTTTGATGGTATTTTTTCCCGAACGATTCGACCCCAAAAAGATAAGTGGAACAGTGTCCCTATATAGACCATCTAACAAGCACTTGGATACCAACTTTCCGATAAGTTTGTCCAAAACACATTTGCTCATACCTGACAATCGCTTGGTAGATGGTCGTTGGGACATTTCCGTTAAATGGAAATACGAAGGTAATTCCTTTTTACATAAACAAAAATTGGTGTACTGATAATGTTGACCTCTGCACTGGTATTTGGACTATTGGGAAGCTTGCACTGCTTGGGTATGTGCGGGCCAATCGCTTTTATGCTTCCTTTGGACCACACCAATAATGCAAAAAAAACAGTGCAGCTGTCCATTTATCATTTTGGTAGGTTATTGGCCTACGGCATAATTGGTGTGCTTTTTGGGCTATTGGGCAAGGGATTGTCATTGTTCGGAATCCAACAAAAGCTATCCATAGGTATCGGTGTACTTATGATCGTACTCGTATTGATTCCTGCGAGATACCTGAATGGCCATAAATTTTTATCGCCCATTTATTCCATTATCGGTAAAGTAAAGTCCAAACTGGGTGCTGAACTTAAAAAAAAGACGCCCGATACTTTTTTGACCATAGGATTCCTGAACGGATTTTTGCCCTGTGGCCTGGTGTATATGGCCCTGTTGGGAGCCATAGCCATGGGCAGCCCTTTGGAAGGCGGTCTATACATGATGATATTCGGGCTGGGTACCGTGCCCCTAATGTCCTTGGTGGTATATTCCCGAGGCATGTTCAGTACCTCCATTAAATCTAAAATTCAAAAATTGATACCGGTATTTGTGGTCATCATTGGTGTTTTGTTTATTGTTCGTGGACTCGGTTTGGG
This sequence comes from Algicola sp., assembly GCA_018222835.1. Taxonomy (GTDB): domain Bacteria; phylum Bacteroidota; class Bacteroidia; order Flavobacteriales; family Flavobacteriaceae; genus Flagellimonas. The sequence continues at coordinate 72,379 of JAAEZN010000007.1, read as the reverse complement.
AATACCTTACGTTTCCCCCAAACAAGCTCCGGCAGATTCAGTATCATCGGCCATAGAATGCCATCAACCCTAAAAAATCAAATCCATAATGAAACTAACATCAGCGAAAGAGGCGGTAGGAATTGTTAAGTCTGGTGACCGTGTCTTTTTCCAAGGTGCAGCCATGACCCCAAATGAATTGATCGATGCTCTGTGCGATCGACATGAGGAGATAAAGGATGTCGAGATCATTTCCATCCATACCGAGGGCGATGCAAAATATACCAGAGAGCCTTATTGCAATGCTTTTACCTTGAATGCCTGCTTTGTTGGGGGTAATGTTAGAAGCTACGTAAACACACGTTTGGGCGATTATATTCCTGTATTTTTAAGTGAAATACCTTGGTTGTTCGCTGATGAGTACCTGCCCTTGGACGTGGCCTTTGTTCAAGTGTCGCCTCCGGACAAACACGGCTATTGTTCCCTAGGTGTATCGGTTGATGTGGCATTACCTGCTGTGAGAACAGCTAAAAAAATTGTTGCACAGATAAACCCTCACGTGCCTAGGACACATGGAACCGGAATTGTACACGTGGACGAAATCACGTATGCCATTGAGGTGGATAGACCCATTCACGAACACAACCCTACCGAAATATCCGAAGTGGAACACCTAATTGGAAAACACGTAGCATCGTTGATCGATGATGGTGCTACTTTACAAATGGGAATTGGGAACATACCCAATGCAGTGCTCTCCAACCTAGGAAATCATAAAAACTTGGGAATCCATACCGAAATGTTCTCCGATGGGGTATTGCCACTGCTCGAAAGCGGAGTGATCAATGGGCAGGAAAAAGCAGTAAAACGAGGTAAGATTGTGAGTTGTTTTGCCGTTGGCTCTAGAAAATTGTACGATTTTATTGATGATAACCCCATTTGTGACTTCAGGGACTCGGGCTATACCAATGATACAGCCAGAATTCGTAGAAACCCAAAAGCAACTGCGATAAACAGTGCCATAGAAATTGACCTGACCGGACAAGTTTGTGCCGACACTATTGGAGGATATCAGTTTTCCGGGGTAGGAGGACAGATGGACTTTATGAGAGGGGCATCGCTATCCAAAGGAGGAAAGCCTATCATAGCCATGTCATCTACCACCAAAAAGGGAGTGTCCAAAATAACACCGTTCTTAAAGCAGGGAGCTGGAGTGACCACGACCCGTGCGCACATGCATTATGTGGCCACGGAGTACGGTGTGGTGAATCTATTTGGTAAAAACTTACATCAGCGGGCCAAAGCGCTTATTTCCATTGCCCACCCCGACCACAGGGAATCTCTGGAGAAAGCGGCCTACGAACGATTTAATGGTTAGCGGTTTAAATAACCACGAATAAAAAAGGGGGCAATTTTAAAATTGCCCCCCTTTTTTTGAATCGCATGAAACCAATCAAAAATGCAATCCATCAAATTTTAAAGGTGATTACGGGTGTTTCGGAATGGTTGGCGATATCTTCACCAATACTTCCCATAAAAAAGTGTGCTAGACCTCTTCTACCGTGTGTTGGAATGCCTATAAGGTCGGCAGAAACACTATCGCTATAGTTGAGAACACCTTTTTCCACTGTGTAATCGTTGTAAATCTCTACTTCCAGACCAAGGTTGGCCAAATGTAAAAATTTGGAAATTTTATCATTTGCGTCTTTGTTGCTCAAAAACTCGTCACCTGGCGTATTGATATACACTGGTTGAAGTTCGGCTCCAAACAAATCGGCCATTGCTTTAGCTTTTTTAAGTGCAGGCACACTTTCTTCCTCAAAATCAGAGGCAAACACAAAACTTTTTGGTTTGAACTCTGCGATGTTGCCCTTGATCACCAATACAGGTACATCGGCAGTTCTAACAACACGCTCTGTGTTGGAACCTATAAATATTTCCTGAAGGCCATCCGCACCATGGGATCCCATTACAATAAGGTCGGCGTTGTGCTTTTCGGCCACTTCGTTTACTTCGCTGAATACTTTGTAGTGCTTTATCACCGGAATAACTTTAATATCCTTTAAAAAGGGTTGTTCCAAAAAGTCTGCAAATCGCTTTTCGCCAAGCTTTATTAAATGCACCACTTGCTCTTGCGAGATATATCCTGATTCGCCCATAATGGCTGGTGAAAGTTCCAACATATGGAGCACTAGTAGTTCTGCCTCATGCTGTTTTGCAAGGGAAGCTGCAACCTTCAGGGCTTGTTTGGATTGATTCGAAAAATCAACTGGTACGATTATACTTTTCATTATTATTGGATTTTTAGGTTAAACGGTCATGGAAAATATTCGGGTATCTGGCTTATTTCGGTGCATTTGTAGATCAAAAGCCATGCTTATGTTTCTTACAAATGGCCTTCCTTTGTCTGTTACTTTTATTTTGTTGTTACTTATTTCGACCAAGCCATCATTTTTTAATTCGGATAGGTTGGCCACTATGTTTTCAAAATCAACCACTTGTTCTTCCAGTGGATTCCATTCGGTCTCAAATTGACACATAATATTGAGAATATGTCTTCTCAAAATTTCATCTTCGGTACTAAGGAGATGGCCCCTAAAAATAGGAATAACTCCATGCGAAACCAAATTTTCATACTCCTCCACATTTTTAACGTTTTGGGCAAAACCATACCAACTATCGCTTATGCTGGATACGCCCAAACCAATCATTAATTTGGTTTTTGACGGGGTGTAGCCCATAAAGTTTCGATGCAATGTGCCATTCTCCAATGCCTTGCACAAACTATCGGTAGGCAATGCAAAGTGATCCATGCCAACATCTTTGTAACCAAAGTCCGAAAGCATTCTCTTGCCCAGTTCGTATTGTGCCTTTTTTTCTACGGATGAAGGCAAATCGGATTCTTTATATCCTCTTTGCCCGTTTCCTTTGAGCCAAGGCACGTGGGCATAGCTATAAAACGCTATCCTGTCCGGTTTTAGTGCATTGGTCTTGGCTATGGTATTTTCTACATCGGAACAATATTGGAACGGTAGTCCGTAAATAATATCGTGCCCAACAGAGGTATATCCGATTTCCCTGGCCCATTCGGTAACATTTTTTACATTCTCGAACGGCTGTATTCTGTTAATCGCGCGCTGAACGGTTAAGTTATAGTCCTGTACGCCAAAGCTGACCCTTCTAAAACCTGCATTGTAAAGTGCCTGTAAATGCTCTTTTGTAGTATTGTTGGGGTGGCCTTCAAAACTAAAATCAATATCCTCGATTTTCTTGCTTAGACGGGTAATGCCGTTCATCAGCATTTTTAAATTTTTAGGAGAAAAGAAAGTGGGTGTTCCACCTCCCAAATGTAGTTCCTTGATCTTGGGTCTGGTTCCCAACAGGTTTACGTACAATTCCCATTCCTTTAACACCGAGCTAATATATGGTGTTTCCACTTCGTGGCGTTTTGTGATCCGCTTGTGGCATCCACAAAATGTGCACATACTCTCGCAAAAAGGCAAATGTATGTAAACACTGATGCCTTCCTCGGAACTTTCACCAAATGCTTTTAATACACTGGAGTTCCATTTTTTTCCGGAAAAGCTATCTGCATTCCAATAGGGTACAGTGGGATAACTTGTATATCGGGGTCCGGGAACGTTATATTTTTGAACCAATTCGCACATAAGTTGCATACCATTATGTTATAGGTCAAAATTACTTTCGGTCACTTGCAAAAAACATGATAATTGTCAGGATTATGATTAAAAAAGAACCGTACGCCGATTTTTGGCCTGACGGGTATCATGTTTTTGGCTTCTCAAACATTGTACCTTTAAATGATTTTGACATGCTCTTAAATGTATTTCTATGGGAGAACATATCAGGAAAAGTTCTTTTAACGAAGAAGAACGAAAAGTTTTTGTCCAACATTTGATCGATGATATCCGGGCTCTTGAGAATATGATTGATGACGGCTTGATCGAAGATGATATCGTACGTATAGGTGCTGAACAGGAAATGTGTATAATCAAGGACGATTATAGACCATCACCAAATTCGTTGGATATTCTCAAAGAAGTGGACGACCCCCATTTTACGACCGAATTTGCTACCTATAATATTGAAGCCAACCTTGATCCCTATAAATTGGAAAAGAATTGCTTTACCTCAATGGAGCGGCAGTTAAGGGGATTGTTGGACAAGGTTAAGAATTCCGCGGCCGAGCATGATACAAAAGTTATTCTTACCGGGATTCTACCAACCATTAGTAAAGATGAGCTTGGTATGGACTTTATGACCCCTATTCCGAGATATTACAGAATAAATGAAGTATTAACAGCATGGCGGGGCGATGATTTTACTGTTAGGATTCATGGAGCCGACGAGTTGTCACTTCATCATGACTCCGTTTTGTTCGAAGCATGTAACACCAGTTTTCAGCTCCACTTGCAAATACCCCCACAGGATTTTGTTAAAAATTATAATTGGGCCCAGGCTATTTCGGGCCCGGTTTTAAGTGTGTGTTGTAATTCCCCCCTGTTATTGGGGAAAGAGCTTTGGCGGGAAACCCGGATAGCACTGTTCCAACAAAGTTTGGATACACGGGTCTGGACAAAGGAACTACGGGAAGAAGTGGCTAGGGTAGGTTTCGGGGAACGATGGCAAAAAAAGTCTGTAGCCGAAACATTTAAACAAGATATTTCCACCCACCGAATATTGCTGACCAAGCCCATTCAGAAGAATTCTTTACAATTATTAAAAGAAGGCAAAATCCCAAAGCTCGAAGCATTGAGCTTGTTCAATAGTACGGTTTATAGGTGGAACCGGCCTTGCTATGGAGTAGGTAATGGCAAACCTCACCTGCGGATAGAGAACAGATATATTCCTGCTGGCCCCACGGTGATCGATGAGATGGCAAACTTTGCTTTTTGGGTAGGCCTAATGGCAGGAAGACCTGAAAAGTATGATGACATGTCGAAATTGATGGATTTTAGAACAGCCAAGCTTAACTTTCTTCGGGCGGCATCTAGTGGAAGGCATGCCATGTTTTCGTGGATGGGCAGGGCAATGACCATGAAAAAAATAGTCCGGGAAGAATTATTGCCGATCGCTTACAATGGGTTAAGAAAGTTTAATATTGACAAAAAGGATATAGATAGACTTTTGGGCATTATCGAAAAAAGGGCGAGCGGTAAAACGGGTGCGGATTGGCAAATAAAAAACTTTAGGGAGCTTAGAAAACAAATAAAGCTGGATAGTGCCATTGTACAATTGACCAAGGCAATCTATCGGAATCAACAAGAGGATAAGCCGGTACATTTATGGAAGCCTATCGAAGGAATGGTGGAGGCCAAAGAATCATTTCAATGGGTAAGCCAAATAATGTCCACTAAACTAATGAAGTTGTATGTGGACGATTACGCGAACTTGGCCATTGCTATCATGCAATGGAACAATATTCATCATCTTCCCGTGGAGAATGGAAAGGGTGAGCTTGTGGGGCTCCTAACCTGGAGCCATATTGAAAAATTTGAGAAAATCGATAAAAAGGAAGCTAGAGTTTCGGATGTTATGGTTGAAAAAGTAATTACCGTAAGTCCGAGAACAGAAATATCAGAAGCAAAAAAGATAATGGAAGAACACAAGATAGGTTGTCTCCCCGTTTGTGTGGATGCCCATATTGTGGGAATCATCAGTAAAGTTGATATGTGATAAAATGGCAATAGTTCACAGTAAAGCATTGGCCGAAACTATAAAAGTTGATCGTGTAATAGATCATATCCGAGGAAAAAAAAGGGGTCCTACGGTGGTTTTTTTTGGAGGTATCCATGGAAACGAGACAGCAGGGGTTTTTGCCTTAAAAGAGGTCTTTAAAGAACTGCGTTCCAAAGAAGTGATGATAAATGGAGAGGTGTATGCCATTTCGGGTAATTTGGGGGCTCTGGAGAGAAAGCAGCGGTACCAAACGGAAGACCTGAACCGGATTTGGTTTCAGGATAGGATTGAGCGCATTGTAAACCATAAGAAAATACAGCATAACGAAGAAAGCGAGCTGGGAGAGTTATTTTATTTGTTACATACCATTCTGGATACGGGAACCCCACCTTTTTATTTTATGGACCTGCATACTACATCGAGCGACACTTCCCCATTTATGGTGCTCAACGATAGTCTGTTGAACCGCAAGTATGCTTCTAACTATCCTCTGCCGATCATTTTAGGGATAGAGGAATATCTAAAAGGGGCCTTATTAAGTTATATTAATGAGCTGGGTTATGTGTCCTTGGGTTTTGAGAGCGGACAGCACGATGACGATAAGGCAGTGCAGAACTGTGTTGAGTTTATCCGCTATAGCTTGGCCGTAACACAAGTTGTTGATGTTTCGGAAGAACGACAAAAGCAACTGTACGAGGCTATATCAAATTCCAGTGGTGTACCACATAAGTTTTACGAAATATATCATCAGTACGATATTGCGCCCAATAGCGATTTTAAAATGGCTCCCGGTTATGCGAATTTTCAAACCATTCCCAAAGGGGCAGATTTGGCTCTTGTGGACGGTATGGAACTAAAGTCAACAAAAAAACGACAGATTTTTATGCCCTTGTACCAAAAACAAGGAGGGGAGGGATTTTACTTTATAAGGCCCATACCCATCTTTTTGTTATGGTTGTCCAAGAAGTTGAGAAGGTTTAAAGTGGACCACATTTTGGTAAAGCTTCCCGGAGTGGAGTGGAGAGATGCGAGTAAGGATACTTTGGTGGTCGATCAAAGGGTTGCACGTTTTTTTGCCAAGTCGTTCCTACATTTACTGGGATATAGGGCCAGAAGGTTCGATGAATCCCATTTGATCGCCAAGAATAGGGAGAGTGTCTCAAAATTTAAAGAATACGAGGATACGGTCTGGTACAATAAATAAAAGGTCCAAGAATTAACTTGGACCTTTTTGGTTGAATCGGATAATGTTTATTTAATTGTTTTGCATTACAAAGTTAATGGGAATGCTGTATTTAACACTTACGGTTTTCCCTCTTTGCTCTCCTGGTTTTACCCTTGGTAGGGAAGCTATGATTCGGGTAGCCTCTTTTTCCAATAGTTTGTCTGGACCTCTTTGTTGGATATTGCTTACCCTTCCATTGTTATCTATTACAAACTGTACATAAACCCTCCCTGTAATTCCCATTTCCAAAGCGGATGGCGGATAGGTAAAATTCTCCTTGATATGTTCTTGTACTTTTTGGTTGAAACACTTTTTCCGTTCTTCTTGGGTTTCGTAAATCTCACAACCAGGAAAAAGGGGAACATTTTCAATTACAGCAAAGGGAACTATGATTTCTTCTTCTATCTCCTCTACATCAACATCTTCTATTCTAACCACGGCATCTTCAATAAAGGTTTCCTGACTGCTCTCGGTACTGGTTATTACAGTTTCCTCTACCTCTTCCACGTCTTCCACGATTTCTATTACATCGGGAGCAGATGGCGGCGGTGGCGGTGGAGTTGTTCTAAGTATTTCCGTGACGGGTACATCTTCCTTAAGCTCGTCTGTTAGTTGTACAACTTCTGAAACTTTGGATTCCTCTTCATAGAACTTTACTTCGAAAGATTGCCATGTTAAGAACAAGACCGAAGTAAGTCCTATCATGAAATAAAGACTGCTATTGCGTCCTATTTCAGCGTTTGGGTTCTTTTTTGGTTTCATGACTTCTACTATTTAACTATGTTAAAGATAGGTTTCTTCAAAATCAGAAAACATGATAAAAATCAGGTTTATAAAGGGTGTCAAATATCTAAAGAAGAGGTGGTTGCGCGCTTATTTCAATGTTGGTTCTATACCTTGTTTTGGTTAGGTAAATATTGAATATAAGACCTGCTCGGATCATGTCTTCGTCATTTTTTAAGCCAATCCCCCATAATATCCTACGTATTCCATAATCAAGTTTTTTTTGATTGCTGGAGTACAAGTGTTTCTATTAAAATGAATTAGTGTGATGCCTGTTACAGCTGGATTTTACTGTATAAAGGACATTTGCGATTTGTCTATTCTATATTTGATTTTTCCCAAATAAGGGCAGCTGCACCACAAATCGCGGCTGTTTTTCCATGCATACTGGAGTGTAGGAGTTTTACCTTGCCTTTATATACATCTAACAAAAAGCCATTAAAGTATTTTTCTAAAGGGGTCATGATCCATTTACCGCTGTTGGTCAATCCTCCCATTAAAATAAAGGCTTCGGGCTGGGTAAAGGCAGTGAAGTTCGCTAGAGCCTGTGCCATTATTCGTGCGGTATAGTCAAAGGCTTTTAGTGCTATTTCGTCGCCTTCCTCTGCAGCCGCGGTAATGTCTTCCCCGTGCAGGTCGTTATAAGCAACATCTCTGAACCTGCTGTCCACTAAATACTTGCTTTGCATGTACATTACGGTTCGCTTTAATCCTGTGGCGGACACATAGGCCTCAAGCCCACCTTTTACGCCCAATCCTGTCAACCTGCCATCTCCAATGGTCATGTCCACATGGCCCAGTTCCCCGGCAAAACCATCAAAACCATCAATAAGCTGACCATTGGCAACAATACCGGCCCCAAAACCTGTGCCGAGGGTTATTACAATAAAATCGGTCATGTCCTTAGCTCCACCAAACAACATTTCCCCCAATGCGGCAGCACTGGCATCATTCATAATTCGCATGGGCATGGGCATTCTCTGCTTTAACAGTTTAATTATTGGAACACTGCTTTTCCAAGCCAAATTGCTTGCGCGTTCTATGGTTCCGTTCTTGCTGGAAGCATTTGGTGCCCCAATACCACAACCAATAATATTGGCATCCTCGCCAAATTGCGCAACAAGTTCATCGCAGGTGGATTTGATCTTATCCAGATAAGCATCCAAGTTAGGATACTCCTTAGTTCTAAAAAAGGTTTTTTCGTAGCATACACCATTTTTATCAACTAATCCGATTTTGGTTTTGGTTCCTCCTATATCTATCCCGATTACTAAATCCATGTTATAAACGCAATTGGCTTTTAAAGATAGCCATAATGGTATCAAAAAAATAACTTACCATGTTTTTATGAAGGTAGATTTTTTGCTAATATCATGGAAAAAATAGAAATCCTGATTTCTGTCATGTTTTACATCGGGGGTCGATTCTACTTTTGAGAAGAGAAACCAATAAAATAAATAGGTATGAGCAGTTTAAATAAAATATTAATTCCATTTGATTTTTCCGAAGCATCTGTAAATGCACTGGAATATGTGGTCAATTTTGTTGGCCCTGATCGTTCCATTGGTATTTTGGGTCTTTATGTGGGTGCAATGCCCATTACTGAAGCCGATAGTGAAAAATTGGGGAACGACTTTGTCAAAATGTTGGATTCGTTCAATGTAAGGCTGAAAGTAGCTCCCAAATTTATTACGAAAACGGGGAGTGTGGTAAAGACGATACTGGCTGCCCAGGAAGAGAGCGACTCAGATTTGATCATGATGGGTACCATGGGCGATAAAATCACCGATGAAGCCATTACCAACACTTCAAAACTTGTATTGGAAGCCAATTGCCCGGTAATATCCGTACCCTACGGAACCAGCATAAAAGAACCCAAGGCAATTGCATTGGTAATGGGGGGCGAAAAAATTGATGATAAATCAGTTTTGGGGACCCTTTTGGACATCGTGAGGTCCTTTAATGCCAAAGTACACGTGTTGACGATTTATAAGGATTCCGTATATGATGAGGAAGCGGTTAAAGAATCTAATGAAAACTTGTTGGAATACTACTTGGAGCATTTTTATGTAGAACATTCATTTAGTAAGAATCAAGATGTAGAGCAAGGCATCTTGGATTACATCAACGAGAAGAATATTGATTTGTTGACCATATTGCCGCGAAACCATACCGAGAAAAGTACCCCATCCGAAGGTAGATTAACAAAGTTATTGACCCTTCACTCTGAAATACCGGTACTGACTTTGGACTAAACCTAGATTATTGGGCATGCTGTCATTGCTATTAATATTAGGGATTACCATTATACTGTTTGTTTGGGGGAAATTCCCTCCCGATGTTGTCGCACTGATGGCCATGTTGGCACTTTTTCTTACGGGTATTCTGGATTTGGGAGAAACGTTGACAGGGTTTAGCAATCCAACTGTAATTATGATCGCAGCCCTGTTTATAATTGGTGAAGGACTGTCCAGAACCGGTTGGACGGCTATGGCAGGGCAATTTTTCGTGAAATGGGCAAGAAAGAACATCTCTCGCTTGTTGGTGATCGTAACCCTAGGATCTAGTTTGCTGTCCGGATTTGTGAGCAACACAGGTACAGTGGCTGCATTGCTTCCAGTTAGCGTAACAGCAGCTTGGAATGCAGGGACTTTGCCTTCTAAACTTTTGATTCCGGTCGCTTTTGGTTCCAATACCGGCGGATTACTGACCTTAACAGGTACACCTCCCAATATTATTGTGAGCAATGCCTTGGCAGAGAATGGATTTACAGGATTTTCGTTCTTTGAATTTGGACTGATCGGAGTGCCGCTGCTTATCATATCCGTACTGTATTTTAGATACATCGGGTATAAGCTGCTTCCTTCCCATAGAACCAATAATAAACCTATGGCCATTGATCAAGAGATGCATAAATGGATCGAGAATTATAGCATAGGGGACAACCTGTATCGATTAAGAATCCGGTCAATGTCAGAATTGATCAACACCAAAATAGGTGATTGGAATTTTGAAGGGGAACACAGGGTTTCCGTAATGCGATTAAAGCGAAGACATCCCAACAAATTGCAGAGAATACCCCAATTTGTGGAAATGCCCGGACTTGACACTGAAATGCGCTATCACGATATAATTACCGTTAAGGGTGAACCAGAAGATGTAGATAAACTTGTACTTAAGTTTCACTTAGGTGTAATACCGCTAAAGCCCGAAAAGGATATGCTTAAAAAAGAGCTGATCAACCAAGAAGTAGGTATGGCGGAAATGATTATTACACCAAAGTCGGTATTTGTTGGAAAGACCATTAATTTAGGGCATTACCTGCGAAAAGCAGGTGTTCAGCTTTTGGCCGTGTCAAGAGATAATGTGCCCTTGACCGGTAAAATAAAAATTAAAGCAGGCGATGCATTCATTATCCGGGGGCAGTGGGAAAACATAATTTCCCTTAAATCCGTGTATGAGAATTTGGTGATATCTGGAAGCCCAGAGGCGCTGGCTAAAAATGTGGATCAGTTGACTGCCAGGAGTTATATTGCCATGGGAACTTTGGTCTTAATGATTCTCCTGTTGGTGTTCAATATACTGCCCGGTGCCATAGCCGCACTTATTTGTGCCGGAATAATGATGTTGACGGGATGTGTGCCCATTTCCAGAGCGTACAAAGGGATAAGCTGGACCAGTGTGGTTATGATTGCAGCAATGATCCCAATGGGATTGGCACTACAAAAAACAGGAGTTGCGCAATTGGCTGCAAATAGTTTGGTAGATACCTTGGGGAGTATTCACCCAGTGGCGTTATTGGCAGGCATTTTCTTACTGACGGCAGCTTTTAGCCAGACCATAAACAATTCGGCGACCGCGGTATTAATGGCGCCAATTGCTATAATGGCATCCATTACATTGGGGGTTTCCCCAAAACCTTTTATGATCGCCGTGGCAGTAAGCGCATCCACTGCATTTTTAACTCCCGTAGGTACCACAACAAATGCAATGGTAATGGCGGCAGGAGGATATAAATTTATTGATTACGTAAAAGTAGGAGGCCCCTTGCTACTACTTTTCTTTATTGCGACACTAATATTGGTTCCATGGATATGGAGCTTCTAACAATTAAATACAGTAGATATGAGCACAACAAAAGACCTAAGTACGTATGGATTAAAAAACGTCAAGGTGCAATGGAACCTCGATGCCGGGACCTTACAGAAAATCACTGTGGAAAAAAAGATGGGAGTGGAAACCGATAACGGAACACTCTGTGTAAATACAGGTAAGTTTACCGGTCGTTCGCCCAAAGACCGTTTTTTGGTGAAGGATGATTATACCAAGGATAAAATTTGGTGGGGTAGAATTAACAAGCCCATTTCTTCAGAAAACTTTGACAAACTATATGATGAGGTGACCAATTATCTTGAAGGGAAAGAAGTTTATGTAAGGGACGCTGCTGTTTGTGCAGATCCAAAATATAAAATGAATGTTAGGGCCGTTACCGAGTATCCCTGGTCCAACTATTTTATTAAAAATATGTTTTTAAGGTTGGATGAGGGCGAATTGGAAGACTTTGAAGAAGAGTGGTTGGTACTATGTGCCCCAGGCTACGAAGCCTCAAATCCTGAAGATTTTGGAATTGTCAGTGGAAACTTCTCCATTCTAAACTTTACAAGAAAAGTCGCATTGGTGGCTGGTTCCGCTTATACGGGAGAAATGAAAAAAGGAATCTTCTCCGCGCTCAACCTTATTCTTCCAATAGAGAAAGAAGTGCTTCCAATGCATTGCTCGGCAAATGTTGGTGAAGATGGGGATACCGCTATTTTCTTTGGTCTATCGGGAACAGGAAAAACGACCTTGTCAGCAGATCCAAATCGTAAACTGATCGGGGACGATGAACATGGTTGGACAAAAGAAAACACCATTTTCAATTTTGAAGGTGGCTGCTATGCCAAGGTAATTGACCTGACCGAAGAAAAAGAACCGGATATTTACAGGGCCATTCGACCAGGGGCACTTCTGGAAAATGTAGTGTTCAAAGAAGGAACCAAAGAAGTGGACTTTTTTGATAGCAGCATTACGCAAAACACAAGGGTGAGCTACCCAATTGATCACATAGACAACATTCAAATCCCATCCTATGCGTCCAATCCTACAAATATCTTTTTCTTAACTTGTGATGCGTTTGGGGTATTGCCACCGGTATCTAAACTGACCCCAGGTCAGGCAGCATACCACTTTATTTCTGGATATACCGCCAAAGTAGCTGGAACCGAAGCTGGAATTACAGAGCCAGTGCCATCGTTCTCAGCTTGTTTTGGAGAACCGTTTATGCCATTGCATCCTGCAGTTTATGCCGAAATGTTGAGCGAAAAAATGAAGGAAGCGGGCGTAAATGTGTGGTTGGTCAATACAGGATGGAGCGGTGGACCATACGGAGTAGGGTCTAGAATAAAGCTGAAGTACACAAGAGCAATGATCTCTGCCATTCTTGAAGGTAAATTGGACGATGTTGATTTCGACAAGCATCCAATATTTGGATTGCACATGCCAAAATATTGCCCTGGGGTTCCAACAGAAATTTTGGACCCAATGAACACTTGGTTGCAAAAAGGAGCATATGTGAGCAAGGCGATACAATTGGCGCATTCGTTCCATATCAATTTCGATAAGTTTGCCAGTGAGGCATCCGACGAAATATTGAACGGAGGACCCCTGATCGATTCTCACCACAGTTTGGGGGAAGAACTATAGGAGCATGAAATTTTAGCAAGTGGACAATACAAATAGATTTAACATAGAAAATTTAGGGGCGCCTCAATACAGGTCGCCCCTAAAACTTAGTACCGTAGAAGGAGACCATATATTCAATTTTGTAAGTGAATCGAATAGAATGGTTTTCGACCTGTCCATGGAGCACTATAACCATTGTTTGGCCAATGGTGTACAACCAGTTTGTTTGGAGAAGGCCGGGCCCAGACAAAACATCTTTTTTGATGCCAAAAATTCCACAGCAGCCATTGTGACCTGTGGCGGACTTTGTCCGGGAATCAATAATGTGATAAGAGGGCTGGTAATGGCCCTGCATTACTTTTATGGAGTAAAGAAAATTCTGGGCGTACCTTATGGGTATGAAGGCCTTAATCCTGAAAAAGGACATGGGCTTACAGAGTTAACGCCCGACAAGGTTAAGGACATCCATCAATTTGGAGGAACGTTTTTGGGCTCTTCAAGAGGAGGACAAGATGTATCAGTAATGGTGGACACCTTGGAAACGAACAATATAGATATGCTTTTTGCCATTGGGGGAGACGGTACCCTGAAAGGTGTAAACGCACTGGGCGAGGAAATTTCCAAAAGAAACGCCAAGATAAGTGTAGTGGGCATTCCAAAAACCATTGATAATGATATAGACCTCATCGACGAGTCTTTCGGTTTTGAAACAGCTTTTGATGTGGCCAGTCCCATTATACGTGACGCCCACAACGAAGCAACAGGAGCATACAACGGAATCTCCATTATTAAATTAATGGGGAGGGATAGTGGCTTTATTGCAGCTTCGGCAGCATTGGCCATGCCCGTGGTAAACTTTGTTTTGGTACCGGAAATGGATTTTAAACTCGAAGGGGAGGATGGTTTCCTTAAAGTTTTGGAGAAACGCTTAAAGAAGAAAAAACATGCTGTAATTGTTGTTGCGGAAGGAGCCGGACAAAAGCTATTCAAGGACAGAACAATTGTTAAGGACGCTTCAGGAAACATACAACATCAGGATATAGGTGTTTTCCTAAAGGAAAAAATCGGAGAGTATTTTAAGGATAAAACCCCGGTTACCATAAAATATATCGATCCAAGTTATATTGTACGATGTGCACCTGCCAACTCCAGCGATAGCATTTTTTGTAGTCGCTTGGCCTACCATGCAGTACATGGTGCCATGGCAGGAAAAACCAAGTTTGTGGCCAGCAGGGTTAATAATAGTTACGTTTACGTGCCCATATCGGAAGTCACCAAAAAGAGAAAGAAAATAGATTTGGAAGGTGAGTTTTGGTTCTCTGTACTACAAAGTACCGGCCAACCTTTTTCCATGTGATAAATTGACGGGTTTTAAACTGACAATTGTCATTAATTTTTATTTTTAGTAGTAATAGATTTGAATATAATCAAAACAATAATCATGGAAGTACATGTTCAATATCAAAAAATGATGACTAGTGAATCATTGACCGAATTGTTAATGAAAAAACTAGAGAGTTTGGAAAATAAATATAGCTGGTTGATAAAGGCCAACGTGCTTTTTAAAACAGAGAACGATAAATCCGGAGAAGGTAAAATTTGTGAAATTGAGCTGAGTGCTCCAGGCCCCAGAATTTTTGCCAAATCAGATACAGATGATTTTGAAAAGTCCATGTCCAAGACAATAGAGGACTTAAGAAGACAGCTTGAGAAAAGACAAGCTACATTTTCTACACATTGATAAAGTGTAAGGTCTATACTGCGTACGAATCTATAAAATCCATTGTGATGAAATTAAAAATAATGGCCATAAGCATGTTGCTCCTTTTGGGATGCTCCTCTATCAGGTTGGTCTCGACCTGGAAAAACCCCGATATAGTACTGTTTGATGCATACCAGGTACTCGTTGTGGGGATGATACAAGATGATAGTGCCCGGGTGGAATACGAGACCAAGTTTGTGGAGGCCTTTAAAGAAAAGGGAGTGGATGCCGTACGCAGTATTGATCTTTTTGATGTGGAATTCACTTCTGCCAAAAGGACGGAAAAGGAATTGGCGGAAGTAGAGCAACAATTGCTCGAAAAAGGGTTCGATGCTATTTTGGTGAGCAAAGTGGTTGGTACGGAAAACAGAAGAACATTTAAAGAACACATTAACGATGTGGATAAAATGCTCATGAGGTTTACCAACGATTACTTAGAGCATCAAGAGATTTATTACGACCCCGAGTATTACGATACATTCAATATATACCATTCAGAGACTTCGCTCTATTGTATTTGTGTAGGAAAGGAAATAGAATTGATCTGGAGAGGGGAAGTAGATGTAACAGAACCGGCCAATGTCGATAAGGCCATAGACTCCTACATCAAAGTTGTCACAAAATCAATGGGAGAGCAAGATGTGATTTTTTAGGAAGAAAGACCAATAGCCTCCAGTACCCCGATAAAATCCAAAAGAATCAAAACGGGAATTGATATCAAAATTACGATCAAAACAAAAACCATAACGCGCAAAAAGGCCACCATGAGTTTGTTCCCTATACTTATTTCATTTGCCATAATAGTGTAATTTCTATCAATTTAAGGAAATATTTGCGCATTAGCTATACTTAACGGCATACTATTCGACTAACGGACAGCTTTTTAGTATATACTGTAAATCGATTATTTGGATTCTTTCCGCTTTTTGCTGAGCAGCTTTGCCAACTCTTCCAAAGTGATCCCTTTGGTTTCGGGCATCATAAAAATGACCCATAATAATTGCAGGACCATCATTAAGGCAAAAAAGATGAAGATAGGCCAAGGGTTCTCTTTAAAAATTCCTATCTCCGCATCTAAAAAAGTCGGGGTCAGTAAAGTGATCAATGCAGCAAAAACCCAATGCGTACCGGTGCCCCAAGATTGACCGTAAGAACGAACCTTGTTTGGGAAGATTTCCGAGATAAACACCCAGATCACTGCACCTTGGCCTACGGCATGCGAGGCAATAAAAATCAAGATAAAAGTAAGTAGCAATACGGAGCTGGCCCCCGAATAAAAGCACCAGCCTACCATGCCCAAGCTTATAATGTAACCGATGGAGCCTATATACATGAGCTGCTTTCTACCGAGTTTGTCGATCAAGGAAATGCCCACAAATGTGAAAGCCAGATTGATCACGCCAATGGATATGGAACTAAAGAGCGACTCGCCAGAAGCCAATCCGGCGCGCTCCAATATCTCGGGGGCATAATACAGTACAAAATTGATGCCCGAGAGTTGATTAAAAAACGCAATTAAAAAAGCCAACACCAGAGAGCGGTTATATTTTCCCGAGAATAAACTATCGCTCTTTTTTTCTTTGGTCTCGTATATGGCGATTTTTATCTCTTCTAAATATATGGTTGCCTTATCCTTGGCAATTCCCAAAAGAACAATGGACTCTTTCACAACGGCATCACCACGGTTTTTTAGCAACAGCCATCTTGGGCTATTGGGTATTTTAGATACCATTATCGTGTAAATTAAGGCAGGTAGAGCCTCAATGCCGAGCATCCAGCGCCAAGCGATATTTTCGTCGAACAGTATTCCGATCAGGTAATTGGATATAAAAGCGATCAAAATACCAAAGACAATGTTGAACTGGTACATTGCTGTTAGTCTGCCCCGGTTTTGTGGGGTGGAGATTTCCGAAATATAAACAGGGGCTGCCACCGATGAGGCTCCTACACCAATGCCACCGATAAATCTAAAGATCGAAAAACTGTAGGGTTCTGGAGAAAAGGCAGAACCTATTGCCGAAACAAAATAGAGAACACCTATCCAAAACAAGGTTTTTTTTCTGCCCAATATATCCGTGGGCAATCCTCCAAAAAGTGCGCCCAATACCGTTCCCCAAAGAGCCATGGACATTATAAATATACCGTGGAAGGTGAAAATGGAATCCCCCAAGAACCAATTGGTGCCCCAAATTTCCTTAATGGGTTGGTTAGCACCAGAAATAACAACTGTATCAAAACCAAATAAAAAACCCGCAAGAGCTGCGGTCAACGAAATTCTGAAAATGCGTTTGTCCATGGAGGTTGACTTTCGATAAAACTAACTAAAATTTATGTATTCTACGCAAGGTGCTTCATAATCAAATTGGTGGCTCCTTTGTTGGAGTTAATGTAATTGGAGTTGATGGAGCCAATGGTATCAATGGCACTGGGGTTGTGAACAAGGTCTTTCATTAAATTGAAAAAGCTGTTTTTGTCGGAAATGGGAATTATGCCCCCTTCCAAGACCAAGTCCTCGGCTTCTTTGAACCCTTTAAACTGTGGGCCAATTATAATGGGCACGCCAAAAACAGCAGGTTCCATGGTGTTGTGCAACCCTGTGGCAAAACCACCCCCCACGTAGGCAATATTGGCGTAGCTGTAAATTTTGGTCAACAAGCCAATTGTGTCCACAATAAGCACATCGAACTCCTCTAAATTTGTATTCTCCAATTCCGAGTAAAGGACTGCTTTTTTGTTAAGAGCCGAAGTGATTTTATCTATATGGTGCTTTTTTATTTCGTGGGGAGCAATCACAAACTTTACTTGATCTTGTGTGTCATTAATGTATTCGATTAGGATTTCCTCGTCTTCGGGCCAGGTGCTGCCTGCCACAAGGCATAATAGGTTGCCCTTAAAGCGCTCCATAAAATCCAAATGGTTGTTCCGTTTCAAAATTTCCGAAACACGATCTAATCGCGTGTCCCCACTAATAGTCGAATTTGTAAAGCCGATGGAATTTAATAGTTTTTTTGATATTTCATCCTGTACAAAGAAGTGTTCGAACTTACCCAAACTTTTTCTCATAAACCCACCGTAGGGTCTAAAATAAATCTGTCTTTTGGAAAAGATAGCTGAAATTAAATAAGCAGGAATATTTTTTTTGTAGAGGTGATGTAAGTAATTGGGCCACACTTCATATTTAACAAAAATGGCAAACTCCGGATTTACTTGATTTAGGAAGCGCTCCACATTGGAAGCCGTGTCCATTGGTAAATAAACAACCACATCGACAACCGTTGTATCTTTTTTTATTTCATAACCAGATGGGGAAAAAAAGGTGAGGATAAGTTGGTGGTCAGGATATTTTGTTCTCAATTTTTCCAAAATGGGCAGCCCTTGTTCAAATTCACCAAGGGAGGCAACATGCATCCAAATAGATTTCTTTTTAGGGTCGAGACGTTTGTCCAAAATAGAAAAAGTCTGCTTTCTGCCCTCCACGAATAATTTGATCTTGGTATTAAAAAGAGCAATTAAGTGAAGGCCAAGCCAAACCGTGTTCACCAATATGTTGTATAAGAAACGCAAACGCACCATTTTTCGCTAAAATACATTCTTTAGCTTAGAGATCATTATGGCATCTTAATTTCTTAATTTTGACATATCAATTTATGTAGGATGAAAAAAATTCAAATGGTTGACCTAAAAGGTCAATATGAAGGTATAAAGACCGAGGTTAATGAAGCCATAGCAGAAATCTTGGATTCCTCTGCATTTATAAATGGACCCCATGTGCATGCTTTTCAAAGCGAGCTGGAAGAATATCTGGGTGTAAAGCATGTGATCCCCTGTGCCAATGGAACAGATGCACTTCAAATATGTATGATGGGGCTAGGACTTGAGCCTGGTGATGAGGTGATTACGGCCGACTTTACTTTTGCCGCTACCGTAGAAGTAATCGGTCTGTTACAATTGACCCCTGTTTTGGTCGATGTTGAATTGGATACCTTTAATATAGATATCGAGGCCATTGAAAAGGCCATAACTCCAAAAACCAAAGCAATAGTGCCGGTTCATTTGTTTGGACAATGCGCCAATATGGACGAGATTATGGAGTTGGCCAAAAAACACAATTTGTATGTTATAGAAGATAATGCGCAAGCAATCGGAGGTTCCTATTATTCTAAGGATGGCTCCAAACAAAAAGCAGGAACCATTGGTCATATTGGGGCAACTTCTTTCTTTCCCTCCAAAAATTTGGGATGTTATGGCGATGGTGGGGCCATTTTCACCAATGATGATGATTTGGCACATATCATTCGAGGCATTGTGAACCATGGAATGTATAAAAGATATTATCACGATGTGGTCGGGGTAAATTCCAGATTGGACTCCATGCAGGCTGCCGTGTTGAGGGCCAAATTGCCCAAATTGGACCATTATAACCAAAAGCGCTGGGAGGCAGCTTCAAAATATTCCAAGGCATTTGCAGGGCAGGAACATATTGTAGTTCCAAAGATTTCTTGCGGATGCGGAATCGAAAAAAGTGTTTGTGATTGCCATGTTTTTCATCAGTACACATTACGGGTCACTAATGGCAAAAGGGATGATCTGGTGCAACATTTAAATGATAATAACGTTCCATGTGGAGTATATTATCCGGTTCCGTTGCACAAACAGAAGGCCTATCTCGATGATCGATATAATGAAAACGACTTTCCTGTAACGAATCAATTGGTTAACGAGGTTATTTCGCTTCCTATGCATACCGAATTGGATGATGAACAAATTGATTTTATTACCAATTTGATTATTGACTTTATAAATTCATAAAATGAAAATACTCGTAACCGGTGGGTTGGGGTTTATTGGTTCCCACACCGCAGTAGAATTGCAGAATGAAGGCTTCGAAGTAGTGCTCGTGGATAATCTGTCGAACTCATCCATCGATGTTTTGGATGGGATAGAGGCCATTACCCATAAACGGCCCATTTTTGAAGAATTTGATCTTCGCGAAAAGCAAAAAGTGGAATCATTTTTTCAAAAGCACGGGGATATTGCGGGAGTTATTCATTTTGCGGCCTCAAAAGCAGTAGGCGAAAGTGTAGAAAAACCCTTGTTGTACTACGAGAACAATATAGGGGTCTTGGTTTACATGCTTCAGGAATTAAAGAAGAAACAAAGTGCCAATTTTATTTTTAGTAGTTCCTGTACCGTTTATGGTCAGGCCGACCAAATGCCCATTACGGAAACTGCCCCGGTAAAGCCCGCCGAATCCCCATATGGGAACACAAAACAAGTGGGCGAAGAAATTATAAAGGATAGCTGTAAAGCCAATTCGCAGTTAAAGGCGATAGCCCTACGTTATTTTAATCCGGTCGGAGCGCATCCATCCGGTAAAATTGGAGAGCTGCCTATCGGAGTGCCGCAGAACTTGGTGCCCTTTATCACTCAAACCGGCATTGGCCTGCGAGAACAACTTTCTGTTTTTGGGGACGACTACCCTACAGAAGATGGAACCTGTATCAGGGATTATATCCATGTAGTGGATTTGGCAAAGGCCCACGTAGCAGCATTACAGCGACTTTTGAAGAACAAAAATGATGGTAACTACGAGGTGTTCAATTTAGGGACCGGCAAGGGGAGCTCCGTGTTGGAAGTAATCCACAGTTTTGAGCGTGTTTCTGGGCAGAAATTGAATTATAAAATTGTCGATAGAAGGCCCGGGGATATAACCCAAGCTTATGCAGATACCAAAAAAGCAAACGAGGTTTTAGGTTGGAAAGCTGAATCTACTTTGGATGATGCCATGAAATCTGCTTGGGAGTGGGAGAAAATCGTGAGAAGCTAAAAAAAAGCGAACATAAAAGTAAAAAGCCTGTCCGAAGACAGGCTTTTTATTGTCGTTGACCCTAAATTAATATGAAGAATATGGGAGTATTCTTATTTTAGTGTTTTAACTAACTAATCGCTAAAACCAATGAAAAAACTGATTACTTTTTCCATTATTCTATTTACAGCAATTTTATCCGCTCAGGACACCTATTTGCAATGCGGACGAATTATAGATGTGGAAAGCGGAAAAATTTTGACCGAAAAAACCATTGTTGTCTCTGGAACATCAATTAAGTCGATTGAGGATGGATATAAAAAGGGAGGCTCCAAAGATGTTGTTGTTGATTTAAAAGATAAGACCGTTATGCCCGGTTTTATTGATATGCATGTTCATATCGAGTCCGAGTCGAACCCAGCGGCCTATATCCAAAAGTTTACCCTAAATGAAGCCGATGTAGCTTTCAATTCGACCATATACGCCAAGAAAACCTTAATGGCCGGATTTACCACGGTGCGCGATCTAGGGGGTAGCGGTGTTAATATTTCGTTGAGGAATGCTATAAATAAAGGAGTGATTGTGGGACCAAGGATTTTTACAGCAGGAAAAGCTATTGGTACAACAGGTGGCCATGCCGACCCTACCAATGGAGTAAAGAAACCTTTAATGGGCGACCCAGGACCAAAAGAAGGTGTTGTGAACTCGGTTGAAGATGCTAGAAAAGCAGTAAGACAACGCTATAAGGATGGAGCTGATGTTATCAAGATTACTGCTACTGGAGGTGTGTTAAGTGTAGCCAAAAGCGGCCAAAACCCACAGTTTACTCTAGAAGAGGTCAAGAGTATCACGGCTACTGCCAAGGATTATAACTTTTTGACGGCGGCCCACGCACACGGGGACGAAGGAATGCAAAGAGCAGTATTGGGCGGTATAAAGACCATAGAGCATGGTACTCTTATGAGCGACGAAACCATGGATTTGATGATTAAGCACGATACCTATTTGGTTCCAACGATTACTGCAGGAAAACAAGCTGCAGCAAATGGATCAAAACCAGGGTACTACCCAGAGGTTGTAGCCAAAAAAGCCAGAGAGATCGGGCCGCAAATTCAAGCCATGTTTGCACGTGCTTATAAAAGGGGAGTACCAATCGCCTTTGGAACGGATGCAGGTGTTTATCCCCATGGAGAAAATGCTCGGGAATTTGTATATATGACAGAAGCTGGAATGCCTATTTTAGAAGCAATAAAATCAGCAACTGTTACAAATGCCGCTCTTTTGGGGATGGATGATCTAGGTCAGTTGAAAAAAGGGTTCATAGCAGATATCATTGCGGTAGATGGAAATCCGGATAAGGATGTGGAATCGTTAAAGAATGTTTCATTTGTTATGAAGGAAGGTAAAATCTATAAAGGAGAATAATCCCAAACCTAAGTTTCCACGTAAATAGAGTATGCTATCCAACTTTAATACTAGTTTGGAGTTGTTGGAAGCTGTTCAGCAAGAGCAACTCTATCAAAAATTATTGCATCAACTAAAAAAGGATTTTGAGTTGGCCAATGTGCCTATCAACATTCCTTTGGATATAACTCCCGAAGAACTTAAAAGTATTATCCACGAAAAAGTTTATTACTTAATTGTGGAAAAGTTCCCGGAATATCTCAACTTGTTGTATGTAGTGGATATCTCTGAGAAAGAAATTAAAAAGATAGTTCCGACCGATGTAGTGGATATTTCGGCGGAGGTATCTTTTTTGTTGTTAAAAAGAGAGTGGCAAAAAGTGTGGTACAAAGCCAAGTTTAGCAGCTGATCACAAACTTTGTCTTTAAAAACCCGAAAAAACATTGAGTAAGGAGCTCAATTTTTCAATTTAGGCTTTTTTGGTCAGCATATCAGGGATTTAAAGTTGTAGAATTTTTACTTTCCGTAGTTAATTTCAGTTAAAAATTTCATTTTTATTGCTAACATGTCCAATCTGTAATATAGTTGTAAATTTGAATAAGAAATTAAAAGGAATGCAAGCATATAAATGCTAAAACCCGTATTTTTGACAAAAATTTTCCATAAATATTTGGAGAAACATAAGGAATGGACAAATATTCATTTTTAAACGCTGCGCACACTTCATTTTTTGCGGAGCAATACGATAGATATCTAGCGAATCCTGATAGTGTAGAGCCCAGTTGGAGGGCTTTTTTTCAAGGGTTTGATTTTGGTTTGGAAAGCTCTCTTGAGGATTTGGGAGTTGAATCTGACAAAGGCGGAATGGTCGTTCTTGCCAATGGTAGGAAAGTCGAGATGCCCGAAACCCTGCAAAAGGAATTTCAGGTTATTCGTTTGATCGATGGTTACCGTTCGCGCGGACACCTTTTTACCCAAACGAACCCTGTTAGGGAAAGAAGAAGATATGAGCCAACTCTGGAGTTGGTCAATTTTGGATTGTCTCAAGAAGACTTGGGGACTGTTTTCGATGCCGGAAAAATTCTGGGCATAGGGCCGTCATCGCTCAAGGATATTGTTGCTCATTTGGAGAGTATCTATTGCGATGCCATAGGGGTAGAGTACATGTACATTCGTACCCCGGAGCGTATTCAATGGATTCAAGATTGGTTGAACAAGAACGACAATCACCCCAATTTTACTCCCGAAGAAAAGAAAAACATACTCAGAAAGCTTAACGAAGCGGTTTCCTTCGAAAGCTTTTTGCATACTAAATATGTAGGCCAGAAACGATTTTCGTTGGAAGGTGGGGAATCTTTGATTCCTGCTTTGGATGTAATTGTTGAAAAGGCCGCGGATCAAGGTGTAAAGCAGTTCGTTGTAGGTATGGCCCACAGAGGGCGCTTGAACGTTTTGACCAACATTTTTGGAAAATCGCCAAAGGATATCTTTAGCGAGTTTGATGGCAAGGATTACGAAGAGACCATTTTTGATGGTGACGTAAAATATCACTTGGGTTGGACCTCTACACGAGAAACCGATTCAGGGAAAATAGTAAACATGAACATTGCCCCGAACCCCTCCCACTTGGAAACGGTCAACTCCGTTGTGGAAGGAATTTCTAGGGCAAAACAAGATCGAGATCACGGCGATAATATTTCCGAAGTACTGCCGATCCTAATTCACGGAGATGCAGCTTTTGCCGGGCAAGGTGTGGTATATGAATTAATTCAGATGGCTCGTTTGGACGGATATACCACTGGAGGAACCATTCATATTGTAGTGAACAACCAAATTGGATTTACTACGAACTATTTGGATGCGAGATCCTCCACTTACTGTACCGATGTTGGGAAAGTAACCCTTTCGCCGGTACTTCACGTAAATGCGGATGATGCAGAAGCGGTGGTGCATGCCACAACTTTCGCATTGGAATATAGAATGCGTTACAAGCGCGACATCTTCTTGGATTTATTGGGGTATAGAAAATATGGTCACAACGAAGGGGACGAGCCTAAGTTTACCCAGCCCTTATTGTATAAATCCATTTCCAGGCATCAAAACCCTAGGGATATCTATGCCGAGAAATTGATTGCCGAAGGTGTAATCGATGAGAACTACGTTAAAGAGCTCGAAGAGAAATACAAGAACGACCTTGAAGAGGATCTTTTGGATTCCCGTAAGATTGAGAAGACCAGAATAACACCATTTATGCAAGATGAGTGGGAGGGGTTTGAGCAAGTGACCGAAGAGGTTATGCTAAAACCGATGGACACTACCTACGATCTTAAAAAGATGGACGGGATTGCCAAAAGCATCACCAAACTTCCAGAAGACAAAAAGTTTCTAAGAAAATTGGAGCGATTGGTAGAAGGTCGTCATAAAATGTACTTTGAGGATAATAAGCTCGATTGGGCCATGGGAGAACTTTTGGCCTATGGATCATTGATCGAAGAAGGGTACGATGTTAGAATGACCGGTCAGGATGTGGAGAGGGGGACTTTCTCCCATAGACATGCTGTCATCAAAACAGAAATGCACGAGGAGGAAGTGGTCTTGCTGAACGAAATGGGCGATAATCAAAATGGAAAATTCCATATCTATAATTCCTTGTTATCGGAATATGCCGTTATGGGATTTGATTATGGATACGCCATGGCAAGCCCAAAAACCTTGACTATTTGGGAAGCCCAGTTTGGTGATTTTAGCAACGGAGCCCAAATTATCATAGATCAATACCTATCCTCTGCCGAGGACAAATGGAAACTACAGAATGGATTGGTTCTCTTGTTGCCGCACGGTTATGAAGGACAGGGTGCCGAGCACTCCTCTGCACGTATGGAGAGATATTTGCAGCTATGCGCCAAGGACAATATGTTCGTTGCAGATGTGACCACACCGGCCAACTTGTTCCATCTGTTCCGTAGGCAAATGAAAGCTAATTTCCGTAAGCCTTTGGTGGTATTTACCCCAAAAAGTTTGTTGAGGCACCCTAAAGTGGTGTCCACTAAAGAGGAAATGGCCAACGGTAGTTTCCAAATGGTTATAGATGATGCCGAGGTAAAAGTGGCCAAAGTAAAAAGCTTGGTGTTCTGTACAGGTAAGTTTTACTACGATCTTTTGGAAAAAAGAGAAGAACTTGGTCGAGATGATGTAGCTTTGGTACGTGTGGAGCAATTGTTCCCATTACCTGCGGAAGAAATGAGGGACATTATCAAAAAATATAAGAATGTGGACGATATTGTCTGGGCACAGGAAGAGCCTAGGAATATGGGGGCATGGAGCCATATGCTGATGCATTTTGATGAAGCCAAACAATTTAGGGTGACATCCCGTAGGTTCTATGGTGCGCCGGCGGCGGGTAGCGCGGTTCGCTCCAAACGACGTCATGCCCAAGTGTTGGACTATGTGTTCGACAAGAGTAAGGATAACATGCAAATAAGATAATTCAAGTATAAACTATAACAGAATGGTTTTAGAAATGAAAGTTCCCTCACCAGGGGAATCCATTACAGAGGTAGAAATCGCCGAGTGGTTGGTAGAGGATGGAGACTATGTGGAGAAAGACCAGGCCATAGCCGAGGTGGACTCGGACAAGGCAACATTGGAGCTTCCTGCAGAGGAGAGCGGAATTATTACCCTAAAGGCCGAGGTGGGCGACGCCGTAGCGGTAGGTGAAGTAGTTTGCCTTATCGATACCAGTGCGGAAAAACCCGAAGGTTCCGGGGCATTGGCCAAGAAAGAAGAGCCGAAGAAAGAAGAACCAAAAAAGGAAGCTGCTAAAGCAGAGGAGCCCAAGAAAGATACATATGCTTCTGGGAGCCCGTCTCCAGCGGCCAAAAAAATATTGGACGAAAAAGGAATCGAGCCATCATCTGTTTCCGGTAGTGGAAGAGATGGCCGTATCACAAAAGATGATGCGGTAAAAGCTAAAGCCTCAATGGGTACCCCAACAGGTGGAAACCGTGGTGAAACCCGATCCAAACTGTCCATGTTGCGTAGAAAAGTAGCTGAGCGTTTGGTAGCGGCCAAAAACGAGACCGCCATGTTGACCACCTTCAACGAAGTGGATATGTCGGCAATCTTTGAACTTCGTAACCAATACAAAGAAGAATTCAAGGGGAAACATGGAGTAAGCCTGGGGTTTATGTCTTTCTTCACCAAAGCTGTAATCCGTGCATTGCAAATGTATCCAGCGGTGAATTCTATGATCGATGGCAAAGAAATGATCTCTTACGATTTCTGCGATATCAGTATAGCGGTGTCTGGCCCAAAAGGTTTGATGGTTCCGGTAATCAGAAATGCGGAAAATCTTACGTTCCGAGGTGTTGAATCCGAAGTAAAACGTTTGGCTATCCGAGCAAGAGAAGGTGAGATCACTGTAGATGAAATGACAGGGGGTACCTTTACCATTACCAATGGTGGAGTGTTCGGTTCCATGTTATCTACGCCGATCATCAATCCTCCGCAGAGTGCTATTTTAGGAATGCACAACATAGTGGAGCGCCCAATTGTTAGGGATGGGGCTATTGCCATTGCACCCGTAATGTATGTTGCCCTTTCTTACGATCACAGAATTATCGACGGTAAAGAATCTGTTGGTTTCTTGGTGGCCGTGAAAGAGGCATTGGAAAGTCCAGAAGAATTGTTGATGGATGGCAACGTGAAAAAAGCGTTGGAACTATAATATAAAGAGAGTCAAGTGCCCTGAGCTTAGTCAAAGGGCTTGTAATGCTCGAACTTGCAAATGCCTTTACTTTTTTAAGTAGAGGCATTTTTTGTTGTAATCGATGATGGCCTTTCCTTTTTTAAGAATGTCCGCACCAATAATCCCATCCACAGGCAATGCATTGTGCGCTACCAAGGCTTGGTTGACATGGGTAAGATCAAACACAACTATTTTTTGCTTTTTCTTTATCCAGTTGCCAATTTGAATTTTGTTTTTGTTGGAAATAAGGGTCTCCATTTCTGTAGCACCTGCACCAGCCGCTTTTATGTCGGTAGTTTCGGAAATCATTTCAAAAAACTCGATTTTATCCATCCCTACACAAGTATTGGAGGCTCCAGTGTCCAAAATAAACTTGCCGGTAACACCATTAATGGAGGCGGTGAGTTCAAAGTGGTTGGTTTGGGTAAGTTGTAAGGGAATTTTATAAAAGCCTTTGGCTTTGAGAAATTTTTTGAGTGATGCCATATGGTTTATTGAGCGATGTTAGGCTGAACGTAGTCGAAGCGACTTTAGGTCTAAAGTAAAACAAAGTTTTGGGACGTCTAAGATAAAGCTATTTTTGTGTTATGGTTTGTTTTGATATTAAGAAGGTCGCCATATTTATTTTTGCCATTCTTGTTTTTATTTCCTGTGGTTCCAACAAAAAGGAAGTCAACAAGGCTGAAATGGCAGGTGCCTATATAGAAGGATTGAATACTTCAAATTATACCCAAGTAGTTGAATTGTTTTTGGACAGTGTCCGTTTCAACGAAATGGATTATGTAAGAACCTTTTCTAAAGAAGGATATCAGGATTTGTTTCAATGGGATTCTGTATTTAAACCGGAATATGAGATGTTGGAAATGAAAGAGGAGAATGGTGAACTTCACTTAAAAGTTTTAAAAAAATGTGAGCGCATTTTGTTTTTACAGAATAAGCCGTTCATCACCCATGAGGTCATGAAATTTAAAGAGGGTGCGATCCATAGTATTGATATTGTGGAATATGTGGATTTTAATGATAGCTTATGGGCTGGTAATAGGGAAAAATTGGTCAATTGGATTAGTGAATATCATCCAGAATTGAATGGTTTTATCCATGACCAGACCAAAGTAGGTGCTCTAAACTTTAAAAAAGCCATAGAATTATATAGGAACAGGAACAATGTAGTGCCTGGGCAAGAAAACATCAATCAATGATTATAACTGATACCCATACCCATTTATATAGTGAAGCCTTTGATGAGGATAGGGCAGAAATGATGCAGCGCGCTTTGGATGCCGGAGTGCAACGCTTTTTTATCCCAGCTATCGATTCCGCCTACACACAATCCATGTTGGATTTGGAAGCCAATTATCCCGATAATGTTTTTTTGATGATGGGATTGCACCCCACGCATGTAAAAGAGAACTATAAAGAGGAATTGGCCCTTGTGGAGGAATGGCTGGACAAAAGAAAATTTTATGCAATAGGAGAGATAGGCGTAGATCTTTATTGGGACAAGACTTTGTTGAAAGAACAGCAGGAAGCCTTTGCCTATCAAATACGATTGGCCAAAAAGCATCAATTGCCCATAGTGATTCATTGTCGTGATGCCTTTGATGAAGTTTTTGAGGTGCTTGAACAAGAAAAAGGAAAGGGCCTTTTTGGAATTTTTCATTGCTTTACAGGTAATTTGGAACATGCCCAACGAGCAATTTCCTACAATATGAAGCTAGGAATAGGAGGTGTGGTAACTTTTAAAAATGGTAAAATAGACCAGTTTTTGAACGAGATTGGATTAGAGCATATTGTGCTGGAAACCGATGCTCCCTATTTGGCGCCGACCCCATACCGCGGGAAACGGAACGAGAGTTTCTATATTGTAAATGTGTTGCAGAAGCTATCTTCCATTTATAGTTTGTCCGAGGAGGAAATAGCAGCGATTACGACAAAAAATTCCAAAGACATATTTGGTATCTGACCTATGAAAAAGAATCCAAACATATTGTTGATCTATACCGGAGGGACCATCGGTATGGTGAAGGACTATAAAACAGGGGCGCTCAAGGCCTTTAATTTTGATGAGCTCGTAAAAAATATTCCTGAACTGAATCAGTTGGATTGTAATTTACGGGGAGTTTCTTTCGACGACCCAATCGACTCCTCTAATATGAATCCTGGATATTGGGGAGTAATAGCTTCAATTATTGAAAGGCATTATGAGGAAAATGATGGTTTTGTAGTGCTTCACGGAAGCGATACCATGAGTTACTCCGCATCTGCATTGAGCTTTATGTTGGAGAATTTGGCAAAGCCCGTGATCTTTACAGGTTCTCAGTTGCCCATTGGGGATTTGCGTACCGACGCCAAAGAGAACCTGATAACCTCTATTGAAATTGCTGCACTTCAGAAGAAAGGGAAACCTGTTGTGCAAGAAGTTGGATTGTATTTTGAGTACAAACTATATAGGGCCAATCGGACCACCAAAATAAACGCAGAACATTTCGAGGCGTTTGATTCGTTGAATTATCCACCTTTGGTGGAATCAGGGGTGCATTTAAAGGTGAATCAGAATTTTTTGATAAAGAAAACAGCTAAAAGTAGGCCGTTGCAGGTGCATAAAAAAATGGACAATAACGTGGCAATACTAAAATTGTTCCCGGGATTGAACCCTAATGTGCTTCGAGCGGTGCTGAATATCCCCAATTTAAAGGCTCTTATTTTGGAAACCTATGGCGCTGGAAACGCACCAATGGACGAATGGTTTTTATCCGAATTAAAAAAGGCCACAGAAAAAAGATTACATATAATTAATGTAACACAATGCTCGGGAGGCAGTGTTTTTATGGGGCATTACGAAACCAGTGAAAAACTCAAGGAGATGCAACTGGTTAACGGCAAGGATATTACGACCGAGGCTGCCATAACAAAAGCGATGTACCTTTTGGGAACAAGGGTTCCCGACAAGTTGTTCAAGACGATTTTCGAGACACCGCTCCGCGGTGAAATGGTGTAAAATTAACGCCTCAAATTTCTATAACTAATAATTTTTTTGTTTATTGGTCGCCCTAAAAGAAACAATAGAGAGGTGGCCGAGTGGTCGAAGGCGCACGCCTGGAAAGTGTGTATACACCAAAAGTGTATCGAGGGTTCGAATCCCTTCCTCTCTGCAAGGTATATTAGTTTTTCTATTATAAATTTTTATATCTTTAACATTATTAACTAACTAAATTTAAGTTTAAGTAAAATGAAAAAAATATCCTTTTCTCTGGCTGCTGCCGGAATGTTTGTGATGGGAACTACAACTGCATCTGCAGCAATGTTGCAAGAAGAAGCTGAAGCCAGCAAAGGTTTCACCCAAGTATTGAAAGAACAATTCATCCAGGGAGGTCCTGCCTTTATGGGTATTGTATTGCTTTGTTTGATCTTGGGATTGGCTGTGGCCATCGAAAGAATTATTTATTTGAATTTGGCAACTACAAATTCCACTAAATTGAAGCAACAAGTTGAGGACGCCTTGGCTTCAGGTGGTGTTGAAGCTGCTAAAGAAGTTTGTAGAAACACAAAAGGACCAGTTGCTTCTATCTACTACCAAGGTTTGGATAGAGTTGATGAAGGAATCGAATCAGCTGAAAAAGCTGTAGTTGCATACGGTGGTGTGCAAATGGGTCAATTGGAGAAAAACGTTTCTTGGTTGTCTTTGTTTATCGCTATTGCTCCCATGCTAGGGTTTATGGGTACGGTGATCGGTATGATCCAGGCCTTCCAGAAAATTGCGGCAGTAGGTAACTTGAGTGCTTCTTTGATCGCAGGTGATATCCAGGTGGCGTTATTGACAACCGTATTCGGTTTGATCACTGCGATTATCCTTCAGATTTTCTACAACTATATTATTGCTAAAATCGATAGTATCGTAAACGATATGGAAGACAGCTCAATCGCTTTGATCGATATGTTGGCTGCCCACAAGAAATAATTACGAATTAAAAACTATCGAGAATCATGAATAAAATAGTAAAAATATTACTCATCGTCATCGGATTGCTTGCGGCCGTTCTTTGGTTCTCCCTTCCGTCTGCCGATGATCCAGGAGCCATAAATAGTGGCTCAATGAACTTCATGTTCATTATCATGTATATCCTTTTGGCTATTGCAGTTGTAACTTCAGTAGTATTCGGATTTGCAAAATTGTTTTCCACAAAGGGAAGCCTAAAGAAAGCTCTTTTCGCCATTGGTGGATTGGCCATTGTAGTGGCTATATCTTACGGGCTTTCTTCAGATAACATGGCTGTGGTAGAAGCTATGTCCGATAGAGGCGTAGAGACCACGGAGGGAACTGTGAAAAACATTGGAATGGGATTGAACGTATTTTTTATCCTAACCCTAGTAGCGGTAATTCTAATGGTAGTACCAGGTTTGAAAAGAATGTTTGTAAAGTAAAAAGTTAATTATGCCTAGAAGAAAAGGAGCACCGGAAGTTAATGCCGGTTCTATGGCGGATATCGCATTCCTCTTGCTTATCTTTTTCTTGGTGACCACCACCATAGAAACAGACGCAGGTTTGGACCGTATGTTACCGCCGATCGAGCCGCCAGATACAGATGTTGTTATTAAGCAGAAGAACATTTTTACTGTTAATATCAACAAGAATGGACAACTTTTGGTTGAGGATAATTTGATGGATATTAAGGATTTAAGAAAATCTGCTACCGCATTTTTAGAAAATGGAGCAGACGGTTCTTGCGCCTACTGTAAGGGCAAAAAAGACCCTTCCTCATCAGATAACCCTACCAAAGCCATTATCTCATTGAAGAATGACAGGGAGACCAAGTATAGTACATACATTACCGTTCAAAACGAATTGGTAGGTGCATACAACGACTTGCGTAACCGAGAGGCCCAACGCTTGTACGGACAGGATTTTACAACTATGGAAGCAGATTATCTGGATCCAGAAACTCCTTCCTCCGTTCGAGATGATTTGAAAGACAAAGTGAAGCGTATTCAGGATATGTTCCCACAAAAGCTTTCAGAAGCAGAAACATCAACCAATTAACAACTATTTAATATGGCTAAGTTTACCAAAAAGAAGGATGGCGATTTGCCAGCGGTATCAACGGCATCGTTGCCAGATATCGTTTTCATGCTACTGTTCTTCTTTATGACCGTAACCACAATGAAAGATAGTTCTTTAATGGTTGCCAACACTCTTCCAAACGCTTCGGAAATCAAGAAGTTGGAAAAGAAGGATCGCGTTATTTATATTTATGTAGGGACACCTACCCAAGAATATCAAAAGGTTTTTGGTACCGAACCAAAAATCCAGTTGAATGATAAATTTGCCAATGTGGACGAAATAGGTTCATTTATTTTGGCAGAGCGTGCAAAGAAACCGCAAGAACTTCAAAACGTATTGACTACCGCTTTAAAAGTTGATAAGGAAGCAAACATGGGCCTTATCACCGACATTAAGCAACAATTGAGAGAAGTAAATGCCCTTAAAGTAAATTATACTACTTACGAGGGAGATGCTTTTAACAATCTACAGTAGGCAATAGCTTAGATTTAGTGGGAAACGCTCCAAATTTTAATTTGGAGCGTTTTTTGTTTAAATTCACAATGTATGTTTCGTACAATTCTACAGACTATATCGGGTACAGCACTTTTTATGCTAACAATGCCCATTTTAGCACAATCAACCACTACTACTGATCGCTATTTGGAAGACCAATTTTATGTTGGTGTAGGCTATAATGTTTTAATGGATAAACCCGATAATATAGCTCAGCGAAATCTTTCGTACAATCTGCAATTTGGTTTTATTAAAGATATTTCGTTCAACAAGCGAAGAAATTTTGGGATAGGTTTGGGGTTGGGCTATGCCATTAATTCCTATTATTTCAATTTAATGGCCACGGAGGAAAACAACATTGTCCGATATGAGATTGTGGACGAGGCCAATTTTAATCGTAGTAAATTGGGAACCCATGCCATTGAACTGCCTTTTGAGATCAGATGGCGTACTTCCACACCCGACGACTATAAATTCTGGCGAATTTATGCCGGGGCACGACTCGGTTATGTGTTTTCCGGGAGATCTAAATTGGTTACCGATATGGGAAATACCACCTTTAATAATCCAGATATCGAGGAGTTCCAATATGGGCTCACCTTAAGTTTTGGTTTTAATACATGGAATTTCCATGCTTACTATGGTTTAAACAACTTACTTAAAGACAGTGCGCTTTTGGAAAATGGCGATGCAATCGAATTTAGGGTATTGAGAGCGGGTTTGATTTTTTATATTCTATAACCAGTATTTCAAAATTATCAACTGCGAACAGCAGCCCAATATAAACCCGATTAAAAGTTCGTTCTTGGTGTGCGCCCTTAAGTAAAGTCTCGAGGTAGCGACCATTCCAGTAAAAAGGGTAAATAAACTGATCGCTATGGTTATGTTGATCTCAAAATGAATGCTCAAAGCAATCATAAAGGTGAGAATACTTCCCATGCCCAATAAGTGCATACTTGTCTTAAACCTAAAAAATAGTAATATCAGCGTGGCGCTAGTAGCTGTTAACAAGCCTGTAAAGTAGTAAAAGAGCTCGTGTACGTAATTATTGGGGATTACCTTATAAAGTATCATTAAAAAGATGATACAGCTTATATAGAGCGGGTATTTTCGTTCCTGAACAGTAGGTAAAAAAATGGAACTTATGACTCCAAGGTTTTTAAGGATCAAAAAGAAAATGATCGGAATGATTACCGTGAGGATGAAAATAGGGAGTATGTTTCCGCTCTGTGTCTCCAAAGTGCTGTACGGGGCTATCATAAAATACACAATGGTTCCTCCAATAGGCACGAACAATGGGTGGAACAAGTAAGAGATAATTTGGAATATATGGCGCATTAGATTTCTTTTCTTAGCCGTGCCACTGGGATACCGAGCTGTTCTCGATATTTGGCAACGGTACGCCGGGCAATCGGATACCCCCTGTCCTTTAAGATTGTGGCAAGCTTTGCATCTGTTAAAGGTTTTTTCTTCTCTTCATCACTGATAACGGTCTCTAAAATCTTTTTTATTTCTTTGGTGGATACATCCTCGCCCTGTTCGTTCTTCATGGATTCGGAAAAGAAATCCTTGATCAATTTGGTGCCATATGGTGTATCCACATACTTGCTGTTGGCTACTCTTGATACTGTAGAGACATCCATATCAATTTTGTCGGCAATATCCTTAAGGATCATTGGGCGTAACTTTCTCTCGTCACCGGTTATAAAATATTCCTTCTGATATTCCATAATGGTGTTCATTGTAACAAAAAGAGTCTGTTGGCGCTGTTTTATGGCATCGATAAACCATTTTGCCGCATCCAGTTTTTGTTTGATGAACATTACGGTGTCCTTTTGGGACTTGGACTTTTCCTTGGCATTTTTATAGCCCTCCAACATATTGTTGTA
The DNA here is from genome assembly GCA_018222835.1 of Algicola sp. Taxonomy (GTDB): domain Bacteria; phylum Bacteroidota; class Bacteroidia; order Flavobacteriales; family Flavobacteriaceae; genus Flagellimonas. The sequence continues at coordinate 37,809 of JAAEZN010000007.1, read as the reverse complement.
GTCTTTGGAAACATGCAGTTCTGGAGCATTTCTGCCATTTAGCGAAAGTTCCAGTTCGCCATCCAAAATTTTGATGGAAAAATCGGGTACGATGTGCTCGATCATCCGAGTGTTGCCAGAGTAAGATCCCCCCGGTTTTGGATTGAGCTTTTCTATTTCTGAAATGGCATCCTTGAGCTCCTCTTCTGTAATATGGTGCTTCTGTATTAGTTTGGAGTAGTGCTTTTTCGTAAAATGATCAAAAGACTTTTCCAAAATACTTATAGCAAGTTCAATGGAGGGCTTCTGGCCTTTTCGTTTAAGTTGAATGATCAAACACTCGTCCAAAGATCGCGCAGCCACACCCGGTGGGTCCAAATCTTGCACAATCTTCAGTACCTGCTCTATCTTCTCTTCTTCCACATAAATATTCTGTGTAAAGGCAAGGTCGTCCATAATGTCGGCAAGGGGCCTTCTTATGTACCCGCTTTCATCTACACTGCCTACCAGGAACTCGGCAATGGCCCATTCTTGATCATCTAAATAGACGGTATTGAGCTGATTGAGCAAATATTGGTTGAACGATGTTCCAGCGGCATATGGCACGCTTTTGTCATCGTCTTCCGCGCTATAGTTGTTTGCTTGCGTTCGATAATCGGGAATCTCATCATCACTTAGGTAATCGTCAATGTTGATTTCTTCCGTATCTATGTTTTCGTTGTCCGCGGAATCATCGTAAGTATCCTCATAAACATCATCCAAAACATCAGATTCTTCCTTTCCGCTCTCCAATGCAGGGTTTTCCTCCAGCTCTTGTTTTAATCTTTGTTCAAATGCCTGAGTTGGCAATTGAATAAGTTTCATGAGCTGAATCTGCTGTGGAGACAGTTTTTGTGAAAGCTTAAACTGTAGGTGTTGTTTCAGCATACGGATTGATGATTAGCAATCTTTCCTATGTAAAATAATAAAATCAAATTAAAACTCGGCATTCTGCGGTGTTCTTGGGAAAGGTATCACATCTCGGATGTTCCCCATTCCAGTGGTGAATTGAACCATACGCTCGAACCCAAGGCCAAAACCACTGTGTACCGCTGTACCAAATTTTCTTAGATCTAGGTACCACCAAAGCTCTTTTTCATCAATATCCAGTGCTCTGATTTTTTGTTGAAGTACATCCAAGCGCTCTTCACGTTGTGAGCCTCCAACAATTTCGCCGATTCCAGGGAAGAGCACATCCATGGCGCGAACCGTTTTGCCATCTTCGTTCAATCGCATGTAAAAAGCTTTTATGTTGGCCGGGTAATCAAAAAGAATTACTGGACACTTAAAGTGTTTTTCTACCAAAAAGCGTTCGTGTTCACTTTGCAGGTCTGCGCCCCATTCATCAATAGGGAACTGGAATTTTTTCTTTTTATTGGGTTTGCTGTTCTTTAAAATATCGATGGCCTCCGTGTAGGACACCCTTTTAAAATTGTTCTCAACAACAAATTTTAATTTTTCGATCAGGGCCATTTCCGAACGCTCGTTCTGTGGCTTGGTCTTCTCCTCGTCCAAAAGGCGCTTTTCCAAGAATTCCAAATCATCCTTACAGTGGTCGAGCACATATTGGATAATATATTTTATAAAATCTTCCGCAAGGTCCATGTTGGCATCTAGATCGTAAAAAGCCATCTCGGGCTCTATCATCCAGAATTCTGCCAAGTGGCGGGATGTGTTTGAGTTTTCCGCTCTAAAGGTGGGTCCAAAAGTATATACCTTGCCCAATCCCATGGCGTAGGTTTCTGCCTCTAACTGACCAGATACGGTAAGGTTGGTCTCCTTTCCAAAAAAGTCTTCGGAATAATCCACTTCCCCTGCATCGTTCAATGGTGGGTTCTTGGCATCCAAAGTAGATACACGGAACATTTCCCCTGCACCCTCGGCATCGGAACCGGTTATGATTGGGGCATGCATATAGTAAAAGCCATTTTGCTGAAAATAGCTGTGCACGGCAAAGGATAGCATGGATCTTACACGCATTACGGCCGAAAATGTATTGGTGCGTACTCTTAGGTGTGCTTTTTCACGTAAAAACTCCAACGAATGTTTTTTGGGCTGGATAGGATAGGTCTCAGGGTCGGCAGTGCCATGTACGAATATATCGGTAACCTGAATCTCCACACTTTGTCCACGACCTTGACTTTCTTCGAGTGTTCCTGAAATTTTTAAAGCAGCTCCTGTGGAAATTTGTTTGAGCAGCGTATCGTCCAAATTTTCAAAATCAACTACACATTGGAGGTTGTGAATGGTAGAACCATCGTTCAAGGCGATAAACCTGTTACTTCTAAATGTTTTTACCCATCCATTTACTTCAACGGAATCTCCTACGGGTTGCTTTTCCAGCAATTCTTTTATGGAATAAGACATCATTCTAAAACTATCGTAATTTAGTTGGTAAAGATAGGTTTTTGATAAAAAATGATGGCAATGGAACGACCGAATTTATGGCTCGGACCACTATTTGTCCTTGAGGTTATCCTCTTCCTTTGGTAAAATGTCGATTTGAGGTTTTTTGAGCACTTGTTTGTTGGCGATGCTTCTTTCTAACGAAAGAAGAAGCGACGGCAATAGGATCAAATTGGAAAGCATGGCAAACAATAAGGTGGCAGAAACCAATCCGCCCAAGGCCTTGGTGCCACCAAAACTGGAAATAATAAAGACCGAAAACCCGAAGAACAACACAATGGAGGTGTAGAACATACTTACACCGGTCTCGCGCAATGCCGCATACACCGATTTTTTAATATGCCAACGATTGGCGGTAAGCTCTTGGCGGTATTTGGCCAAAAAGTGAATGGTGTCGTCCACTGAAATACCAAAGGCAATACTAAATACGAGAATAGTGGATGGTTTTATAGGTACTCCCAAAAAGCCCATAACGCCTGCAGTGATCACCAAAGGCAACAGGTTGGGTACCAGGGATATGATTACCATTTTATACGAGCGGAACAGATAGGCCATAAACAGGGAAATAAGTCCGATCGCCAAAGCCAAGGATAATAATAGGTTCTTTACCAAATACTTGGTTCCTTTTAGGAAAAGCAGCGCCTTGCCTGTCATAAAAACATTGTATCGTTCCGATGGGAACTGTTTGGTAATAGCTTCCTGTACATCCTTTTCGATTTCCTCCATGCGATCTATTTTAACATCGCGCATATAGGTGGTCAAACGTGCAGTTTGCCCGGTACTGTCCACAAAACTCTGCAAGAGATCGGTTCCTCCGGTAGATGATTTTTGAACAGCGTTCATTATAAATGTGTTTTCTTGACTGGTAGGTAGTTGATAGTATTTGGGAATTCCGTTGTAAAACGCCTGTTTGGAATATTTGACCAGATCTACAATGGAAATAGGCCTGGAAAGCTCGGGAATTTCATCGATTACTGTGCCAAGCTGGTCCATGCGCTTTAATGTAGCTGGTTTTGTTACCCCATTTTTTCGTTTGGTGTCCACTACAATTTCCATGGGCATTATGCCATCAAACTCAGCCTCAAAAAACTGGATGTCCTTATAAAAATGACTCTTTTTCGGTAGGTCCTCGATCCTGCTTCCGGTTATCCGCATTTGGTAAATTCCTACAATGCTCAAAACCAAAACTGCTACGGTGGTAATGTACACTGCAATTCTGTGGTTTCGTACCATATTCTCCATCCAATTGACAAAAAAGTCCATCCATTTTTTGTTCAAGTGCTTTAAGTGCTTGGTTTTAGGAAGCGGCATAAAGCTGTAAACAATGGGTATGATCAATAGGGATAAGATAAATATACCGATGATGTTTATGGAGGCTACAACACCAAATTCGCGCAACAACTGGCTATCTAAAATAATAAAAGTGGCAAAACCCGATGCTGTGGTAATGTTCGTCATTAAAGTAGCATTGCCGATCTTGGAAATCACCCTTTGGAGGGAAAGTGCTTGGTTTCCGTGTTTTTTTACTTCTTGTTGATATTTATTGATCAGGAAGATGCAGTTGGGAATACCAATAACAATGATCAATGGGGGAATGAGTGCTGTAAGTATAGTAATCTCATATTGCAACAGTCCCAAAATTCCGAAAGCCCACATTACACCGATGATCACAACGCACATAGAGATAAATGTGGCCCTAAAGCTTCTAAAGAAAAAGAAAAAAATAATGGAGGTGACCAGAAGGGCGCCTACAATAAAAAGACCAATTTCATCCACAATGGATTTGGTGTTCCAAGTTCTTATGTAGGGCATTCCGGAAACATGGACATTCATTTGGGTCTCTTCCTCAAAATCGCTCACCAATGCCCCTAGATCATTAAGGATAAATTCGTTCCTTACGGCAGTGTTCATAATGTCCTTGTCCAAGTACACCACGGTTTGTATGGTTCCCGTTTCAGGGTTATAGACCAAATTGTCGTAAAAGGGCAGTTCGTTGAACAGGTGATTTTTAAGCGAGTCTATTTCCTGCTCGGTCTTTGGAGGAGTAGGAATCAGCGGTTGCATTACAAAAGCCTGGGTAATGCTATCCTTAACGAGTTCTTTGAGATTCTCGAGAGAAACCACATAATCCACTTCTGGGAAGGCATCGAGCTGTTTGCTCAAAGTGTTCCAGCGGTTAAAGTTTTTTGGAGTGAACAGAGCCGGGTCTTTTACGGCCAGTACAATGGCATTTCCTTCCTCACCAAAAATTTTGGTAAAAGAATTGTACTCTACGGTAGCTGGATGATCATCTGGAAGGATATTGGCCTCGGTATTGGAAAAACGCATGTTTTTCCACTGCATCGCCAAGAAAACAGTGAATCCAGCGACCCCCAAAAGAATGAGGATTCTATTTCGGAGAATAATTCTTGCGACCTTAGGCCAAAATCCTTTAGTGAGCTTTGCTACCATGTGGGTTTTGTTGGGCGCAAAGGTAGAAAATGATATGTTGTGTTCCTAGGAAAGACCGTAGTCAAAATTCAAGTTTTACACCTTCATGATCTCGGCTTCTTTTGCCGTTAGAACGGTATCAACTTTTTGGCTATAGGAATTGGTCAATTCTTGGACATCGACTTCGGCATTGCTCAAAAGATCTTCCGAGATATCCAATGCTTTAAGCTCCTTGTTGGCGTCCTGTCTTACGCTTCGGATACTTACTTTTGCATCTTCGGCCTCGGATTTGGCTTGCTTGGTCAGTTGAACCCTTCTTTCTTCGGTCAAAGGTGGAACATTGATGATGATCATGTCACCATTATTCATTGGATTGAAGCCTAAATTAGCATTCATAATGGCAGTTTCTATTTCACCAAGAAGATTTTTTTCCCAAGGTTGAACGGATAAGGTCCGCGCATCGGGAGTATTGATGTTGGAAACTTGGGAGAGCGGAGTTTGAGAACCATAGTAATCTACCATTACCGTAGATAGCATCATTGGGCTGGCTTTACCTGCCCTAATTTTTGTTAATGCTTTTTGTAGATGGGCAATGCTGGCATCCATGCTTTCCTTTGCACTATCAAGAATAAATTTTACTTCTTCGTCCATAACTATAAATATATAAAAACTGAATCCAATGTGGGTGTCGAACTAAACGTTGACCACTGTTCCGATATTTTCTCCTGAAACTATTTTCATTAAGTTGCCGCGTGTGTTCATGTCGAACACCACAATGGGCAATTCGTTTTCCTGACTAAGGGTGAAAGCTGTTGTGTCCATCACTTTGAGTCCTTTGGAAAGTACATCGTTAAATGAAATGGAATCGAATTTGGTCGCAGTTTTGTCCTTTTCAGGGTCGGATGTATAGATTCCATCTACGCGGGTACCCTTTAAGATAACATCTGCTTTAACCTCTATGGCCCTTAAAACGGCAGCGGAATCGGTTGTGAAGTATGGGTTTCCCGTTCCACCTCCAAAAATTACCACTCTACCTTTTTCTAAATGACGGATGGCTCTTCTTCTAATAAAAGGCTCTGCAACTTCATTGATTTTTATGGCGGATTGTAAGCGGGTTTGAACCCCTTTGATCTCAAGAGCGCTTTGTAATGCCAGGCCGTTGATTACTGTTGCCAGCATACCCATATGGTCTCCTTGGACCCTGTCCATACCTTGACTGGCGCCGGCCAATCCTCTAAAAATATTTCCGCCACCAATTACTATGGCCACTTCAACACCTTTATCGATTACAGACTTTATTTCTTCGGCATATTCATCCAGTCGCTTGGCGTCTATACCATATTTTTTTTCGCCCATTAAGGCTTCGCCGCTTAGCTTTAATAAAATTCTTTTGTAATGCATTAAAAGTATATTGAAGTCCGGACAAAAATAATCAAAATATTTTACGGGAAATGAAGAATTCTTGGTTTGATCGGGTCATAAAAAAACCGCTTCTGTGGGGAAGCGGTTTTGTATAATTATGTTGTTGGTAAATTAACCAAGTGCTACTCTTGCGAATCCGGTTACTTCCAAGCTGGAATCTACGGATTTAACATATTGGGCAACACTTTGCTTGCTGTCTTTAATGAAATCTTGGTTTACCAAAGTATTGTCCTTGAAAAAACGCTTCAATTTACCTTGAGCGATCTTGTCCAACATTTCTTCTGGCTTCCCTTCTTGGCGCAACTGATCTTTTGCGATTTCGATTTCCTTATCGATAATGGATTGATCAACACCATTTTCGTTCAATGCTACTGGGTTCATAGCGGCAGCTTGCATGGCTACATCTTTTGCAGCTTCAGCGGCACCGTCAACATTGGCGGACAATCCTACCAAAGTGGCGATTTTGTTGCCAGCGTGTATGTATGAACCTACGAAAGGAGCATTCAATTTTTCAAAGCTTCCGATTTCGATTTTTTCACCGATAACCCCGGTTTGCTCTGTCAATTTATCAGCTACTGTCATTCCATCAAAGGAAGCAGCTAAGAAATCGTCTTTGCTTTCAAAGCCCAATGCGATATCGGCCAAATCGTTGGCAAGCTTTACAAAACTATCGTTCTTGGCAACAAAGTCAGTTTCGCAGTTCAATGAAATTGCAACTCCTTGTGTATTGTCGCTATTTACCTTTGCGATGGCAGCACCTTCTGAAGATTCTCTATCAGCTCTTTTTGCTGCTACTTTCTGACCCTTTTTTCTAAGGATCTCTATTGCTTTATCAAAATCACCTTCTGCTTCAACCAAAGCTTTTTTACAATCCATCATTCCAGCTCCGGTGGTCTTTCTTAATTTATTTACCTCTGCGGCGGTAATCTTTGCCATTTTCTTTTCTTTTTAAATTTTATATAAAGTAAAACACTATTGCCGTGTTTTGGATTAGGACAATGTTAAGTAAGTGGGTTTATTCAACTCCTCCTTTTACGCTGTCTTGCCATTCCTTAAGCTCATCCCACTTTCCGTCGGCGGCCATTTTAGCTTGTTTTGGCCAAGAAGTTGGGTCCAAGTGAGCTAAAGTTGAGCTAGCCTCGGTCAAGATTTCCTTAATTTTTTCAGCGTCTGCATCGGCAAGGTCAGCATAAGATTTAACACCCTTTGCTACCAAGGCTTCGGCAGCTTTTGGTCCAACACCTTCGATTTTTGTGAAATCGTCAGATTTGGCTTCTGCTTTTGGAGCGGCTTCTGCTTTTTTTGCTGGTTTTGCTTCGGCAGTTTTATCTTCTTTGTTGGAATCTTCGTCCTTGTCTTTACCGTTGTTTTTCTCGCTCTTGCGCTCTTCCAACCCTTCGGCTACGGCCTGGGTAACGGATTCCAAGATAGCTTCGATGGATTTACCGGCATCGTCGTTGGATGGGATCGCGAAATCTACATCACGTGGATCGGAGTTGGTATCTACCATTGCAAAAATTGGAATATTCAATTTTTGGGCCTCCTTAACGGCGATGTGCTCACGCATGGTGTCCACAATAAATAGGGCTCCTGGCAAACGGGTCATATCGGCAATGGAACCTAAGTTCTTTTCTAACTTGGCACGCAAACGATCTACCTGTAGTCTTTCCTTTTTAGAAAGTGTATTAAAGGTGCCGTCTTTCTTCATGCGGTCGATAGCTGCCATCTTTTTAACAGCTTTACGGATAGTTACAAAGTTGGTCAACATACCACCTGGCCATCTTTCTGTGATGTATGGCATGTTTACTTTGGATACTTTGTCCGCTACAATGTCCTTAGCTTGTTTTTTTGTGGCTACAAAAAGGATTTTTCTTCCTGAGGCTGCAATTTTTTTAAGGGCTTCGTTGGCTTCCTCAAGTTTTGCTACCGTTTTGTAGAGATTGATTACGTGAATTCCGTTACGCTCCATGTAGATATAGGGAGCCATGTTCGGATTCCACTTTCTTGTTAGGTGTCCAAAATGTACACCTGCTTCCAGTAAGTCTTTTACTTCAATTTTACTTGCCATTTTTGTACTTAGTTTACGTTCCGTTGTAAGTAGCAATGGGTTGGTGGTCACAAAAAATTGTTCGCCCAGCCCATTTAGATGCTAAACTAGTTTCCAAAAGTCGATTTGTTTTTCCTTTTGGAACAACGACAACTTTGTTAAAAATTTAACCCTGAAATATGTACACTTTCAGGGTTTTCAATGAACTTATATATAGTTGGGCAGAAGCCCAAAGTATATTAACGTTTGGAGAATTGGAATTTCTTACGGGCTTTCTTCTGACCGAATTTCTTCCTTTCTACCATTCTTGGGTCTCTTGTAAGTAGCCCTTCTGGCTTTAGAACAGTTCTGTTCTCTGCATCAATTTCGCACATTGCTCTGGAAAGAGCCAAGCGAACAGCTTCTGCCTGACCTGTGATACCACCACCGTAAACATTTACTTTTACGTCGTAGTTACCTTCGTTTTCTGTTAAAGTAAAAGGTTGTTTTACTTTGTATTGCAACGTACCTGTGGTAAAGTAATCGTTAAGATCCCTTTTGTTGATGGTGATGTTCCCTGAACCTTCGGAAACATAAACTCTTGCCACAGCTGTTTTTCTTCTACCTATCTTATGAACCACTTCCATTATTTGTAGTCGTTTAAGTTTATAGCTTTTGGTTTTTGCGCTTCTTGTCCGTGCTCTGCCCCTGCGTAAACCTTAAGGTTTCTAAACAGGTCAGCTCCTAATTTATTTTTAGGAAGCATTCCTTTTACAGAGTTTTCAATAATGCGCTCAGGATGTTTTTCCAATACTTCTAGTGCGGAAGCAGAACGTTGACCACCTGGATACCCAGTGTATCTTTGGTATTCCTTGTCGTTCCATTTGTTACCTGTCATGTCGATTTTCTCTGCATTGATGACAATAACATTGTCTCCACAATCAACATGGGGGGTAAAGTTGGTCTTATATTTCCCTCTAAGTATTTTGGCTACTTTAGACGCCAATCTTCCTAAGGTCTGTCCTTCAGCATCAACCAATAACCATTGCTTGTCAACAGTAGATTTATTGGCGGAAATAGTTTTATAACTTAATGTATCCACTTCTCGAATATTATTGATTTAAATAACCTATCCCGATTAACGGGCTGCAAATGTACAATTATTAGATTGAATTACAAACGGTTGATCGGGAATATTTTTCCACTTTTTTCAAATTCAATCTTTAGGTGTAGAAAACGGCTGCAAGATAGCCTTGAAAAGTGTTAAAAAAAGATTAAAAAAAATGCTAACTGTAACGCTTTCCGATTTATAGGGTCTTTATCGTGTCAATCTAACCAAAAAACGAACAAGTGAGATATGCAGTCCTAGTAATCCTGGCCCTATTATTCTTTAATTCCTCTCCAGCACAAGACTCGACTCAAGTCATTACCAAAAAAAGATATTTTACCCAAAGTTTGGGCGAATATGCAGCGCCCGACATTAATGGTGTTTTGGAAGATGAGGCATGGAACCTGGTGGAATGGGGCGGCGATTATATAGAATGGCAGCCAGATGAGAACACACCGCCTTCGCATCAAACCAAATTTAAAATCTTATACGATAGCAAGAACTTATATATAGGTGTTCGTTGTTATGATAGTGAACCGGACAAGATTGTAAAAAGGTTGTCCCGAAGGGATGGCTTTGATGGTGATTGGGTAGAGTTCAATATTGATAGCTACTTTGATAAGCGCACCGCATTTTCTTTTACCATAACTGCTGCAGGCGTAAAGGGGGACGAATTTATATCCAATAATGGTAACAATTGGGATTCGAGCTGGAACCCGATTTGGTACGCAAAAGCTCATGTTGACGATGAAGGATGGACAGCAGAACTACGGATTCCTCTGAGCCAATTGAAATTTGGAAGCGCAGAAGAGCAGGTATGGGGTTTTCAATCCACCCGACGTTTTTTTAGAGATGAGGAACGTTCGTTGTGGCAACGTAAGCCCGTGGATCAACCCGGTTGGGTGAGCGAGTTTGGGGAACTACATGGGCTAAAGAATATACAGCCCCAAAAACAGTTGGAAATCCAGCCCTATACCGTGGCAAAAACAGAAACTTACGAAGCGGAGGAGGGGAATCCTTTTAGAGATGGTAGCGAGAGTGATATTACAGCAGGTCTGGATGCCAAAATTGGAATAACCAACGACCTTACCTTGGATTTAACGGTAAACCCCGACTTTGGACAGGTAGATGCCGACCCTTCGGCAATCGCATTGGATGGGTTTCAGATATTTTTCCAAGAGAGGCGCCCATTTTTTGTCGAGAACAAAAACATCTTCGATTTTAGGGTGTCTCAGTCACAAGCGGGAAACACATTCGGTTCCGATAATATATTTTACTCCCGAAGGATTGGCAGAAGTCCACAAGGATATCCGGATACCTCGGATGGAGAATTTGTGGATCAGCCGGATAATACTCCGATGATCGGTGCCGCTAAATTTAGTGGAAAAACCAAAAACGGTTGGGCAATCGGGGTGCTGGAGAGTGTTACTTCGCGAAGAAACGCTACCATAATTAATGGAGCAGGGAATACAAGGAAAGAAATGGTGGAACCTTTGACCAACTATTTTGTAGGCAGGCTACAAAAAGATTTTAACCAAAGGAATTCCTATATCGGTGGAATTTTTACGGCCACTAACCGAGAAAACTTGCCCGAACAGCTCAATTTTTTGCATGATGCTGCCTACACAGGAGGCTTGGATTTTAAACATCAATGGGCAAACCGTGATTGGTATGTAGGCGGAAACCTTACCATGAGCCATGTTCAGGGTAGCAAAGAGGCTATTGCCAATACGCAACAATCCATAACACACTTGTTCGACAGGGTGGGGGCAGATCATGTGCAAGTGGATACTACAAGAACATCTTTGACAGGTACTGGAGGTAATGTGCAGATCGGGAAAATTGGAAATGGACATTGGCGGTTCGAATCTGGCGCAACATGGAGGTCTCCCGAACTAGAACTTAACGATATCGGTTTTCAACGCCAGTCCGATGATGTTCGGCACTATACATGGATCGGATACCAGACCTTAAAACCGGATAGTACCTTTAGGCGAGTGGGTATCAACTATAACCACTGGACCGCCTGGGATTTTCAAGGAAACCATAATTACTTACAGTTCAACACCAACACATGGCAAAACTGGAAAGGCAACTGGAACACCAATATCGGATTCAATTTTGCTCCTATTGAGTATTCCAACTTTGCACTGAGAGGCGGGCCTAGGCTACGGCAATCCCCTTGGGTGAATTTTTGGAACAGTATTAATACCGATTCTAGGAAAAAAATCAGATTCTCTTTTTTTCATAATGGAAGAAAGGCATTGGACAATTCTATAAAAACCTATTATATGGAGGGAGGATTTGTCTATCAGCCCATTAATGCATTGCGAGTTTCTGCATTCCCTTCTTTGAGGATAAATCGTGATAAATTGCAGTTCATTGATAATTTTAATGATGTGGGCGGCTTGCCACGTTACCTCAATGGTGAGATCAGTCAACGTACTCTGAGTATGTCGGTGAGGCTCAACTATACCATCAACCCCAACTTGACCATCCAATATTGGGGGCAACCTTTTATTTCTCGAGGACGATATTCGAACTTTAAACATATTACCGATCCTGTTGCCAAAACTTTTGAAGATCGATTTATCCAGTACACGGCCGATCAAACCTCTTTGATCGATGGTGAGTACGCCATTGATGAAGATTTGGATGGTATTACCGATTTTAGTTTTGATGACCCCGATTTCTCATTTGTGCAGTTCCGTTCCAACCTTGTGATCCGGTGGGAATATATTCCTGGATCGGAAATATTCTTGGTGTGGTCTCAAGATGTATCTAGGAGCGGTGACCCGACCGATGGACTTTTATCGAGCTTGGGCGATAATATTTTTGGGCAAAAGCCACAAAATATCTTTTTGTTGAAGGCGACCTATCGATTTGTATTGTAATTCATTCCGTACGGATGCTGAGCGTAGCCCAAGCGCATTATTGAATCTGAATCTCATCTGGTTTTGGCGTAAGAGTTAAATGAGATGCTGAAATAAATTCAGCATAACGCTTGTTTACATTTAGTTATCATTCTGAACGGAGTGAAGCATCTGAAT